>JBGGMZ010000507.1:0-19594 GCA_041287745.1 Chthoniobacter sp. | reverse complement strand
TTGGGCACGGCCTTGAGCGACTCCTCGCTGGCCGTGATGACCACCGGCAGCGCCATGAAGGCCAGGGTAAACCAGCCCGAGAGGAGGCACACATTCCAGCCGGAGAAATTCAGAAAATGCCCAAACCCCACCGGTATACTCATCACGTTCGGGTTCGCGAAGTTTTGCAGGACCGGCATGAAGACCACGAACAAGGCAAAGCCGAACAAGCCGAAGACGATGGAAGGCACACCGGCGAGATTCAGAATAGCGAGGCGGAGGAAGTGCACGAACCGGCCCTGGCTGCTGTACTCGTTCAGGTAGATGGCTGTGCTCACGCCAATGAAGAGCGCGATGGCCATCGAGCCGACGACGAGGAGCACTGTGCCGACGATGCACGGGAAAATGCCGCCGGCGCTGTAAGCATAGTTCTCCGCCTTGATATCCTTGCCGCCGTGGTTCTCCTTGAAGGCGCGGAACTCCTTGTCGCCCATCTCCATCTTCTTGCCCTCGTAGTCGAAGACGTAGAGCGTCTCGGGACTTTGCGTGAGGAAGGTCGTATTGACGAAGGGGAAGCTGGAGCGAAACACCGTCTGCCCCCCCTTCCAAAAGATGAGGCCGAAGATGACCGCGGCGCTGATCAGGATGAAATAAGTCGCCGCGCGGAAAAAGCCGAACGCGAGATGCTCGACGGTGCGAGCGGAAGACTGCGTGGCCTTGAAGGGATTGACGGGAGCGTGCATGGTTCGTTACCCGATGGAAATGCGATAGCGGTGGACGATGCGCTGCGCCACGTAGTTGATGCCGAGGGCGAGAATGAAGAGGACGATACCCACCATGAAGAGCGCACGGTAGTGGATACCCCCCTTCACCACTTCGCCCATTTCCTGCGCCACGATTCCAGTCATGGTGTGGACCGGCTGGAAGAAGGCGCCCAGCCCTTGGGTGAAGTCCGGAATGGCGATGCGGTTGCCCGCGCAGAGCAGCACTACCATCGTTTCACCGATCACGCGGCCGAAGCCGAGCAGCACCGCCGAGATGATCCCCGATAGCGAAGCTGGCACCAGGACGCGTACGATGGTTTGAAAGCGGTTGGCGCCGAGCGCGTAGGAGGCTTCCTTGAAATGCTTGGGCACGTTGTTTAGCGCGTCTTCGGCGAGCGAGAAGATGGTCGGCACCGAGATGAAAGCCAGCAGGCAGCCCGCGGTAAGCGCATTGAGGCGCTCGCTCATGGGAAAGCCGGGCACCCAGCTCAGGAAGGAAATCTGCGAGGTCCAGCGCAAGGCCGTGCCGAGCACCGCGATACCAAAGAAGCCGAGTACCACCGACGGAATGGCTGAGACGAACTCGATGTAAGGCTTGATGAAGTGGCGCTCCCGCGGTCCGGCAATCTCGCTCACGTAGATTGCCGCCGAGATGCCCAGCGGCACTGCGATGATCAGTGCAATAATCGAGACGAGCAGTGATCCGACGAGCAGCGGCACGATCCCGTACCAATCCTGCCAGAAGCTCGCGGTGATCCATTCGCGACCGAAGAGAAACGACGTGAGCGCCCTCGTAGACGGCACCGGCGCATCGTATTTCCAGTCCTGCATATCCTGCTCGATCTTGGGAAGAGACACGATCAGCGATCGCGCCCCGGCGTGGACTTTGTCGATCTGCGCCTGCAGCTTGGCGTCCGGAAGGCGGGGAGCCGCTTGCAGGGCGTCCCCCAGTTTGGTCGCAAACTGGTCGTTGGTCTTTCGAAAGGCGGGCAGCGTCCCTTTCAACACACCGGTTTCCGCGGCGAAATCCACCTGTGTAATCTCGATCTTGTCCGCTTCGTCTTTCTTGCCAGCCGCGAGCAACATGGCCTTCTGCTCTCCACGGTCGGCATTCACTTGCGCTTTCGTCTTGGTCGCACTGGCGGCGTCCGAAAGATCGGACAGCATCCCGCGAACGTCCTCGATGGAATCGCCGAACGCCGTGGCAAAGGAATCGAACGAGGCCAGGGCCGCATTGGCCTCCTCGACTGTCTTGCCCGCAGCGATCAGTTTGTTGAATTGAGCGAGCCGCGACTCATTCAGCGCACGCGTGAGGGCGGTGTGCGCATCGACTTCACGGCGAATGAAATCGACATACTCCAGACCCGCCAGGCGGTAGAGGCGCAGGTTGCGCTGGTTCTGGCCAAAGAAGCCCGCGCCTTCGCGGAAAAGGAAGATGGTGATGAGCGCCAGCACCACGATCGCCACCACCGCGTTGCCGTTGAAGAAGTACTTGATGATGTCGTCCGGCGTCAGTCAGAGGATGCGAAAGCGATTGCGGTTGAGCAGCGCCTCTCCGACCGAATGTTTCGGAGCGGACTTGGCGGGCGGAGCGGAGAGCATGGGGAAAAGGTTTAACTTACGGGGACTGGGCTGATCTTGTCTTCAACGAAGCACAGCCTGGGACCCATCCATGACAATTGCGTCTCAGTCATGTTACAAACAGGTGACAATCACTCAGACCGTGTGACAACCAGGTGACGCCCTTCTGGGTTTCTACTGATTTTTCTGAAAGATGGCTGGAGGCCGCACTTCGTCGACGCCCACTTCTAGCCCGCAAAAAATGGGTGCTGACGGGGCAGCGTCCTCCCCTTTTACGGAAACAACCCGCGCGACTTTTTCGCCGCAAGCACGCGCTCGACGCCGATGGCCATGGCAGCGACGCGGTGCGGAATCTTGGCTTCGCGTGCGCGCTTGGTCACGGCGGCGAAGGCTTGCTCCAGGATGCGGAAGAGTTTGTCCATGACTTCGCTCTCGTTCCAAAAGAACTGTTGCAGACCCTGCACCCACTCGAAGTAGGAGACAATGACGCCGCCGGCATTGCAGAGGATATCGGGGATGACGAAAATCTCATTCCAGCGCTCGAATAAGATGCGGTCCGCGGCGGGAGTGGTGGGGCCATTGGCCGCCTCGGCGAGAATGCGGCAGCGGAGCTGAGCGGCATTCTTTTCCGTGATCACGCCCTCGACGGCTGCGGGGACGAGGACGTCGCAAGGCAGGGTGAGGAGCTCATCGGGCGAGATGAGGTCGGCCTCGGTGAAACCCGCGAGGCTGCCGTGTTGGTTGACGTATTTCTCGGCGGCGCCGACGTCGATGCCATCTTCGCGATGGAAGGCGGCGAAGGCATCGCTGATGCCGGTGATCTTCATGCCATCCTTGTAGGCCAGGCCGAGCGCCGTGACGGCGCCGACATTGCCGAAGCCCTGCACCACGGCGGTGCATTTGTCGGGGCTCATCTTGAGAACGTCGAGTGCGCGCTCGATGAGATAGACGACACCGCGTCCGGTAGCCTCGCGCCGGCCGGTGGTGCCGCCGATGCTCACCGGCTTACCCGTCACGATCTCCGGCACGGCGTAGCCCTTGTAGACCGAGTAGGTGTCCATGAACCACGCCATCACCTGCTCATTCGTGCCCATATCGGGCCCGATGACATCGGTGTGCGGGCCCACGAAGGGAATCATCTCCTGCATGTAGCGGCGCGAGAGCGACTCGAGCTCGCGGATGGAAAGGTCGCGCGGGTTAACGGCGACGCCGCCTTTCGCCCCCCCATAGGGGAGGCCGGTGAGCGCGCATTTCCAGCTCATCCACGTGGCCAGCGCGGCCACTTCGCCGAGGCTCACGCTGGGATGAAAGCGCACACCGCCCTTGGTAGGCCCCATGGCGAGGTGATGCTGCACACGGTAACCCTGATAGGTCTGGATCGAGCCGTCATCGCGATGGATGGGCAGCGTGACCGCGATGGCCCGCTTCGGGTGCAGCATGCGCTCGCGCACATTGGAATCGAGGTTCAAGTAATCGGCGATGACCTGGAATTGCTCCGTGGCCATGGCGTAGGCGGGATCGGCGTAGATATCCATAAGATGCGCGAAATGAAGGCGACCAGTCTTGCCTCGAATCGGCAGACCTCAAGACTTGAAATCCCGCACCGAGAACGCCACCACTCCGATGAGCACGAAGGTCGCGTCCACGCCCATGAGATAGGCAAAGTCTTCCACCATGTGCGCCCATGGCACCGGCGAGCGGTAGATATTGTACCAAGTCTCAATGTGGCTGGTGATGAACCACGGCTTGATCGAATCGAAATACGGGACGTTGCGAAAGATATTGTCGGTCGTGAAATAGGTGAGTGTGCAGATCGTGGCCGAGACCGGTTTCATGTTGAAACACGAGAACATGAAGGCCAGCGAGGTGACGCTGATGAGGGTGAACCCGAGCAGCGGCAGCGAGCAGAGATAGCGCTGCAAGCCCGGGCCGAAATCATAGAGAAGGAAGATATTCTGCAGCGGCTGCCAGGCGAAGAACCCACCGACACCCTGGCGGAGTAGGCCGATCCCGAGGGCACTCAGGCCGATGAAGAAGGCCAGCGCGATGGTGTAGATGAGGCAGGCGATGTACTTTACCGCAAGGATCCGCAGGCGCGACACCGGCCGGCACAGCGTCATGCGCATGGTACCGTCCTCCACCTCCTTCGCCACGATGTCTCCACCCACCAGCGCGATGTAGAGGCCGCCGAGCAGAAAGACCGTCCAGTAGAGAATCATGAAGGCGATGGTCAGCCCGGAAAAGTAGCTCTCGAACCCATATCCCGCGCGCTCGACGATGCGACCAAAAGAGCGCTGGACGCTGGGAATTTGGAACAGGAGAAGAATCAACATCTCCAGACCGAAGAACGCACCGAAGCCGATGTAAGTGCGCTTGCGGGCAAAGAGCTTCCACAGCTCGCCGTAAAGTTGATGAAAGAAGAGGCTCATGAAATCGAATGCAGGGCGCTTGTCCTCACGTGTCGCGGGTTCCTCCGTTGTGGGTGATGGACAGGTAAATTTCCTCGAGATTGCGCCGCTGGGGCTCGACGGCACGCACGCGGACTCCACCCTGCACGAGTCGCGAGACAATCTCGGCGATGTCGAAATCTTTTCTCACCGAGACCATGCCGCGCTCGACCACCTGGAGGTCGGCAATCCCGCCAAGGAGAGGCGCGGCCTTCTCCCACGCATCCACCTCGAGGCGTACCTGATGCCGGTCGGAATCGAGATCCGCCCAGCGTCCATCGAAGACCTTGTTGCCCTGGTTGAGAATCGCCACGCGATCGCACAACTGCTCCACCTCCACCAGCAGGTGCGAGCAGAAGAGCACGGTGATGCCGCGGTCGCGATTCAGCTGCTGGATGAGCAGGCGCATCTCGTGAATACCCTCGGGGTCGAGGCCGTTGGTCGGCTCATCGAGCAGCACGAGTTCATTGTCCGGCAAGAGCGCCTGCGCGAGCCCCAAGCGCTGCCGCATGCCCTGGCTATAGGTGCCGACTTTATCGCCGATGCGCTTCGTCAGCCCCACGGTCTCCACGGCCTCGGCGATCTTTTCCTTGGGCACGCGGGCCGAGTAGCTGGTGTAGATCTCCAGGTTCCGCCGCCCGCTGAGATAATCGTAAAAGCGCGGCGCCTCGAAAATCGCGCCGGTGCGCGCGAGGGCACGGGCGCGTTCCTGCTGCACGGAGACGCCACTCACGAAGGCCTCGCCGCCATCGGGAAACACCTGCCCGAGCAGGATGCCCAGCGTGGTGCTCTTGCCCGCGCCATTGTGGCCGAGCAGGCCGAAGATTTCGCCACGCCGGACCTCCAGCGTGAGATCGTGCAGGGCCGGTTTGCCGCCGAAGGCTTTTCGCAGGTTGCGCAGTTCGATCATGGGGGAGGCGCTCATTCCGGGATTGGTGCGCGCGCAGGATTCCGGTAGCCTTGGCCGGCATGCAACTCATTTCCCAAGGTTTGCCGCTGGCCGCAGCGAGCGCTATCTCGATTCATCCCCGATTCTCCGAATTTTTCCAGCGGGAGGAAGTCCATCATCTCGCCATGCTCTTCCTCGTCGCGTTGGTCGGCGGGCAGATTCTCTGGATCCTGAGTCTCTGGGTGGCGTCGAAGATGATGGTGGATCGCGATGAGTCCACGTTCGGGAATGCCGTAAAAGTATGGATCTTCGGCCTGATTGCCTGGTTCGTCATCATCGTGGGCATGTCCATCGGCGTGCCTGTGGTGCTGAAAATCGGGGACCCATGGCGCATCACTCTGGTGCTCGGGGGCGGAGTGATGCTGGCATTGTTGTTTACCCTTTTGATCCCGATGAAGGTGTATGTCATCGGCTTCTTTCGCGCGTTGCTCCTGTTGATCATTGCGGGGTGCATCAATGGTCTGGTGATGGGCCCTCTCGAGTTCGCCTTGTTCCGGGCGCAAGGCATGGAAAAGGACCTCGCGACCTTGACCGCATCGCTCGGCAAGACACCGGAGGAGCAGCGGAAATTTGGCCAGCGCCTCGTCGGGCAGGAAGCGCCGGACGAGATCGACCGGGCCCTCGATGATGCGTTGCAACCGATCGGTCCGCGCCCGCCGTTGAGCGATCGCGAAACGACAGTGCGGACCCTGCAGCAAAAACTCACGGCGAAGCAGCAGGCACTGAAGCCGGCGGATAGCCGGGGTCGCGCTGCTTACGAGGAGCAACTCAAGCGTTATCTGGTGTTTCGCGATCAGGTGATAGCGGAGCGGCGGAGCCAACCGGCTTCGGCGGCGCATTGAGCCTCGCGATACATTCTGAGAGGGAGATTGCGCCACTTTGGTATTGTTACGTACGTCGCCCATTCGGTATTCTATGGGAGTTATGGCTTTGGTTTCTGTTGCTACCGTTTTGGCGGATTCGGTCAATCCTCTGTCGGGATTGTCCGGTGCGGGATTCACCGGCGCTCGGATCGCGCTCTCGATCATCCTTCTCATCGTCATCGGCATTCCTTCCTACCTGATCATCACGAGCTTTCCCATGTGGCTCGCCGCGAAGATTGCGGTCTCCGGCGAAACCACTTTTGGGTCCGCGGTCAAAGTGGTCATCGGCCACTTTTTGGCCGGCGCATTGACCTATGCGGTCGGGTTCGTGATGCTCTTCCTGGGTGGTACTCTCGGAGGCCCTCGCGGAGTATTCATCATTCTCGGCCTTTTGAGTCTGGTCTGGATCATTTCCTGTCTCTCCATCACGGGAAATACCTACGGGATCGACCTCTTGCACGCATTCGGTCTGCAGCTTTTGTCCGGCTTGATGGTGGTGCTCGTCGGGGCGGTCATCTTCTTCGGGTTCTCCATGGTCGTCGGCATGGCCGGCGCAATGGCCCCCCTCCAGGCTTCCTATCAAAAGATCCAGCAAGTGCAGGCTGCAGGAAAACTCCCCTCCTTCCACTCGTCCGAACCCGCATCCGCGCCCGAAGCCGATGCCATGCCCGCGCCCGCTCCGGCTTTCACTCCGCCGCCGGATTACACGGTGGAAATCGATGGCTTGCTCAACGCCGCATTGCATCCCACCGGCCCGGCACCGTCCCTCACGGAACGTGAGGACCTCGTGCGTATTCTGCAGCAGCGACTTCAAGCCCAGCGCGGTGGCCTCCAACCGGGCGACACCAGGGCGGCCACCATTTACCAGAACCAGCTCAATCGTTACCTGCTGTTGCTCGATCAGGTGAAGCTGGAGCGCAAGGCCCATCCCTTGAGAGATACGGCCGCCAACCCGTAGGCGGCCCGCTGATCGGCGCCGCGACGTCATCAGTTTCCGGTGAAGAATTTCACGTCCTTCGTGGCGTGACCGTCGGCATAGAGGATGTTGACCTTGTCCTGCAGATAAGGATGAAAACCTTCCTTGTCGGAAATGACGGGGATGTGGGACGAATCCGTGGCGAGTTGCAGGAAGTTGAGATTGGCCACGGCCTGGCCGTTGAGGGCCACGTTCCAGCAGTAGCTCGTGCCTGTCTTGGTGGCGAAGTTCTTATTGTCGGCGGGACACGCGAAGACGCGCTTGTCGGAGATGTATTTGTCGAACGTGTTGTCGATGACCGGCACGTCCTGGCTGATGTTGTCCCGTCCGATCTGGAGCGTGGGCA
Source organism: Chthoniobacter sp. (assembly GCA_041287745.1). Classification (GTDB taxonomy): domain Bacteria; phylum Verrucomicrobiota; class Verrucomicrobiia; order Chthoniobacterales; family Chthoniobacteraceae; genus Chthoniobacter. The sequence continues at coordinate 11,689 of JBGGMZ010000507.1, read as the reverse complement.
TCTTCATGTCGTTCTCGTTGAGATACGCATTCAGACCCGCGCTGAGCTGGCGGAGATTTGCGAGGCACGCCGCCGCCCGGCCACTCGCCACGGAGCGCTGATAAACCGGATAGGCAAAGGCCGCGAGGATGGCGATGATCGCTATGACGACGATCATCTCGATGAGCGTGAAAGCCCTTGGTGCGGATCGATTCATCGTCCCCCTTGCAGGTTTTTCTGCAACTGCTCGATGATCGGCGCCACGTCCATCTTCGTCTCCGCGCTGGCATCGCTGTAGAAAGCCTTGAACCCCTGGTCGATGATTTTCTGGCCGTTCGTATCGAGATTCTTGCGTTCCTCGTCGGTGGCATCTTCGCCCTCGTGCTTCTTCATGTCGGCCAGCGTCTTTTCCACGAACAGCTTGCGCTTCTCCGGCGTCATCTTATTGAGCGCATCCATCATCTGCTTGAAGCCGGTCGGCAGCGTGAGATCGAGGAAGCGCATCTGTTCTTGCGCCGACATCGTGCGGAAAAAAGCATCGAGCTTCTTGCTCATGCGCACTTCACGCCGTTCATCGTAACCGAGCTGGTTGAGTTCCTTCGCGACCTTCTGCATCACCTTGTCGCGCTCCTGCGGCGCGGCATTCGCCACGGGATGCTCGTCGAGATAGCGCATCACCGACTCCGGCGTGGCTTTGGCGCTACGCGCCCAGTAAATGACACCACCCGCCACAGCCCAGATGATGAGCAGGACGGTGACGAGTTTGAGCCAGGGGAAGCGCATAGGAATAACCGGACTCTAACTTAAAATACGAGGAACGGGAACATTTCGCTGCCCATCTTACATCAGGAGACGCCCCGGGGAGAACGCCGGTTACGCTAAAAATGCGCCTGTCGCTCAGCGTTTCGCGAAGCGCCCCAGCTTCCGCTTCGCCATGGCAGCCACGTCGTCGAGTTCCTCGATGCGCAAGAGCAGCGCCACCGCGAAGAACGCGACGCCCGCCACGGCGATGGTCACGATCAGCAGCACCGTGCGCATCAGGAAGCCTTCATGCGCCCAGCCGGCCATCAGCCAGTGGTGCCCTACCCAGCAGACCAGCGCCAGCACCCCGCCGGCCAGTGCCAGCTTGCTCAGCGTTGCGACCATTTGCCGGGTCTCGAGCCGCTGCACTTGTTTGTGCATGAGCAGGTAGAGCAGCACGAAATTGGTCAACGCCACCAACCCGGTGGAAAAAGCCAGTCCGCGATGCCCCCACTTGAGGTGAAACGTGAAGTATTGGTTCAGGCCGTAGTTCACGGCGATGGAGAGGAAGCTCACCATCATCGGCGTATTGCGCTTGCCGATGGCATAAAACGCCGGCGCCAGCACCTTGATGCCCGCATACGCGCACAGGCCGATCGCGTAGAGCTGCAGCGCCTCCGCGGCATGCTGCGTGTCCTCCGGGGTAAATGCCCGGCGCTCGTAGATGAGCCCGATGATGGGATTCGCCAGCATGATCAGGCCGATGGTCGAGGGAATGGTGAGAAGGAAGGCCAGCCGCATTCCCTTGGCGAGGATGCTGCGAAACTCCGGAATATTTCCCAGCGCCGCGCTGCGCGAGATCACCGGGAGCGTGACCGTTCCGATGGCCACGCCGAAAATGCCGATGGGCAACTGCATGAGCCGGAAGGCATAGCCGAGCCAGCTCACGGGACCATTGCCAAGGTGGGAAGCGAAGTTGCCGTTGACCATTACGTTTACCTGCACTGCGCTGGCCGCGATCACCGCCGGCCCCATAAGGGTGAGAATGCGGCGCACCCCTGGATCGCGCCAGGCAAAATCCGGCCGGAAATGGAAGCCCACACGCCGCAACGCCGGGAACTGCACGACGAGCTGCAGCAGGCCGCCGATTAAGACGCCGAGGGTCATGCCGATGAGCGAGCCGGAGCCATACTGCTTCGTGCCAAAATGCGGATCGAGCCACCAGCCGAGCGCGATACCACCGATGATGGAGCCGAGATTGAAAAACGTCGATGCCATGGCTGGCATCCCAAAGACGTTTTTCGCGTTGAGCATTCCCATGATCAGGGCCGCGAGCGAAACCAGCGCGATGAACGGGAACATGATGCGCGTAAGCAGGATGGTCAGTTCCATCTTGCCCGGCACCTCATGGAAACCGGAGGCCAGCATCTCCGTGATGAGCGGCGCGCCCCAGATGCCGAGCAGCGTGACCAGGCTCATGAAGACTGCGGTGAGAGTGGCCATCTTGCTGGCGAGACGCCACGCCGAATCATCCCCTTCCTTCGTGATCTTCTCGGTGAAAGTGGTGATGAATGCCGTGGAAAGTGCGCCCTCGGCGAAGAGATCGCGCAGTAGGTTGGGCGCACGAAAAGCCGCATTGAAGGCGTCCATCTGGGCGCTGGCGCCGAAGAGCGCGGCGAAGACCTGCTCGCGGACGAGCCCGAGCAACCGGCTCGACATCACGGCGAGGCTCACGAGGCCCGCGGATTTAGTGCTGATCTTGTTTACGGGCGCGGCGGGCGTTTCAGACATGTCTATGCCGAAGCCTTGCGAAGTCGGTCCATGATGGCAATGCCAAGTCCATTTTCGGGCACCTGTTCGGCGATAATCATATCGAGCCCAGCCTCATCGAGCCGGCGCATTTTTGCAAACAGCGTCGCCGCCGCCTCGCGCAAGTCGCCGGTCGGCGAGAGGATCTCCTCGCAGATAAAGTGCGATGACGCGGTGGACGGTTGGCAAAAAGCGAGTGACCCGAGCCGTGCCGCCGCTTCGTTTTCTCCGCTGTAGATTTCCACCTGCACGCCGGGGGCGATGAGCCGCAATGGCGTCCGCGGCGCATAGTGGCTGTCCATCTGGCCGGGCGCCACCATGCTGACATTGTCCTCACCGCGCACCATTTTGGCGAAAGAGACGCCGAGACGTTCGTAAAAATGAGCCACCTCGGCCTCGGTCGGCCGGTAGTTGCGCGCCTCGCACAGCGCATGAAAGACTCCGCCCAGATCCTCCGGTGTCACCGGCCCCGCGCGCAGCATGGTCAGCTCGCCCGAGTCCACCTTCACGATGGTCGACTCCACCCCGTGCTGCGTCGGCCCGCCATCCACGATGAGCGGGATCCGTTCGCCGAGCTCACTCATCACGTGGGCTGCCGCCGTCGGGCTGATGTGTCCGAAACGATTGGCGCTCGGCGCCGCCAGCGGCTGGCCGTAATACTCGACCACCGCGCGGAACACCGGATGCGCGCTCATGCGCACCGCCACGGTATCGAGGCCGGCGGTGACGATATCCGGCACGATCACCCGGCGCGGCAGCACGAGCGTCAGGGGCCCGGGCCAGAATTTCGTGACCAGCGCCTCCACCATGGCGCGACTTTCATCCGGGATCTTCGTCACGGCTTCCAGCCATTCGCGCGAAGGCAGGTGCACGATGAGCGGATCGAAAAAGGGCCGCTCCTTCGCCTCGAAAATCTGCGTCACCGCGTCCGGCCGCAGGGCATCAGCCGCCAGCCCGTAAACCGTCTCCGTGGGCAGACCCACGCATTGTCCATCCGCGAGCTCACCGGCTGCCGCCTTCACGGCCGCCGCAAGCCGGCGCGGGGTATTCGTGTTGAGGATTAGCGTTTCCACTCAGTGGGCGGACTTCGCCGTCATGCGCCGCTTCGCAGCGGGCGCGGGTCCTTTGATCAAAGCGGTGCGTGCTTCCACGGCCGTGTGCATGGCTTCCTCCGCCGAATTACCGAAGGCCACGAGGTGCCCCATTTTGCGACCGGCGCGCGGTTCGGACTTGCCATAAAGATGGATCTTCACCTGCGGCATGGCCGCTGCCGCCGCCCAGTTTGGCTCGCCCTTCGCCCAGAGGTCACCGAGCAGATTCACCATAGCCGCGGGGCGCAGCGACTCCGTGCTCCCGAGCGGCAGGCCACACACGGCGCGCAGTTGCTGTTCAAACTGACTGGTGACGCTGGCGTCGAAGGAGAAGTGGCCGCTGTTGTGCGGACGCGGTGCGAGCTCGTTGATGAGCAATGTGCCGTCCTTGAGCAGGAACATCTCCACCGCGAGCAAGCCGACGAGGCCCAGCTTTTCCGCCACTTCGCCGGCGAGCACGCGCGCCTGCACATCCACCTCCGGCGAAATTCCTGCGGGCACGATTGTGACGTCGAGGATGTGATTGCGATGGGTGTTTTCGCACACCGGATACGCCGCCATCTGGCCATCCACACTGCGCGCCACGATGACGGAGACTTCCTTGTCGAATTCGACAAACTGCTCCAGCACCGCATTGCCGCCGCCGAAAGACTCCCAGACCGTGGCCGGGTCTTCGCGCAGATCGATCTTGCGCTGGCCCTTGCCATCGTAGCCGAAGGCGGCCGTCTTGAGCACCGCGGGCGTGCCGAGATGCTTCACCGCTTCCGTCAATTCCGCGGCGCTGCTCACCGGCATGAAACGCGGCAGAGGCAGCCCCGCGCCGGCGAGAAATTGCTTCTCGCGCAGGCGATGCTGGCAGATGTGCAGGACATTTGCCGAGGGGCGCACCTCGCAGAATTCCGAGGCCCATTCCACGGTCTGCGTAGGCACGTTTTCAAACTCGAAGGTGAGCACATCGATCCCGCGGGCAAAATCGCGCACGGCTTCGGCGTCGTCGTAGCTCGCCGCCACTTCGCGATCGGCCAGCTGGCCGGTGGGCGTATCTTCATCCGGCGAAAAGGTGTGCACACGGTAGCCCATGCGCCGTGCGGCGATGGCAAACATGCGACCGAGCTGGCCGCCACCCATCACGCCGATGGTGCTGCCGGGGAGGTAAATGCGTTGAGAAGGCATGAGATTGGGAATTCGTAGGGAATGCGACGGAACGCGCGGGCGCTACGGCAGCCGTGCCGCGAGCACCGAGGATGTCTGGTGCTGGCGAAAGCGGTCGAGCGCGCCGCGCAGGTTATCATCCTGCAAGGCGAGGATACTGACCGCGAGAAGAGCAGCATTCTTCGCGCCCGCTTCGCCGATGGCCAGCGTGGCCACCGGAATGCCCGCAGGCATCTGCACGATCGACAAAAGCGAGTCCACTCCACGCAATACTTTGCTTTCCACGGGGACGCCGAGCACCGGCAGCGGGGTGTGCGCCGCGATCATGCCCGGCAAATGGGCCGCACCGCCCGCACCCGCGATGATGATCTGGATCCCCCGCCCTGCTGCTTCGCTGGCAAACTCCGCCATCAGCACCGGAGTGCGATGCGCCGAGACGACGCGCCGCTCGTGCGGAACGCCGAATTTCTCCAGCATCTCCGCGGCATGACGTAGCGTCTCCCAGTCGGAGGTGCTGCCCATGACAACGGCAACGAGAGGGGCGGTGGAACTCATAGGGCGCGTATTGGAGCGTGGCGCGAGGCGCGACGCAATGCCGAATGCCTTTGGCAGGCGCCATCACTTTGCGCAAGAATGCTCCCGCATGCGCACCAATATCGTCCTCATCGGCTTCATGGGCAGCGGCAAGACGTCTGTCGGCCGGCTCATCGCGCAACGCCTTGGCTTTCAGTTCATTGATACCGATGCGCTCGTGGTGGAGCGCGTCGGAATGCAGATCCCGGAAATCTTCGCGCGCCACGGGGAGCCGTGGTTTCGCGACCAGGAAAGCGCCGCCCTGCGTTCGCTCGGCATCCTGAGCCGGGTGGTCGTGTCGACCGGCGGAGGCCTAATCCTGCGCCCGGAAAATCGCGAGTTTCTCCCTGAACTCGGCCTGGTCGTCTGGCTGACGGCGAGCGAGGAGGTCATCTTCGAGCGCGTCTCGCGCAACAAGAAGCGCCCGCTGCTGCAGACTGCGGATCCGCGCCAGACCGTCCACGATCTGCTGGAGCAGCGTCGCCCGCTCTATGAAGGGGCCGCCCAGTTCACCCTCGACTCGACCCTGCTCGGACACGACACCGCCGCGGAGTGGGTGATCGAGAAAGCGCGCCAGGCATTCTCGTGGTAGACTCCGGCGTGAAAGACGAGCTCATCGCGCTCGCGCAACAGCTCGGTTTCGATATTTGCCGCATCGCCGAATGCGTGGCCCCACCGCATGCCGCCGAGTTTCGCGCCTGGCTGGCCGAGGGACGCGCCGGGGACATGGCGTGGCTGGAGCGAAATGAAGCGCGACGCACCGATCCGCAGCAGGTGCTGCCGGGCGCGCGCAGTGTGGTGGTGCTGGGGATGAACTATTGGCAGAGCGACGAGCGAGAGGCGAAGGACGAAGCGCACGGGCGAATCGCCCGGTATGCCTGGGGGGACGACTACCATGATGTCATCGAGAAAAAGCTGCGGATGATGGATGAATGGCTCATTGCGCGCGGCGGGCGGCAGCGTTGCTATGTGGATACCGGGCCGGTGCTGGAGCGGGATATGGCAGCTGTCGCCGGCGCGGGCTGGCAGGGCAAGAGCACGATGCTCATTCATCCGAAATTCGGCACTTGGTTCTTTCTCGCGGAGATTCTCACGACCCTCGAGCTGCCGACGGATGCGCCCATGGCCGATCATTGCGGGAAGTGCACGCGCTGCATGGTGGCCTGCCCGACGAACGCCATCACCGCGCCGCGCCAGCTCGACGCGCGCCGCTGCATCTCTTACCTCACGATCGAAAACAAAGGCGCGATTCCCGAGGAATTTCGTACGGCGATCGGCGATCGCATCTACGGCTGCGACGATTGCCTCACCGCCTGCCCCTGGAATCGTTTCGCCCAAGACTCGCGAGAGAGCACCTTTGCCGCGCGCGACTTTGTCCATGGCTGGTCGCTGCGCGATTTCCTCACGCTCGATGATAACGCCTTTCGCGAGCTCTTCCGCAAATCGCCGATCAAGCGCATCAAGCGCCGCGGCTTTTTGCGCAATGTGTGTGTCGCGCTCGGCAACATCGGCACGCGCGAGGACCTGCCTGCGCTGGAAAAAGCGGCCCAGGATCCCGAGCCGCTCATCGCCGAACACGCGCAGTGGGCTCTTACGCGCATCCGCGTAAGAACTGACGAAAACCGCCTGTCCGAACCTGGAATAACATCCGCTTCCCTGCGGTAAATTTCCTCTCGTCATTCGCCATTCGCCAATCGACATTCGCCGTCCCATGCCCGCCGAAGCCCGCATCACGTCTGTATGGTATAAACAGAAATTGTTCGTTGCGCTGTTCCTGCTCGGAATCGGGGCTTGGTTCTATTGGGATGGTTTTATCGGCTATCCTCGCAGCAACGAGCGCTTCCTCGTGCACCAGGATCTCGTAAAAAATGATCACGAGAAGGATTGGCCGACGGTCGCCGGACAAAAGGGATGGACCACTGAGGTTCCCGAGAAATTTCACAACGCCGGCGACATTCGCCTGCAATGGGTCTGCGGCACTTTCGCCTCGCTGCTCGGCATCATCTCGCTCGTCTACTGGTTCACGCAGAAGAGCCGGACCTTGCGCACCGATGATGAGGCAGTCTACTCCCCCGCCGGCACGCGCGTCCCCTTCCAGGCGATCACCGGCCTGGGCAAAAAAAACTGGGACGCCAAAGGCCTCGCGACGGTCCTCTACAAAATCGATGGCCGCAAAGGCCGCTTCGTCCTCGACGACTACAAGTTCGACTACGAAGCCACGCACCAGATCCTCACCGAGATCGAGGAAAAGCTCACGGCCCGGGTGGATTGAAAGTGAGAATGGCAAGTGGGCCACCACCCGGCGATCGCGTTTAGCTCTTCATCTCCGCACCGGAAAACCTCACGACAGCGACGAAGCTTGCGGCCGGCGGTTGACCACTGCCGGATCACTTTGAGAACTCGCGCGCTCCTCATCTGCCTGCTGCCGCCGTGAGTGCGATAAGGAGCCAACACCCACTGCGCTTTTTGCTTGTCTTTTCAGAGCGACGTCGCTATAAACGGCACTCTCAATTAGGAAATGATTGAGGGCGGCAGGCGGCACTGGGAGTTCGTGGTTCGCGGCAGGCGGTGGCTCCGCAGTTCTTTGACATTCCAGCGACCCCTCGTGGCTTGAACGCATTGGTTCGAATATCCGACAAAACGAAATTCCGACCGCGACTCTCGGTTGAGGCAACCCTGCTCGCATCCGGTCGTGGTCAATCGTGCCTGATCGTGCCTGATCGTGCCTGATCGTGCCTGATCGTATCTGCTCGATGAGTGAGCATTTCACCGGCACCGTTTTCCCTCATTCTTGTAGAACGAATTGAACAACGATGACGGTATGCGCGGGAACTCTCACTCAACGGCAGCCGATGGAGCCAGAGTAAATCCCACCCACTCCCACTAAATCCCACTTTTGATTTTTGGTGGCGGGAGATGGAAGCCGCCCACAGGCCACGCGGTGTTCCACAGAGCCCGCGCCTCGCGTTCACCACTTTGCGAAGGGGCCGCAACCACGGATGCCGAATTTCGTCATTCGGCATCCGGCATTCATTTCCTTACCGCTTCCGGCGGGCGCCGAAGCTGTAGCCCTTGGCCGTGCGCACGCCCTTACCCACGCCGCCGGCGGGGATGTCGGATTCGTTGAAGAGGGCGGTGTAGAGGTAGTCGAAGCCTTCGAGCTTTTGCCGGACGATCTTCGTGCCGATGAAACGCTCGATCGAGCGGATGTGATCGACTTCTTCTGCTGTAAAGATGGTGAAGGCGTCGCCCGTCAGCAGGGCGCGCCCGGTGCGGCCGATGCGGTGGACGTAATCCTCGGGATGCTGCGGCACGTCGTAGTTGATGACGTGGGAGACGCCGGCGATGTCGAGGCCGCGGGCGGCAATGTCGGTGGCGACCATCACTTCGTATTTGCCGCTCTTGAAGCCGGCCAGGGCGTCTTCGCGCTCGCGCTGGGTGCGATTCGAGTGCAGCACGGCAACGGAATGCTTCAGGTCCTTCAGCCGGTGAGCAACCTTGTCGGCCATGATCTTGGTGCTGGTGAAGATGATGGCGGAGTCAAATTGCGTGCGCTCGAGCAGCGCGATGAGCAGGTCGAACTTCTGGTCCTTGGCCACAGGATAGATCGCGTGGGTCACTGTCTCGGCCGGCGAACGGCGGGCGCCGATTTCCACCTGCTCGGGATCCCGGAGCAGCCACTTCGTCATGGTCTCGAGCTCGGGAGGGAGGGTGGCGGAGAAGAAGAGGGTCTGACGATTTTTCGGCACGCGGTCGACGATGCGGCGTACTTGCGGGAGGAAGCCCATGTCGAGCATGCGGTCCACTTCGTCGAGCACGAGATATTGGATGTCCTTGAGGTTGGCCGTGCCGTCTTCCAGGAAATCAAGCAACCGCCCCGGCGTGGCCACGAGCACGTCCGCTCCCTTTTCCAGCATGGTGCGCTGGGGGCCAAAACCGACGCCACCGTGCACGAGACCGACCTGTACATCCATGAAGCGGGAGTAATCGCGGAAAGCGGTCTCGACCTGCGCAGCCAGCTCACGCGTGGGCTCGAGGATGAGAGCGCGCAGGGCGCCGTGCGATTTCAGCTTGGTGAGGATCGGCAGCGCAAAAGCGGCCGTCTTTCCCGTGCCCGTCTGGGCGGAACCCATCATGTCCTTCCCTGAGAGAATGATCGGGAAAGCGCGCAACTGAATGGGCGTGGGATCGACATAACCCATCGATTGGACCCCGTGAACGACCTCATCGAGGAGGCCAAAATCTTGAAATGACATTGCAGCAAGGTGCGTGCCTCTGGCGTGCAACGCAAGCGTGGAGTCTGGGAGGGCGGAATGACGAAGGTCTAAGGACGAATGCCGAACGAGCGCGAGCGCCGTGATTCCGTCACTCGCAATTCGGCATCGGCCGTTGGCGTCCCTATCCCGCGAGGACCTGCTGCACAGCCGCGATGAGCGAGTCACTCCGATAGGGCTTCTGCAAGTATTCGGCGCGATTCGCCGACAGCGTCTCAGGTGAGACGGATTCGCGGCAATGGCCGGAGACAAAGAGGATGCGCAGGTGCGGGAATTTCTTGGCCAGGATCTCCGCGAGCTGCACTCCGCTGATTTTCGGCATAACGACGTCGGTGATGAGCGCCTGAATGCCTGCGCCATATTGGTCGGCCAGCAAGAGCGCCGTCTCCGCGTCGGGCGCGCCGATCACGTTGTAGCCCCTCCCCTCGAGCATGATGGTCGCCAGTTCGCGAATCTCGTCCTCGTCTTCCACGAGCAGGATCGTTTCGCCCCCGGCGAGCGCAGTGGAATGGATCGTCGGTTCGGCGGCGACCACTTCTTCCAGCGGCTCATCCGGCACCGGCAGGAAAATGCAGAACGTCGTGCCTATACCGACCTCGCTCTCCACCTCGAGGAAACCGCCGGCCTGCTTCACGATACCGAAGACGGTGGCCAGGCCGAGGCCGGTGCCGCGGCCGGCCGGCTTGGTGGTGAAGAAAGGCTCGAAGATGCGTTGCTTGGTCTCGGCATCCATGCCGCAGCCAGAGTCGCCAACCTTCAGTTCCACCCAGTCGATCGAGGTGGCTTCATGGCGCAACATCATCTCCGGGTCGACCGCCCCGCGCCGGGTGGTGATAGTGAGTGTGCCGGAGCCATTCATCGCGTCGCGTCCGTTGACTGCCAGATTCACGAGCACCTGCTGGAGCTGGTTCGTGTTACCGACAATCCGGGGCAACTCCGGATCGAGGTTCAGCTTCACGTCGATATTCACGCCGATGAGACGGCGGACGAGCATCGCGGTTTCCTCGACGGTCTCGTTCAAGTTCAATGGCTCGACCTCACGCACTTCATTGCGGCTGAAGGTGAGCAGCGGGCGGGTCAGACCGGCGGCGCTCTCCCCGGCCTTCCAGATGGTGCGAAGGAATTGCATGGCCTCGCTCTCCGGGCGGATGTGCTGCATGGCGCATTCAGCGCCACCGAGGATGACGGTTAGAAGGTTGTTGAAATCATGGGCGATGGAACCGGCGAATTTGCCAAGTGCATCCATCTTCTGCGCCTGCTGCAGTTCGCGCTCCGCCTTGGTGCGCTGCTCGATCTGCTCCTGCAGCGCCTTGTTGGCCCGCCAGAGTTCCACGGTGCGAGCGTGCACCTTCAGCTCCAGGCTCTCCTGTGCCAGCTTCAGCTTATCCTCGGCCCGCTGGCGTGCCTCGATCATCTGGTTCAGGGCATCGGCGAGAGGACGGAATTCGCCGGCGACCTTCCCGGAGGCCCGGTGCTTGGCCCGGCCATTCTTTACCGCCATCGCTACCTCCACGAGATGCTGCACGGGAACGGCCATGCTGCGACCGGCGCGCACGCAAGTGGCCACTGCCGCGATCATGGCGCCGACAGCGAGAGAGATGAGCAACCACTGCTGCCACATGGCGCTGGAGGCCATCGGCAACGAATGTACGATCGTGATGATCAGCACCAGGCACCCGACGAGGACGCAGAAAGGAAGCGCAAGGCTCCTCCAGATAAACAAAGATGGGGTCTGACTGCGCATAGTAGCACCCTCTGCGAAAGCAGATTGCGGGCGAAAGAGGGCGGTTTCTCATAAGATTTTACCCTGAGCTCGCTTAAAATTTCATTCGCATGCGTTTTTTCACGTATACCTCCCAGATTCAGGAAGGAATCTGCAAACTCCTCTCACAAACGCGAAAGCATCTTCCATGGCAAACCCAGAGAGAATGTCTCTCTACAGAGAGACATTCACGACTACCGGACGAATCGCCTCTGTAAATGAGAGCTTGTCGACTACACACAACGCCACGCGAAAAATACGTACTGGTCACACGATTCCCGTTGCACGGAGTGTGCTTTACTATTATT
>JBGGMZ010000506.1:0-4722 GCA_041287745.1 Chthoniobacter sp. | reverse complement strand
CACGCCGAGCGGCGAGCGGCGCACTTGCGCGATCACGCCGCTATCGATGCTGAACCGCGAGTTGTTGCGATCCATCTCCTTCAGCGCTTCCACGGTGAGCCGGATGTAGTCGACCGTGCGGTCGAATTCCTTGCGCGAATCGTCGAGGCTCTTGCCGATCTCCCACATGAGCAGCCGCACCACTTCATCGCGCACCGCCACCATCTTCTCCGTGAATTTTTCCACCGCGGCGATTCGTCCCGCCACGCTCATCGTCGGCCACTCGCCGCGCCCGTTGTCCCATGCGCGCACCGCGGCCTTCAGCCCCGCCATCGCGGCGTCTTCATCCATCGATGGCACGTGGCCGAGCACCGGCCGCTGCAGCTTGCCATTGTCGTGCAGACAGATCGGCGAGCTGACCTCCGTGCATGGTCCCGGCCACTCGCGGACCGCGCCATCCTGGAGATACAGCTTCTCGTAGGGTGTTGGGTTCGGCCGATATTCCGGCGGAACGGTTTCGTTGGTTGGAAACGCCGCGGCGAGACGCGCGGCCAGATCGTGGTCGAAGTTGCCCTGCATAAGCCCTATTTAGTTGGTTGGTGTGCGAGCAGCCTAAGGGCACACCGGGGCAGAATCCAGCGCCGAAGTAAAAGGGAGCCTTACGCAAGAAAGGCGGCGGCCCGTGAGAGACCGCCGCCTTCCGAATGCGTTTTGCGGGAATGGCTTACGTCAATTCAAAGACGCCCGGTATCGCCACGGGGGCGACCGGCAGCTTCGTGTCCCACTTCAGATCCTGCGGGAAGAGGCTTTCCTTCGATTCCATCGCGTCCTTCCAGGTTACTTCCTTGCCGCTGTAGGCCGCCATGCGGGCCATGATGGCGGTGAGGGTCGTCTTGGTGAATCGGTCGGAGGTGTTGATCGGATTCCCTGCGCGGATCGAGGCATACATCTCGTCGTGCTCGGTCTGGTAGCCATTGTCCTTCGCACCATCGGGCGCCTTGTAGCGCCAGGGATTGTCGCTGTGGACGATGACGTGGCGCTTGCTGCCGCTCTCACCTTGATACACGCCCTTCGTGCCGCAGACCTCGTCGGTGTTCGCGTTGTAGCAGCGACCGATCTGGCGGCAGTAGTGGTAGCCTTTCACGCCGCTCTCCCAGCGGAATTCCGCGGAGAAGTGATCGAAAATATTGCCGTATTCGCCGCCGGCGGATTCCACGTCCTGGGCCGTGCCGTCCGTCTTGCCGAGTTGGTATTTTCCGGGCGGGAGCGCACCCGGGCGGGCCTGACGGCCACCCACGCAGACCACGCTGGCCGGCGGTTCGTCCTTCATCGCCCAGAGCATCTTGTCGATGCTGTGGATGGCCTGCTCGACGATATGATCGCCCGAGAGCCAGGTGAAATAGTACCAGCGGCGGAGCTGCCATTCGAGATCCGTCTTGGTATTCGCGCGGTTCCATTTCGGATACCGATCGACCGAACCCGTGTAGTAGCTGGAATAGATACTCAGGATGTCGCCAATCGCGCCTTCGTGCACCTTCTTGTAAGCCTCGCGATTTGCCTGTGTCCAGCGCCAGACAAAGCCGTCGACCAGCGCGAGATTCTTTTCCTTCGCCTTCTTCGCACTCTCGATCACCGAGCGCAGACCCGGGCCATCCACGGCCATGGGCTTCTCCGCGAAAACATGTTTGCCCGCATCGATCGCCGCCTTGATGTGCTGCGGACGAAACGCCGGGGTGGTGGTGAGAATGACCACGTCGACGCCGCTATCGATGACCTTCTGGTAGGCATCGAGGCCCACGAATTTCCGCTCCTCGGCCACATTGAATTTCTCCGGGTGATCCTTGAGCGTGGTCTGCAGCGACTCGAGCGATTTATCGATCGGATCGCGGAAGGCATCGCCCATCGCCCATAGTTCCACGTTGCTATCGGCTTGCAGTGCTTGCGAGGCTGCGCCGGTGCCGCGGCCGCCGCACCCGATGTAGCCGATCTTCAGCTTCTTCGAGGCATCAGCCGCGCGGGCATTGGTGTGAACGCCGACCGCGGCAATGGCGGCGGCAGCAGTGGAGGCCTTGAGGAAATCACGACGGGTAGGGAGGATGAGACTCATGGGTTCTGGAGGGTGGATGGATATTGAAAGAAAAAGCCCGGCCTGCGGGCAAACTGAATAAGTCGCCGGGGCCATGCTTCTTTGAAGTCTTTTGCAGCGGCTTGGTTAAATTGCACGCCATTTTTGTAAATAGCGCGGACAAGGTTCAGAACAGTTTGTGGAGGGCGCGACTGCTGATGAACCCCGCCACAAGGCCATTCAGCGCGATATACCCAGCCGTGTCCCAGTGGTGGCGAGCCAGTAGAGGAGTGGCCAGCAGGCAGAGGACCAGCGGGCTGAACGCGACGACGCATCCTTCCAGGATATTGAAGAGCGAGAACACCAAGCCACTCAATGCTCCGACGAGACAGGAAAAGCCAAAGGCGCGGCCAAAAGCGTATCCTGGAAAATGAGTGGTAATGAGCCACGCACCCAACGCCGAAAAGGCCGGAACCAGCGCCGCCCACAGCAGCCAGTAAGGTGCCTTCTTCCGCTTCACCATACCTTCCACCAGGGTTTCGTCGTCGTCGCTGCCGGTGCTTTCGCTCGCTGCTGGGCCCGTTGCTTCTGCTGTTCCTGTATTTTGCGGAAGCCGTTGCGCTCTCCTTCCATCATTTCCCGAAAGGAGCGATAGCGCACCGCGCCTGGGTACCAGTTGGCAAAGACCCACGCTTCCCATTCCCCCTCAGCCGTTACCGTCCTGGGGTTCAGCAGAAGGATGGCATCGTCGCCGCGATCGGAGATCTCCAGTGCGGTTTGTAGATACTCCTCGCGATATCTCACCGTGTCCTGCTCGTCTCCATAGACGAGATATTCCGCGTCGGAAAGGGGCTGCGGCCGCGGTTCCTCCAGCGCGGGCTCGAGATAGGCGTCGATCCATTCCTGGTTCCGTTCCTTGAACCATGCGATCTGCCAACCCGGCCACATCTTCCAGATAGACGCGCTGGCGTTTCGCCACCCATTGCTCACCCGGAGGAAGGAGCGATACGAGGGCGGAAATTGCGTGCCGAGGCGCGCTTCCGCCGCCGCGATTTCCTCTTCGCCCGCCGGCGCAAAACCGAGCCAGCCCGACTCGACCACCTCCGGCGGCAGACTGCGGCGCACCCGTTCATCCGCCAGCAATTCCCGGCTGTATTCCGTGAGGAAAGCTTTCCATTCGTCTTCGTTCATAAAGGGGGCGGGGGAGTTGTAGAGAGCCAGTGCGGGAAAGGCGAGTGCCGTCCCAGCGCGCACTTTTCCCAGAAAGTCGCTTTGGCTGTTTCGTTAAATGAATTGTCTTTTTTGTTAAAGTCGCCAAAAACGCCGGCTAAGAAAGTTTCCCCTCGCGGGACTTCCCTGACACAGTTTTCAACTCTCGCTCGCTCCCCATGACTCCTCGACGCTTCCTCGCTGTCCTGTTCCTTGCGCTTGTCTCGTTCGTGCCCGCCCGCGCCGCCGAACCGACCGCGCCTAAACCGCCGCACATCTTCTTTCTCATCGGTGAGCCGGAGTACGATACGAAGACGACCGTGCCCGCCTTTGCCAAAGCCGAGCTCGAACCGCGCGGTGTGCAGTGCACCTTCTCGGTGCTCCCCGAGGACACCAGCAATGACTTCCCGAACATCGACGCGCTAAAGGACGCCGATCTCCTCTTCATCAGCGTGCGTCGGCACACGCCTTCCCAAGCGGCCATGGCTGCCATTCGCGCCCACATCGCTGCGGGCAAGCCGGTCATCGGCATTCGCACCGCGAGCCACGCCTTCGCCCTGCGCGACAAGACAGCCAAGCCGCCGACGGGCTATGCGGACTGGCCGGACTTCGACCACGAAATCCTCGGCGGCAATTACAACAACCACTACGGACGCGACCTCGAGACTTGGGCGAAAATCGTGCCCGCGCAGATTCAGCATCCGGTGCTGGCCGGCATCGGTGCGGATGAATTCAAGATCACCTCGCATCTCTACAAAAATCCCGACCTGACCGAGGCGGTGACCCAACTCCTGACCGCGCGCATCGCGGTGGATGGCAAATCGGAAACCCAGCCCATCGCGTGGGTGAACACGAAGGATGGACGCCGCGTCTTCTACACCTCGCTGGGTGCGAAGGAAGACTTCGAGCTCCCTCAATTCCGCCGCCTGCTGCTCAATGGCGTCTTCTGGGCGCTCGGCCGCGCCGTGCCCGTGCCGGGCACCGCGGAAAAGTTGCGTCCCGGCCAGACCACCGCTGCCGCTTCCACACCGAGTGAGGCGATGGGGACATTCAAAGTCGCGGACGATCTCGTGCTCGAGCCGATCATGTCCGAGCCAAATGTAGTGAAGCCGCTCTTCATGAATTTCGATGAGCGCGGCCGCATGTGGGTTGTCGAGTATCGGCAATATCCCGAGCCTGCGGGGTTGAAAGTGCTGAGCCACGATTCCTACTGGCGTTCCGTCTACGACAAGGTGCCGCCACCGCCGCCGCACAATGCCAAGGGCCTCGACCGCATCACCATTCACGAGAGCACCAAAGGCGATGGCGTCTATGACAAGCACACCACCTTCATCGATGGCCTCAATATCTGCACCGCCGTCGAGCGCGGCCGCGGCGGCGTGTGGGTGCTGAACCCGCCGTATCTCCTTTTCTACCCAGTGAAAGAAGGTGAGGACAAACCCTCCGGCGACCCCGTGGTCCACCTCGCG
>JBGGMZ010000505.1:0-8981 GCA_041287745.1 Chthoniobacter sp. | reverse complement strand
AGAACGGTAAACACACTGTTGCCGGAACCCTTGCTAGCCGTTTCGAACGGAGATTTTTTTCGAATCCCGATTCGATTTTGTCGAGTATCCGTGTATGCTGGCGAATGCAGGACTTGCTAATGCCCAGAGCGAGTAATCCCGCGGCGCGAGTGAGCTATTCCTCACATTTGTTCCGCGCCGCCCGCGAAGATTTGCGTGTATGGCTGCGCAGGCAGCCCGCCCACGGCGGAGTGCTCGGAGCCGCCGTCTTTTTCGGAGCCGTCTTGCTCGCATGGCTCGTGCGCGAGGGCGAGATGGGGCCTATGGCGCTCTTGTTCTGCGGTCTTGCGGCGCTGGTGTTGTTCGGGGTGGGCGTTTTTGCCATGCACTGGGGCTACCTCACGCCGAAAAGATTATGCGCGGCGAAGCAGCATCAGCTCGAGTCGGAGCGGCATCAATTCATGGTCGCGCTCGACCGGGAAAAGCAGGCCGTCCAACTCATCCAGGCGGAGCGCGAAGTCTTGAAAGCGAAATTGGATGAGCGCCCGTTGCGCCCGATGGAGTTGCGCGAGGAGATCGATCAATTGATCGCCGAGGGCGACGCGTTGCTCGATTCCGTCGAGGCAACTTTGCTCGGAGAATCGGAGCTATGGTTCGACGACGTGGACCGCTTCGCCAAGCGGCACTTGAGCCCGAGTCAATACGACCGGCTCTACGCGGTCACTCCCATGGATGTGGAGGAGCAGGTGAAGTTTCATCGCGCAGCTTCCGAGGACACACCGATCGCGGACGAGGAGTTTGCCATCGCTGAGCGGCTGGTGAGGGTGAGTGCAGGGCTGCGGGAATTGCGGCAATCGATCGGGCGGAAAAGCGCGAAAGCGGCTTAGGTTCAAGGAGAACTGAAGCGGTTCTGCTCTCGTTCCCAAGCTCCAGCTTGGGAACGCACTTGTCTGCGAAGCTCCGGCTTCGTCACACTGCCGCATGCGCAGCCGTTACCGCATTCACGACACGGATCATTCGCACTTTGTAACCGCGACGATAGTAGAATGGCTCCCCGTATTCTCGACCGCCACGTGCTGGGTATTCTCGTCGCTTCCCTGGCTCATTGCCGGGAGAAAAAGGGCCTTAAAGTATACGGCTGGGTTATTCTCGATACCCACTTTCATGCCGTACTCGCTGCGCCACAACTTGCAGGAGTGCTGCGAGATATCAAAAGCTACACGGCAAAACTTTTGATCGAGCAACTCGGTGCCGAAGGCCGTGAATGGCTCCTAAACCAACTGCGTTACTATCGCGCCGGCCACAAGCCCAACGAGTATCAAATCTGGCAGGAGGGTTCGCATCCGCAGGCCATCCTGAGCGATGCGATGATGGAGCAGAAACTCGAATACCTGCACAATAATCCCGTCAAGCGTGGCTGGGTGAGTTCGCCTGAGCATTGGCGATATTCTTCCGCGCATGACTGGCTGCCGGGGGCGATGACGGTGCTGAAATGCGACGATTGGCGGTAGGGCGGCGAAGCAGGAGCTTCGAAGACAAGGGCGTTACCAAGCTGGAGCTTGGTAACGAGCGCGCGCGAGCGCCGGGGTGCGGACGGCTCGGGGTGGTGACGGTTCGTTTTTGGGGATGAACCGGGGGCCTGGCACACGCGGTCGCTTCCAAGCGCGGGCTAAGAATGCGTCAGCCGGCGGGATTGACGCAGAACTTTCCTTCTTCACACTGGTTGACCCTTCATGAGCCCCCATCCCCTCCGCACTTCCATCTTCGTGTTGCTCGGTGCCGCCGTCCTGCCGCTCGCAGCGCAGAATTCCTCCGGCGGCCCCAAGCCGCTCATCGTCGCCGATCCGGCATTGCGGGCGGATATCTTTGCGACGGGCGCGGATGTGGAGGCCTGCACCACGGTGTGTGGCGCGCCGGATGGCTCGGTGTATGTGGGAAATGATCTCCGCGACGAGCGGCTGAACACCGACCAGCCGGTGTGCTCGATTATCCGCTTTTCCGATTCGACGACCAATCGCAAGCGCACCGTTTTTGCCGATAAACTCTACTCGCCCGCAGGCAGCCTATGGCACGACGGCTGGCTGTATGTGATTCATGATCCGCTGCTCTCGCGCTTCAAGGATACCGACGGCGATGGCGTGGCCGACGTGCGCGAGGACCTCATCACCGACCTAGGCATCAAGCCAAATGCGGGCTTAAACGATCACGTGGTGAGCGGATTCACGCTCGGCATGGATGGCTGGTTTTACATCAGCGTCGGTGACCGCGGTATCTTCGAGGCGAAGAGCAAGAAGGATGGATCGATGGTCACGCTGCAAGGCGGCGGCATCGTGCGTTGCCGGCCGGATGGCTCGCAGCTGGAGATCTTCTCGGGCGGCACGCGCAATCATCTCGAGGTGGATCTCGATGCCTTCGATCGGCCCTTCACCCGCGACAACACGGACGACGGCAACGGCTGGTGGACGCGTGTGACCCATCACATCGAGGGCGGCTATTACGGCTACCCATTTTATTTCAAGGAGGACACCACGAATGGCCTCCTCGCGCCGGGGCCGCAGAAGCCGCAGTTCACCGCCACGGCGCTTTCGCCCAATGAGCGTTTCCTCCCGGCGATGACCGATTTCGGCGGCGGCTCGCCCACGGGCGGCCTCGTTTACATGAGCGATGGCCTGCCGGAGAACTATCGAAACGTGCCGTTCTTCGCCGAGTGGGGAAAGAGCGGGGTGTATGCAACGGAGATGGTGCGCGAAGGCGCGACTTACAAAGTGGGCAAGGACACCGCGATCGTGAGCGCGGACAAGAGCGGCAATTTCCGCCCCATGCAACTTTCCGTGGCGTCGGATGGCTCGCTGCTCGTGGCTGACTGGGGCTGGGGCGGCTGGAAGGCGCCGAAGACCCTCGGGACCGTGTGGCGCGTGAGTTGGCCGGAGGCGCGTCCTGCGCCGCGTGTGCCGGACAATGCGCCCGTGCCGAAGCTCGTCGCGGCGCTCGGGCATGTGGATCGCGATCAGCGGCTCCGCGCGGAGTTTGCGCTGGTGAAGCAGGGCGAGACAGTGGTGCCGCCGCTCATTGAGGTTTTGCACGATGGCGCTGCGCCTGCGGTGAAGAAGGCGCATGCCTTGTGGGCGCTCGATCTGATCGGCGATGGCTCGCCGGAGCTGCGGGATAAAGTGACCGGACTGGTTCGCCAGGTGCTCACGGATTCCGCGCCGGAAGTTCGCGCGCAGGCGGTGCGCGAGCTGGCCATGCGCAATGTCACCGGAGCGACGGATGAAATCATCAAGGCGCTGCAGGACAGCGATGCGGAAGTGCGCTTGCAAGCGGCAATCGGACTGGGGCGCATGCGTGCGCACAGCGCGGTGCCTGTGCTCATCAAGGTGCTGTCGTCGGAAGATCGCTGGATTCGTTTTGCGGCGCGTGTATCGCTCATGAAGATCGGTGATTGGGCGCAGCTCGCGCCCTTGCTCAAGACGCAGGACTCCCGCGTGCGGGAGCAAGCGTGGCTGGCTTTTGACAGCTCTTTCGACCCCAGCGCCGTGGCCGTGCTGGCGCCGATGGTCCATGACGAAGACGCCCTCACCCGCGCGCATGCCGCCGCAGCGCTCGGGCGCATTTCCTATCTACCCGCGGCCTATGCCGGCACCTGGTGGGGCACGCAACCGGTGAAGAATCCACCGCCGCTGAACACCGTGACTTACGCCGGTACGACCAAGGCCATTGAGGCGCTGACCGCGGCGCTGTCGGATACGGATCCCACGGTGGGCCTCGCAGCCGCCAAGGCACTCGCGCAAGGAATGGGCTCCGAGGCGTTGCCCGCGCTGCGTGCCCGGTTGACCGCGGAGAGCGATCCCAACGTGCGCCGCCAGCTCATCGAGACACTTGGCGTGCAGAAAGATCCCGAGGCGTTGAGCGTCTTCACCCACATCGCGCTCGATGAAAAAGCCGACGCAGATTTCCGCGATACGGCGATCGCCGCCGTGGCAAACATCGGCGGCGACGAGGCGAAGAAGACCATCGTGCAACTCGCCGGCGCGCAGCTCTCCCACATCGCCACGCGCAAGGTCATCGAGGCGGCGGGCGACATGAAGGCGACGGCCGCAGCGCCAGCCATCCTGCCCCGGTTGAGCGATTCCGATTCCGCCGTCCGCCTGGCGGCGGCGAAGACGCTGAACTCGCTCGGGCACAAGAGCTGGGCGCCCGGCACGGCCGAGGCGCTGACGACCTTGCTCGATGACAAGGACAGCAAGATCGTCACGGCGGCGATCGAGGCCCTGAGCAATGCGCGCGAGCCTTCCGCGCTGCCGCGTTTCATCGAGCTCGCGCAGAAGAATAAATTTCGCAAGGAGACGGTCGGCGCGATTGCTTCGCTCGGCGGTGAGGAAGTGGTGCCGGTGCTCATCACCATGCTCGGCGACAAAAACATTCGTGTGCGCCAGGAGGCGGCGAAAGCGCTGCGCAAGTATCGCGACAAGGCGTGGCCGATCATCAGCCAGAAATTCCTGAGCAACGAGCTGCCGCCGGAATACGAGCCGGAAGTGCGCAGCTTCTTCGACAGCGGGGTGATCGCGAAGTGGAAGATGATCGGGCCATTTGAAAACGTGTGGGAAGCCGTCCACCCGCCGGAGACCGACGCTCTGGCGCAGAATGGAACACCCGATCTCACGAAGAAGTATCTCAATGCCGAGGGCAAAGAGGTGGGCTGGAACGAGGTGAGTGGTAACGCCGAAACGGGTCGCGTCGATCTCGGCCAGGCCTTCAAAACCAACGGCATGGTGTGCGCCTATGCTTATGCGGAGATCGATTCGCCCGAGGCCTCCGATGGCAAGATTTTCTCCGGCAGCGACGACCAGCTCGCCATCTGGCTCAACGGCAAGAAAGTGTTCGATAGCGGCGCTTCCAGCCGCGGTTTCGAGGCGGACCAGGATCAGGTCGAGGTGCACTTCAACGCGGGCAAGAATCAACTGCTGCTGAAGATTGGTAACATCGGTGGCAGCTGGGAATTTGCCGCGCGCCTGCCGGGCTTCGACGGAACGAAGTATGTGCAATCCAAGGAGCCCACGCCGGAGGACAAGCAGCGCGCCTTCGCGCTGGCGACGAAGACGGACGGCTCGTGGCTCCATGTGGGCGATCCGAAGAAAGGTGAGAAAGTCTTCCGCGACCAGACCGGCCCACTGGCGGGCATCTGCGCCACTTGCCACTCGGTGAAAGGGCAGGGCGGACAGGTGGGACCGGACCTGAGCGCGATCGCGGCGAACTACAAGCGCGCCGATCTCGTCACCTCGATCCTCGAGCCTTCCAAGACGATCGCCCTCGGCTTCGAGCAGGTGATGGTGGAGACGAATGGCGGCGATAGTTTCTTTGGTGCCCTGCGCTCGCAGACCGATGATGAAATGACCATCGTCGGCGCCGATGCGGTGAAGCACGTCGTGAAAAAAGCCGACGTGAAAAACCGCAACGACATGAAGACCTCACTCATGCCGCAAGGCCTCACCCTAGCGCTCAAGGCGGAGGACTTCGTCGACCTCATCGCGTTTCTCGAGACGTTGAAAGGGAAATAGCCCTCCAGCGATGCAGCTGCGCGCTGGTTCTACGGGGTGGTCACCACGTGGAAGGAATAAATCTGCTCCTGCCCCGAGGTATCCTTCAGCGAGACGATCACCGTTTCGTCGGCCGGCTTTGCCGGTGGAGTCCACGCGACCTCGCCCTCTTTGCTCACGGTGAGCCCGGTGGGGCCGGACTGCAGGGTGAAGCTGACGCCGCCGGCTTTTGAGTCGGCTTCCAGCTTGTAGTGATATGGTGCGCCGGCTTTGCCCAAGGGCGCAAAGGACGTAACGTAAAGGTAGTCGATGCCTTTCTCCTCGAGCAATTGGTGGACGTCGAAAGAGCGTACGACGATCCTGTTATTCGCCAGCGGGATGGTGAGGAGCAGGTTGAACTGCGGGAAGAAATGATAGCGCTTGTCCCTCGTGATGGGATCGTTGGTGCGATTGGCCTCCTGCTTGGTCGGTTGCATCTCGGGAAACTCCTCCGGGGCCTGCACGAGTGGCTGGCTGGCGCCGCTCCAATAAATGCTGACGGCGTTGGCGTTGTTCTTCTTCTTCCGGTCACCGGAATCGTGCTCGTAGGGAACGCCGATAAAATACATGGGATGATACGAGGGGATATACGTCACGCCACGCGCCCAACTGTTTGAACCCTTGAGAATGGAGACATATTTGTTGGTGAAGATGCCGGAATCCGAGGTGAAGATTTGCGAACCGTCGGCATTCGGGACCAGGACGCCGCAGGTGGCGCGCTCGTAGGTTAGGGCGAATTCGCCATCACGGTAGTTCAGGATGATAAAGCCGCTGGGCGATATTCCCTGCTTTTGAATGCCGAAGGTGCGCCCATCCGCGCTGGCGCGGACGACGGGCAGCGATGCATGCAGGTTGACGTTCAAGCTTCGCTCGCCCGTGAAAGTGACCGTCATGCTCTCGGCATCGAACGCGTTGATGACCGGTGGTGAGGCGGAGGCGATGACCAGCGCAAGGCCGGGTGAGGAGCGTCCCATGGTGATGCTCATGACATCGCCGAAAGGGTTGGCGATGGTTCTGTCCCTCTGCAAAGTCTCGAGCGAAAAGCGTTCGATGACGTTGTTACCCGGACAAACGGCGAGGACGTATTTGGCGCCACCGGCGATCTTCGCATTGTCATCGCCGACCGGGATGTAGCCGCGGATCTTGAGAGACAGGACGTCGAATACGGCGATCTGCTTCGCCTCCTTCATGTAGAAAAGCAGCGAGCGTCCATCCTGGGCGGCGACGACGTCGCTGAAAGGCGAGGGCAGGGCAATCTCACGGGCGCCGCTGAGATCGACATGGCCGCCCAAGACCGGCGCTGTGTTGGTCGTGGCCGCCACGGTGCCGACTCTCTTTTCCTCCGAGGTAAATTCGCGGCCGCCGACGAGCGCGACCACCGCTTTGTAAGTGATCGGCCCTGGCGCGGGCGCGGCTGCCGGTTCGGGGGCCTTGATATCGATGCGGCTGGCCTTGCGCGCATCGACCGTGACGGTGGCTCCGCCCATATCGAGCGCGAGCGCTTTCAATTCCTCGAGCTTTCCGGCGGGTTGGCCATCGGCGAGAAAGTCATCGCTATTGGGCGTGCGCTGGAGGGTGTGGATTTCGCGCAACGCTTTCGGTTTACCGCCGACGCCGACCTCGCCGTCGTCGATGGTGCCGGCCATTTTGCCGCTGGCGAAATCGAGGGAGATTTGGAGCTTCGACTTCTCGGTTTTGACCGGGGGCGGGGTGGGCGGTGTGTACTTCGCGTGAAAGAGGCCGTCCTTTTCCTTCGCTGCGTCGATGCGGTGCGGCAGGCTCTCCACCAGGACTTCCACCATCACCTTGGGCTCTTCGGCCGGCGCGGCGAACCAGTCGACAGATACCGTGAAATCGATCGGCTGGTTTGGATGCTGGGCATCGAGCTTGGGCGCGTTGACGGAGATGATCGGCGCGGCCATTTCATTGGAAAGTTGCGAGACGGGGACGGCGAAATTGATGCCGCTGGCGACCACGCCGGACTCGACGATGCCGACGACGTTGCCATTGGGATCGAGCACGGGCCCGCCGGAGTTGCCGGGATTCACCTGCGCGTCGAATTGGATGACATCCAGCACGTCTTTCTTCTTCCGCAGCGCGCTGATGCGACCGACGTTCACGCTAATGGAAGGATAGGACTTCGCGTCCTCCGCGAGCGCATTCCCAAAAGGATAGCCGAAGGCGTAAAGCTGCTGTGTCTCGAAGAGGCCGTCGATATTGCCCAGCTTGAGGACAGGCACTTTGCGATCGAGGGCGACCTTCACGAGGGCAAGGTCGTTGCTCATCCGGCGCACGACCTTGGCGGGGTAGCGCTTCTCATCCTTCCCTGTGGGCGAAAGGACGATGGAGACGGCGTCGTCCTTCACGCCCGTGACCACGTGCTTGCAGGTGACGAACAGGCCAGACTCGGAAATGCAAAAGGCCGTGCCGCTTCCCTGTGGGGTGATTAGCAGGCCGGTGGCTGCTTTGGCGGCGATGACTTGCTCCTGGGTAAGATCGGCGCGCAGCGCGGGCGAGACGCCGCAAAGCAAGGTAGCGATGAGGAGCGCGATCGAGCGCAGGCGCGCCCGAAGCGGAGATAAGAAGAGAGGCATGGGAAGGCGAAGGTGAAATGACTCCGGTCTCCGCGGAGATGCCGGACAAACCCGCCTCTCCGCGAGGCTCCGAAACCGGCGCAGAAAATAGCACCGCCCGCCGCGACGGCAATGCGAATGCATAAATCCATCGCCGACACGGGCGGTGATTGAATCGAGCGGCGGCGATTGGCGCCGCGGCTGATTTAGTATTTCTTGATGAAGACGTCTTTGAACTGCACCGGGTCGCTGTGGCCGGCGAAGCCGAAGAAGCCGCTGGTGCGGTCCTTGCCGGGATGCTTGCTGTGGGCCATCACGGTTTCCATGTCCACCTTGCTCAGGTCGGTGTCGAGGATCACGCTGCCATTGAGCTCGACCTTGATGGTGGAGCCTTTGACGGTGACTTCCTGGAAGTTCCATTCGCCGATCGGATGCTGGTAGCCGCGGGCGGCGGCGACCATGCCGTAGGCGGAGCCGTGAGCCTGGCGCGGGTCGATCTTGCCGCGGACTTTTTCGTAGTTGTCATCGAGGACCTGGAGCTCGGTCATACCGGCGTAGGCGGTGTTGCCTTGGGCGGGGCAGCGAATCGCTAGACCGTTGTTGCCGCCGGGCGGGAGCTTGAATTCCAGGCGGGCAACGAAGTCGCCGTACTCGTCCTTGGTGAGCAGGTTGCCGCCTTTGCCCTTCTTGCACTGGATGGCGCCGTCGACCACTTCGTAGTTCTCGACCGCGCCCTGCCAGCCTTCCAGATCCTTGCCGTTGAAGAGCGGGGTGAAGCCGTCGCCGCCTTTCGAGGCGAGAATCTTGTTCGCTTCATCGCTGCCGATCTCGCGCACAAAGACGTTGCGCCAGC
>JBGGMZ010000504.1:0-7538 GCA_041287745.1 Chthoniobacter sp. | reverse complement strand
TGCCGAAAGTAACTTCCGGATAAACGAGGTGAATTAGGAACGCAGGAAAGCAGGAAGGATTTGTTTTTCGTTCCTGTGTTCCTGCTTTCCTGATTCAAAATTCTACCCCGCCGGATTCGGAAACTTCTTTTGGCAGACTCTATTCCCACACGACTCTGCTGGAAGCGGACGTGGCCACGGGCGCGATCCTGGATAGCTTTGCATATCTGATTCGATTTCATGTTCCTGTCGCGCCTCGTTTTTCTGACCTCTGCAGCCATGCTGTCATTTGCGGCCAATTCGCTGCTCTGCCGTCTCGCGCTCAAGCACACAGGCATCGATGCGGCCAGCTTTACCACCGTGCGGTTGGTCGCAGGTGCGCTCATGTTGTGGGCGGTTGCGCGCTTCACTCGCCGAGGAAAAGAAGCGGGGCGAGGCAATTGGATCTCAGCTGTCGCTTTATTTGTCTACGCCATTGGGTTTTCGTTTGCCTACGCGAGCCTGCCCGCGGGAACAGGCGCACTGGTGCTCATCGCTGCCGTGCAGGTAACGATGATCAGCTATGGCCTCGCGAAAGGAGAAAGATTCTCCGGCGCACAAACGCTGGGCCTGGCGATTGCCGTGACCGGGTTGGTCGGTCTTTTTCTCCCGGGCGTGTCGGCACCGCCGCTCCTGGGTTCGCTGCTCATGCTGAGTGCTGGGGTGGGGTGGGGAGTTTATTCGATTCGTGGGAGGGGCGCCGCACATCCCATCGACGTGACTACCGGAAATTTTGTGCGCGCGGTTCCCATCGCGATCGGAGCGAGTTTGCTCCTGCGTTCCCATGCATCGTTCGATCTCGCAGGAGTGGTCTATGCGATCCTCTCGGGGGCGCTCACCTCGGGGCTGGGATATGTGATCTGGTACACCGCGCTTCCGTGGTTGAAGACGACCACCGCCTCAACGGCGCAATTGAGCGTGCCCGTCCTGACCGCCTTGGGAGGAATCCTGTTTCTCGGCGAAACGCTCACGCTGCGGTTGGCACTGGCCTCGGCCGCCATTCTGAGCGGCATCGCCCTCGTGGTGCTGACCCGTCGGCGGTGACGGATGGACCGTCTGAAGTCGGCCGATTGAAATTTGCCCAGCGTCAGTCAGCCGCGCGAGTGCGGCAGGATGCGCTTTTCCCCGGGAAGTGTCTTAGTGACCGACCCATACGCCGCGGAAGACGTGGCGTCCGGTGTGGAACTCGAAGCCGAATTGCGTGCCACCGTTGCCGCTTTCTCCGATATTGCGGTTGTTGCCGGGCAGAAGGCGCAGTTCGTTCAGGGTATCGATATCGAGGCGGCCAGTAAGCGTGAGGCGGGTGGAGCGCTGGTAGCTGAGCAGCGCCTCCTCGGTGGCCGGCCCTGGCAGGCCATCGACGATGTCACGATAGTAGCCGCGACTCGCGAGGATGGCTTGGGCGCGGCGCAGCGTGTCCTGCTGGACGGCGAGCGGTGCATTCGCATACGGCGTCCCGGAGAAGATCACAGGGAAATCCGGGCTCGGCGCATCGAGCGGGGCAGGCGGCGAGACAATCGACGGATCGCGATAGGCCGGCACGACATTGCGCTGGGGCGCGGGCGGAGAGGGCGCTGGCTCGTTGTTGTAATCGGTGGCGGTGCGATTGCGGTTGCGATCCTTGCCCTCCTCCCGCTGCAAAAACTCGCGGTCGCTATCCTCCGCAGTTCCGTCGCGGCGGATATTGACGGGGCCTTTGGCGGTGGCGGGCTGCCGCGGCGGTTCCTGTGCACGGGCGACCGGGGCGGCCGGCACTTCGGGAGCGGACGACTTTGGTTTGCCAGCGATCATACCCAGGGCGGTCAGCGTCTCCGGTGTGAGCGAGCCGGTGACTTCGAGGCCATTGCGAATCTGGTAACGGCGAATCGCTGAGGCCATTTCCGGGCCGCTCTGGCCATCCACTTCACCATAGTAAAAGCCTTGGCTCTTCAGCTCCGTCTGGACGTTGCGCACTTGTTCATCCGCCGAGGCAGAGATGGCCAGAGTGAGGGTGGCCAGGGCGCAAAAGAGCTTCGTTTTCATGGCTGTTTGGGGAGTTGGACGCCAAAGGGATTCTATTATTCAATCGCACGCCGAATTAGCAGAGCGCGCCAGTATAGGCAGGTTTCTGCCGGATGCAAAATCAGGCATACTAATGATCACCTACCGACCACCGCCATGATCTTTAGTTCCCCGCCTTGGCCAGCTTGGTGGGCGCAACCGGCTGCGGGCGCGTCTTCTGGTAGCTCATGATGCCCTCGGCGATGGCGCTGGCAAGCCGCTGGCGATACTCGCCATTGGAGATGAGCGTCGCTTCGAGTGGGTTGTTAATGAACCCGCCTTCGACCAGCACCGCCGGGCAGCGCGTGTGGCGCACGACATATAGCTCGCGACTCTTAATGCCGCGGTTCACGGCAT
Source organism: Chthoniobacter sp. (assembly GCA_041287745.1). Classification (GTDB taxonomy): domain Bacteria; phylum Verrucomicrobiota; class Verrucomicrobiia; order Chthoniobacterales; family Chthoniobacteraceae; genus Chthoniobacter. The sequence goes on along the minus strand of JBGGMZ010000504.1, from coordinate 5,123 downwards.
CGGTGCGCAAGACGAGCGAAGCCTGGATGAAACCTGCCAGTGTCTCGCCGTTGTCCAGTGGCGGCTGTTCTGGCTTGTTGAAGAAACCCACCCAAGTCAGCGGATCGTTCGGCAGTACTTTTGCCGGCGCATAAAAGGTCTCCACGCCTGTGGAGACGCGGTCCTTCGCGTGATTGAAGTGAATGCTTACGAAGACGGCATTTTCCAAGCGGTTGGCAATGTTCGCCCGCTCTTCCAACGGAATGAAGGTGTCGTCCCGTCGGGTAAGGATCACCGGGAAATTGAAAGGCTTGAGAATTTTCTCCACGCGCTCGGCCACATCGAGGCTCAGGTTCTTTTCCACGAGTCCATTGGCGGTTGCCCCGTCATCCTTGCCGCCATGACCGGGATCGAGGACGACGGTAGGCAGCGCATTCAGCGCCGACTGGATCCTCGCTTCAGTAGACGGCCCTTCATCCGGCGCCACGATGAACGTGAGACAACCCGCGAGAACGACGAGACCGACACAGGGCATGGCGCTCTTCATACCGAAAGCTTTGCACAAAAATCGGCGCAAGCCAACCGCTGTTCCATAACGGGATGTTTTCACACTGGATTATCGCTTTTCGAGGGCTGGGCGGATTTCTGTATCCTTCAAGGCTCGCCAGGTGATCGCCTGTCCGCCCGCGGCCGTGAGAATGGCCGCCTCGATGGTTGCGGCCGTCAGCTGCTCTGCCCGATGCTTCGCAATCTCCTCATCCGCAGGTAGTTCCTCCGTAGCTTCGCACGTGAGGGCCAGGTGGCCTACCGTCCAGGCATCGAGGGCAATCTCCAGTGCTTTCTCCAAGGAAGAGGCGGGCAGCTTCTGTTGCCGCAGGAACTGCTCCATTTTGCTGGTGGAGGCTGCAGTGCCAGAAATAGCGCCGAAACTCTCCAGAGTCTTCCCGAAGGCCCCGCCATTCGTATGAATCGCCCCGTCGTAATCCAGCCGCAGGAATGTATTCGGCGCACCATCGCGACCCAGTTCGGCGAAGAGCATCCGCGCTAGATAGGGTGGCCCGTAGACCTGTTCGAACGCGGTCTTGAGGGCAGGGGAGAGCGAGTAGTTTGCCAGCCGCCGCAGCGAGACATCGTGGGCGGAACGGGCGAAACCTTCAGTGCTCGTGATCTCGATCGCCGTCATGCGCAGCCGCTCGATATCCCCCGGGTGCCCGATGGCTCCGAGGCCGATGCGGTCGTAAATCTCAAACAGCTTCTGCCGCTCGCGTCCGAGGGTGAAAAGCAGGATGCCCTCGGGATAGCTCAGCCCGGCGATGGGGCTGCCACTGGAGAGCTGGTGCTCGATGTATTCGCGCCGGTTGGCGATGGCTTCCACCCAGCGGTAGGGTTCTTCGATCATGGGAAAAAGCTGAATACGAACGTCACGATCAAGATTGCGAACCGGACTATCAGCCAGAGTAATTCGAGCCCATCGAAGATCGCTCCCAGCGTCCTAAAGAAGTTTTTGAAGCCACGCAGCATGTTACGTCACCTTCTGTTTGAAAACGCGGGCGAGGTCTTTTTCGGCCAACGTGCGGATGCCGGCGGCGGAGATGATTTTGATGATGGGATACACCTTGCCCCGGCGGTCCACGCCTCCGGTGGCGGCATCGTTTTCCGCCGCGGTGTCGAGAGCGCGCAGGGCGAGGACGACTGCCTCCGCTTCGCGGAGCTTGGTCAGCGGCTTGCCGCCCCAAGTGTTTTCGTAGTAGAGCACGCTGCGCACGGCAGGAGAGCCGGAGCCGGCGGTGGTAAAGTCGGCCGCTTCGAATTGCGCCCCCATGGCGTCGTAAAAATAGAGGCGTGCCGCCTCGGCGACGGAATCGTAAGCGGCGAAGATCGGCACCACCACGCCTACGCCTTGCAACACGAAGCTGAGGTTATCGCGCAGCAATTTGGAAAGGGCGCGCACTTTGCCCTCCAGGCTCATTTCCTGAAGCTGGCTGCGCCGGTAGAATTGGAAGGAATGCTCGAGCACACGCGCCATTTCCCAGGCCGTGGCCGGCACGCCGGCGATGGCCATGAGCGAGTGCGAATCGATCTCCAGCACTTTGTCCGCGCGATCGTAGACAATGGAGTGGCCTGCCGTCGCGCGACGGTCGCCGGCCATGAGCACGCCGCCGGCGAATTTGAAGGCGAGGATGGTGGTCGCTTGCGTCTGCACTTCCGGCGCCATGCTGGCGGCGGAAACACCAGCGATGCTGGCGGACACTTGCGGATAGAATCCACGGTCTCGCAGAAGCGTCGCAAAATCTCCCGCATCCGGCGGGAGCGAAGGCCGCGCGCTGAGGGGCTCCATTACTGCCCAGTGCGCTGGCGGTAGCGCTTCGATTGGTTGGGGTCCACCTTGCGCATTCGCTGGAGGAGATCCTTGGTATCGGGCTTGGAAACGTCGGGCGATTTGGGCCCGCCGCCTTCACCCTGCTGCGGGCCCCACGGTGAGGGGCCGACGGGTCGTTGCGTCCTGTCAGGCATATCCAGAGCATAGAGGGGCATTGCGAAAAGAGCAAGGTCGGCCCGATGAATAGCGGCGAATCGGTGGGAAAAATCGCGTCACGCTTGCCAGCGGCGCGGTAACATGAGAAATAATTTTTATGCGCGGTGTCTATCCCATGCTTTTGGCTCTGGCCTTTTCTGCTGCCGCTCTTCCGGGCGTGCAGGCGGAAGACGCAGCAGCTTTGCAGGAGTTGCGCGAACTTCGCCAGACCGTGCAGCAGCAGTCGAAGCAGATCGAAGTGCTGGCGGAACAGGTGGGGAAACTCGCCCGCGCACTGGAAGCCCAGAAAGGTGGGGAAGCTGCAGCCAAACCGCCGGAGCCAGCGTCCGCAGCTGCCTCCAGCCCTGCAGCCCCGGCCACTGTATCCGTCGAAAGCCCCAAGCCAGCCGCCGAAACCGTGTCTGCCGCGGCGGAACCCGCTAAACCTGAAGCAATTCCGAAGGCGGACGCCCCTCCCGGCACGAAACATGTTGTAGCCAAGGGGGAAACTCTCACCTCGATCGCCAAGCATTATAACATTTCCATTGCGGACTTGAAGAACGCCAACAAGATCGATAACGAACGACTGCTTCAGATCGGCCAAACCCTTTCCGTTCCTACCACCAAGACCCCAGAACCCGCCGATAAGAAAGAGAACCCTTGATTATGGAATCCGCACCGACCTGGTATCTGATGAAGAATGATGATGGCACCATCTTTGGCCCCATCACCTTCGAACAATTGCAAGAATGGGCCTCAGATGCGCAGGTCTCGCCGCTCGACAAGGTTTCCAACGACGAGAAAACCTGGATGAAAGCGCCGATGGTTCCCGAGCTGGGCATGGACTACCTCATCGAGGTGAGTCCCGACCAATTTTACGGCCCGACCACTCTCGGCGCCGTGCGCGAGTTTCTGGTCATCGGCGAGATCAACGCCGATACGCCGGTGACGAATTGCCGCGACGGCTCGGTAACGGTGATCAAGGAGATCCCGGAATTGAACATTGCTGAGGTAGTGGACACGACGCAGCAGCCCGTGCGCACAAGCATCCGCGTCAATCTCCAGCAGCGTGTCCGCGAACTCGAGGAAACGATCATGGAAGAGCGTCGCGCTCGCGAGCAAGCGGAGCACCTCGTGGAGCGCCTGGAAGCGAAGCTGAACGAGATCACGCGCGCAGCCTCGCTGTAGGGAAAGTGGATAGTGGATAGCCGTCGCAGGTAAAGCGGCGGCAGGTGCGTTTCAAATTGAGCCACTGCCAGTTTTTTGCTTGATGCGGAGGTGGGGTTGCATCTTGATCGGATGTAGTTGTCGCTGCATTAACAAAACGTATGAGGCGTAATCCGTTGGGCTCGTCCAGCGCTCCTGAAGGCGGTATTCACGCTCGAGGGGCGGCCACTGTCTTCACGTAGTCCCGCCGCGCGACGGAAATTTCCATGCCTTATACGATAGTTCAATTGGAGTTCCTCAAGGTTCACATGGGTGTGGCTGTCCCGCCACAGTTCCTCGAGAAGAAGAGCGCGGCGGAGAATGAAGCGGTTGATGGGATCGAAAAGGAGGGCGAGGAGCTGGATGCGGAAGCGAGCCCGGAACCGCAGAAGCCGGCCGAAAGGTGGAAATCGGTGAAGGCAAAGATCGTCACGCAGTTGCAGGCGGAGATCAAATCGATCGTGGCGACCCAGGACCCGGACGCCGGGAGTGCCGAACTGGAGTTGAGAGCGGTCCTCGCGCAACTCGGCGGGGCCATGGAGTCTCAGAAGCAGGCGAACGAATTGCTGAGCTACCTGGCGGGCGACGAAGTGGTCGCAAATGTGTGCGACCTAGCTTTCGATCTAAAAACACCGCTCTTGAAGGTGCTGAAAGAGATCCAGCCGCAACTGGCCGCCTAAGGAACAAAAGAAACACCCGGTCGCGTCGGCGGCCCGAAAGATACCATGCCCAAGGAATCTGCTTATAAACGCGTGAAGACGCGCGCCTTGGAGAAAGCCAAGACGGGAGCTGAAAAGTCCGCCAAGGAGTCGAAGGAGAAAGTCGACGTCCTCAATGAAGCCTTCAAATCGGTGGAGGAGACGACAAAACTTCGCCAAAAAGCGCAGAGGCATTCCAATGATGTCGCATTTCTCCTCAACGATTTGAAGGGGCCGAAGTCCGCCGTCGTGAACAAGGCGTTCGACCTGGTGGGCAAAACCACCGAAAACAAGAAAGAGCAGGAGCGGTTGAAGGAGGAGCAGATTGACGCCAACAAAAGCTTCGAGGCGGCTTACGAGGCGCAAAAGAATGCGGAAAAGAAGCTGAACGCCTTGTTTCGTTCGCCCGACGACGCGGCGGACCGAAAGTGGGTGGAGCAGAATTTGCGAACGAAGGCGGCGGACGATAGTGTCAAGGCGACGGACATTGCGCGAATATTGGGCAGGAGAGATGTGAGGCGCGCCGCGGTGAAGCTCGCTGACGAGAAGGGGAAATTGGACGTCAGCGTGAAGGTTCTGGAAGATAAATTCGTGGAGCTGATTACCAACGGGGATGCGCAGCTCCAAGCGCTCGACACGGCGGAGAAGGAAGTGGACGAGACGCTGCAGAAAGCCAATGAGAAGCAGCAGGCATTGCTCGAGCTGGAATCCCTGGCGCGCGGGGA
>JBGGMZ010000503.1:0-6351 GCA_041287745.1 Chthoniobacter sp. | reverse complement strand
CCAAGCGCGAGACGGGCATGACCCCTTACGAGATCCTTCTCAGTGAATCGCAGGAGCGCATGCTCATCATCGTGAAGAAGGGTCACGAGCAGACGGTGGTAGATATCTTCGAGAAGTGGGACCTGCCTTATGCCGAGGTCGGCACGGTGAAGGACGACGGCATGATGCGCGTGCTCAATCACGGCCGGGTCGTCGCGGAAATTCCCGCGCGTCAGCTCGCCGATGAAGCGCCGCTCTACGATCGCGAAGCGAAGGCCAAGGCGACGCCTCCGCAACTCGATCTGGCGAAGCTGCCCGAGACGGACAGTCATGCCGACCTGCTCTCGCTGCTCGCCCACCCGAGCATCGCCTCGAAAAATTGGGTCTATCGTCAATACGACCACACCGTCCGCGCCGGCACTGTGCTGGTACCGGGCTCGGATTCCGCGGTGTTCCTCGTCCGCGAGGCGAACAAGATCCTCGCCGCGACCAGCGATTGCAATAGCCTCTACTGTGCGCTCGAGCCGCGGCAGGGCGCCCGCATCGCCATCGCCGAGGCTGCACGCAATCTCGCCTGTGCCGGTGCTGTCCCGCTGGCTGTCACGGACAACCTCAATTTCGGCAACCCGCACAAGCCGGAAAACTTCTGGCAGCTGCGCGAAAGCGTGGAGGGCCTCGCCGAAGGTTGCATTGCCTTCGACGTGCCAGTCACCGGCGGCAATGTGAGCCTTTACAATGAGAGCCCGGCTGGCTCGATCGATCCGACGCCGACCGTCGGCATGGTCGGCCTCATCGAGGAGCAGAAGCACGTCACATCGTCCTATTTCAAGGCACCGGGAGACGCGATTTTGGTCATTGGCGGTCTGGGCGACGAACTCGGCGCCTCGCACTTCCTCAAGGTGGTGCATGGCCAGAAAGTCGGCCCAGTGCCGAAGCTGGACTTCGCCAAGGAACGCGCACTGCACGATGGCCTTCGCGCCATCATCAAGTCGGGCCTCGTCAAGAGCGCGCACGATCTCAGCGAAGGCGGCCTCGGTGTCGCACTCGCGGAATCGATCCTCGCGCATCCGAACCCGCCGCCGCAACCGCTCGGCGCGGTCATCGAACTTGGCGACACCGGGCTGCGCCTCGATCAATTGCTCTTCAACGAAACGCAGGGCCGCATCGTTATCACCGTGAAGCCGACGGATGTCGGCGCAGTGAAACTGCTGCTCGAAGTGCGCGGCATCGCGTCACGCCGTATCGGTACCGTCGGGGGCGACATGCTCAAGATCGCCGCAAACGGCACGCACCTCACATGGCCGATTGCCGAACTGCGTACTGCGTGGTACGACAGCATCGCGACGGCAATGAGCGCGTAAACGACTGTAGCGGTGCTGTCCTCAGCGTCGCGCTTTCGTTGTGAAGATGGCGACGCTGGAGACAGCGCCGCTACAGTGGTAGTGCATGCCTTAAGGCATCACCGCCAACTGTTCGTCCTTCAATCCGCCCTCGGGAATCGGCAATTTGAGCGACCAGAGGATTGCTTGGCTGACCAGCCGGCGATACTCGATGCGTTCCCAGTTTTTGTGGAAATGCAGGCCGACGAAGCCGAAGGAACGGCCGCCATCGGGCCGGTCCCATGCCCAGCATACTGTCTCGTCCTTGTCGTCCAGATTGACGCTGAAGAGAGGGTGAAAGCCGGGCGTCGAGGCTGGTTGCAGATCGAGCCGGTAGTACCATTCATCGTTGATGGTGAAGTCCTTCATCCCGGCGAGTACTGGGTGCTTGGGATCGATGAGATGCACGTCGCGTTCGATTACCTTGTATTTGCGCTGCGGGCCGCCGCGGGTACCGCCAAGCAGTGCGAGCTGGCCGGCGATGAACTTCTCATCCTTTGCACCGATGGACCAGTGCAGGCCCACGAGCGCTCCTTGCCGGGCGCAAAACCGCTGAAGTGCCGCAAAGCGCTCCGGATCGTTTTGCATCCACTGCGCGCCTTGAGTGACCATGAAAACAATGCCATCCGCTTTGTCGATCAAGGCGGGGCCTTCTGCCCACGGCTCGTCGGCCTTTACGATGGTCGTCTCGATCTGCCCTTTGTAGGGCGCGAGGAGTTTCTCGATGAATTGTACGCCCTGCATGAACTCGTGCGTGCCAACGGGGTGTCCATCCGGCCCCTGACCGATGAGGAGCACGCGCTTGGGTTCCGCGGCCGATGCCGGGAGGATCAGGGCGCACAAGACGGCGATAAGGAGAATGGGCAGGGGGGATTTCATAAGGGCGGCGATGGCGAAAGAATGGCCGCCGGCCAAGCAGATTCGGCAGACGACTGCCATTGCTAATCGGGCGGATCGTCGGTTAAAACTCCGTTGCCGCTGATTTGTCGCGGTGCCTCATTGGCGGTCTTTGTCATTCGCCTCCTAACTGTATGCCCGAGCAACTCGAAATCGCCAACCTCGACCATTGGCTGGGCTTTCGCCCTGGAATGACCCGCGCAGAAGTAGAGGAAAAGCTGCGGCAAGCGGGAGTGAATCCAAAGACGTATGGCGATGATAACTTCACCGCCGACGTGGAGGACATGTATTTGCACTTTTGGTTTGAGACGACCGGGGAGAAACATCTGCGACAGCTCGCCACGGATGGTGAAATTCTCTGGAAAGGTCGGTCAGTCATGAATGGTCGACTCGACGATGCCCTACGCGCTTTAGAGCCTTTCGACCGCCCGCCCATGTGGGAGGCCAACGACGCAACCGAGGAGCCCTTTCCGGAACCGGATGCTGTGCCCGCCGCCCCGGTGACGGACGAGAGCTTGCTGGAAGATGGGACCGTTTGGCTGCCGGACCGCGGCTTGGGCTTGGTGGTCTGGCGTGGTGAGATCATGGATCTCGCCTGGCGTGGTCAGCGCGACTTGCCGACGCAATTCGCCGGGCCAGTGACGGAAGCGCAGCGGCAGCTCTCGAAGCGCGAGGACCTGGACGAATACTTGCAAAGCAAGCAGGCACCGACCGCGACGACCACCACGACGACACCGAAGAGCCCGGGCAGTATTTTGCAGACCATTCTCGTCTGGGTGTGTCTGGGCCTGCTCGCCTACATCGGCCGGCTGGGCTTCAAGGAAATGCAGCGCTGGAATTCCGCGCTCACGATCGAGGGCCAATTCATTTCAAAGGAAGATGTGCTACGCAAAAAGTACCTGGATTTGGGCCCAGAGTTCATTCGCCGCCACATGCCGGATGATCCGCAGCAGTACCGAGAGATGTATCACATCGGGTATCTCGATCCCTCCGGGCGGCCGCAGGAGGTCACACTGGAGGGCGCGGAGTTTTACGTGCCACCGACTGGGCCAGGGGAAAAAGTGCAGATCGCCTATCTAGGGGAGGATCCACCGCGCATAAAGGGTCCTTCCCGCGTCCGCGACGCGGCCTTCATCGAATACATGCCTTGGGCCATGGCCGTAGGCGTCTTTTATTTGATCATGCAGATCGCGATTGGATTCCTGCCACGCCTCTTCAAACTCCTCCTGAAAGTCATCGTGCCCAAGAGTGACACAGTGGTGATCGATCGCCCCGAGTTGCGATGAGGGTGGCCAGTTTGCGATATTTGCGAGGAAAAAAGCACGATTCACATTTTTCAGGGCACGCCGCTTGACCCGACCCAGCAGCGCGCTAGTCTCCCCGTTCGCCCGACCCCGCGTGAAGCACCACAAACCCACTCATGAGTGCGGCGTTTTCGCCGTTTTTGGACATCCGAATGCCGCCGTCCTGACCTATTACGGTCTCTTCGCTTTGCAACACCGCGGCCAGGAGAGCGCGGGTATCGTCACGGCCACAGGGCCGAATACACCCTTCGTACGCCATGTGGACATGGGACTTGTCTCCCAGGTCTTCAAGGCCGACGACCTCGACCGACTGAAGGGCACGCGGGCCATCGGCCACGTGCGCTACTCCACCACAGGCTCCAGCACGCTGCTCAATGCCCAGCCGCTCATGTTCAGCACTGGGCGCGGGCAACTCGCCATCGGCCACAATGGTAACCTGGTCAATGCTTCCGTGTTGCGCGACGAGCTCGAGCGCCGCGGCTCCATCTTCCAGACGACGGTCGATAGTGAGATCATCCTTCACCTGCTCGCCCAGCCGAATACGACCAGCAGCGTCCTCGCCGCCTTACGTCGCATCGAGGGCGCTTACTCACTCGTTATCATGGGCGAGCGCGAGATCATCGGCGTGCGTGACCCGTTTGGCTTCCGTCCGCTCGCGCTCGGCAAGCTGGAGGGCGCTTGGGTGCTCTCCAGCGAGACTTGCGCGTTCGACCTCATTCATGCGGAATTCGTCCGCGAGATCGAGCCGGGTGAAGTCGTCATCATCGATGAAAAGGGAGTTCGCTCCGAGTTTCCTTTCCGGCAGGAGCGCCAGTCCTTCTGCATGTTCGAGTACGTCTACTTCGCGCGGCCGGACTCGATCATCAACAACATCAACGTCGCCCGCGTGCGTACCGCCATGGGGCGGGAGCTTGCCCGCCTGCACCCGGTCGAGGCTGACCTCGTCGTGCCGGTGCCCGACTCTGGCAACTACGCTGCACTCGGCTTTGCCGAGGAGCTGAACATTCCTTACAACCACGCCTTCGTCCGCAATCACTACATCGGGCGAACCTTCCTGCAGCCGACACAGCTCATTCGCGATTTCAACGTGCGCGTGAAGCTGAACCTCATCAAGGAGGCCGTGCACAATAAACGTGTCGTCGTGGTCGATGACTCCATCGTCCGCGGCACCACGGCCCGCGCCCGGGTAGTGAATCTGCGTGAGGCCGGGGCGAAGGAGGTGCACATGCGCATTTCCTGTCCGCCGCACAAGCACGCCTGTCACTACGGCATCGATTTTCCCGACCCGGAAAAGCTCATCGCCAACCAGCACACGCTCGACGAAATCCGCGACTACCTCGGCGCGGACAGCATCGGCTACCTCGATGTGCCCGGTATGGTGCGCGCCACAGGACAGCCGGAAAGCAAATTCTGTCTCGCGTGTTTCAACGGCAAATACCCGGTGCCGGTGGATCCCAACGTCGACAAATTCATCATGGAACGTCGCGCCACCCGCGCCGATCTGCTCGCGGAGGATGGTCATCCCGAACTCTTCGACACCGTTCCCTGAGCGAGCGATCAATAATTAGTAATCCGTTCTTAGTTCTTAGTTTAAAAGCCCCGATGCCCAAATCACCGAAATCCGAAGCCAAGAGTCCGAAATCCAAAAAAGCCTATGCCGCTGCCGGCGTGGACGTGGATCTCGGCAACCGTGTGAAAAGCGGCATCCATGCGATGGTCAAAGGCACGCATGGTTCCGAGGTGCTCGGCAAGATCGGCGGTTTCGGCGGTCTCTTTCGCGCGAATTTCAAGGGGATGAAAGACCCGGTGCTCGTTTCCAGCGTGGACGGCGTGGGCACGAAGCTGAAGCTGGCATTCGCTGCAGACAAGCACGACACCGTCGGCCAGGACCTCGTGAACCATTGCGTCAACGACATTGCTGTCGTCGGCGCGCGTCCGCTCTTCTTCCTCGATTACATCGGTGCCGAGCGGCTCGATCCGCCGGTCTTCGAGCAACTCATCAAGGGCTTCGCCAAGGCCTGCAAGGAAGCCGGTTGCGCCCTCATCGGCGGCGAGACGGCGCAGATGCCCGGCATGTATCAAAAGGGCGAATACGATCTCGCCGGGACGATTGTCGGCGTAGTGGATCGCAAGGAAGCGCTCGACGGATCGCGGATCAAGGTGGGCGACGTCATCATTGGCCTCGCTTCGAATGGCCTGCACACCAATGGCTATTCGCTCGCCCGGGCGGTCCTCTTCGACAAAATGGGTCTTCACGTGGGCAGCATGCTCCCGGGCGTCGCCAAGACTCTCGGCGACGAACTCCTGCGGGTGCACAGGAATTACCAGCCGCTGCTCGCCAAGCTGCCGAAAGGCATGATCAAGGGCCTCGCTCACATCACCGGCGGCGGCCTCATTGACAATCTTCCCCGTGTCCTGCCTAAGAAGGCCGACGCCGTCATCGACACGAAGACGTGGAAAGTCCCGGCGATCTTCGAGCACATCCGCGAAGGCGGCCAGATCGACCGCACCGAGATGTATCAAGTTTTCAACATGGGCATCGGCATGACGGTGGTCGTCGCCGCCGCCGACCGTGAGAAGGCGCTCAAGCTGACCAAGGGCAAAGTCATTGGTAAGATCGCGAAGGGCAGCGGTGTGGTGCGGCTGGAGTTTTAACCAGCTCGAGAAGATTCGCCGAGTTTCGTGGGCGGGGCTCAAGAGCTGAGGCTTATACCCGTCTTCGCGAACGAACGTGGAAGGCAAGCCTTCCGATTGTAATTCCTTTCCAGTGAATTGACCGAAACGACCTGGAT
>JBGGMZ010000502.1:0-9644 GCA_041287745.1 Chthoniobacter sp. | reverse complement strand
CGACGGCGACGGCGTGGCGGGTCTGGCGAATGGCCACCGAGCCGAAGTAGACGGCAAGTACGTAGAAGGTTGTCTCGGTGCTGCCGAAAATCGTGGCCGCCATTTTCGCTAGCAGGCTATCCGGGCCCACGCCCGGCCGATTGATCAACTCCACGAAAACACCCAACGTGGCGCTGCCACTCAAGGGCCGCAGCAACACCATCGGTAGCAGGTCCGCAGGAAAGCCGATGCGGGCAAGCGATGGCCCGAGAGTATCGGTGACCGCCTTGATCACACCCGCATCCCGCAGCATGCGAATCGAGACGAGCATCGCCACGAGGAAGGGAATGATTCGCGTCGCCGTAGCGAAGGCTTCCTTCGCGCCGTCGGTGAATTGCTCGTAGACCTTGACTCCGCGCAACGTCGCATACAGCGGCAGGAACGTCAGCAACCACGGGATGGCCATGAGCGAGACGGCCCGGAGTCCGCGCAACAGAGGCTTCTCCGCCAGCGGCATGTCGGTGAAAAGATCCGCATAATGCCACGAGGCGTGCAGCATCCGAGGGATCCAGCCCATCGCCTCTGGCATGTATATCACAAGGAACATGAACCCGAAGAGGATTGTGTGCGCCCACAGGGCCAGATGGCGGCCCATCGTCATTGGGGTGAGTTCGGGCTCCGCTGGCGCGTCACCCGCCTCGGCTGCAGAGGCGGCGTTGTCCGCCGTCGCTTGTGGGTCCGGCGGCTCGGGCGCAAACATGGGCAGGCGCTCGAGGAACTTCGACATGAGAACGCCGCAAGTCAGTCCACATGTAGTCGCCAGCACGGCTGCGGGCACGAAGCTGGTGGCATCCTTCGCGCCGGCCAGGATGAGATAGCTGATCGCTGTGGTCGGCAACAGCTGGATGGAGGCCGTATTGATCGCCAGGAAAGTCACCATGGCATTCGAGGCCGTGTCCTTTCGCGGGTTGAGCTGCTGCAACAGCAGCATAGCCCGTAGCCCGAGCGGGGTGGCTGCATTGCCCAGCCCCAGCATATTGGCCGCCATGTTCATGACCATCGCACCCATCGCTGGATGATCCGCCGGCACATCGGGGAAGAGTCGTCGTAGCAGCGGTCGCAAGGCCCGCGCAATGATCTGCACCAGCCCGCCGCGTTCGGCGAGGCGCATCATGCCCAGCCACACCGCCATCAGACCCGTGAGAGGGAGTGCCAGGCTCATCACGGCGTCCTTGGCGGTCTCAAAAGCTCCCTTGGTCAGCGCGTCCAACTGACCGGTAAAGCCGCCTACCAGCACCGCGATAAGAAGGAAGGCGAGCCAGATCCAGTTGAGCATTGATGCGACTATGCCGCTGCACTGTCCTGCGGTGCAAAAGAAAAGAGGCCCTCGGTAGCGGGCGCGTGCGCGTCTATGGAAAAGCCGTGCCAAGACGTATTCACCACGTCGCCGCGCTACATTTCACAAAATCCCGGTGGCTGAATCACAAACTGATGATAAAAGTTTACCGCACCCCCGCATTCCAAGGAACATGACGAGAGCCACGATTGCCGATATCCAGCTTCTTCTGGGGTGCCGACCATTCCTGCCTTTTCTGATTGTGACGCGGAGTGGCCAGAAATATCGGGTTTCCAGCCCCGAGCATGCGGGCATCAATCCCCGGGGATCGCGTCTTCACGTATGGTTCGATGACGACACAGGGGTCACGATCGCCGAGGCAAATATCATGGCTTTGGAGAGGGATGTGCAGCCGGCGGCAGCGTGACGGAGCAGTGCTTAGTGTAGAGTTCTTAGTGCTCAGTATTCCGGCGCCGAGCGTCTTCTCAGGACTAAGCACTGAGAACTAAGAACCTCCCGTTTCCGCTATGACACGTCGCGACCCTTGGCAAATCGCGCGGGCGTGGTAGGCTCCGCGTCCCGATTTTTCCTATATGGCCATCAGCAGCATCATCGACCCCGAGCGCCTTGAGCGCATTCAGTTCAGCAACGACGAGATCGCCCGTTATTCGCGCCATCTTATCATGCCCGAGGTAACCCTCGAGGGGCAGAAGCGCCTCAAGGCAGCCAGCGTCCTTTGCATCGGCGCGGGTGGCCTGGGTTCGCCCATCGCGCTGTATCTTGCCGCGGCCGGTATCGGTCGTATGGGCTTGGTCGATGCCGATACCGTCGACTTCTCGAATCTCCAGCGCCAGATCCTCCACGGCACCAAGGACGTCGGCCGCAAAAAGTTGAACAGCGCCCGCGACCGTATCCGCGAGGTGAATCCCAACGTGCAGGTCGATCTCTACGACGACTTTTTCACCGCCTCGAATGCCGCGCGCATCTCCGAACCGTACGACATCATCATCGATGGCACGGACAATTTTCCCACGCGCTACTGCTCGAACGACATCGCCGTCTTCCAGAAGAAGCCGAACATCTACGGCTCCATCTTCCGCTTCGATGGCCAGTGCACCGTCTTCGCCCCGCACCTCGGCGGGCCGTGCTACCGCTGCATGTTCCCGGAACCGCCGCCGCCCGGCATGGTCCCGAGCTGCGCGGAAGGTGGCGTGCTCGGCGTGCTGCCCGGCATCATCGGCGTCATGCAAGCAATCGAAGCCGTGAAGCTCATCATGGGCATCGGCGAGCCGCTCATCGGCCGCATGATTGCTTTCGACGCGCTGAAGATGAAGTTCCGCGAGTTCAAGCTGCGCAAGGATCCGAAGTGCCCCGTGTGCAGTGAGAATCCGACCATTACGGAACTCATCGACTACGATCAGTTCTGCGGCATCCCACAGGCCAAAGCCGCTGAGGAAGCCGAGGCGCCCGTGCCGACCCTCACCGTGCAGGACCTCAAGTCGAAGCTGGATCGCGGTGACAAGTTCCGCCTCATCGACGTGCGCGAGCCTTTCGAGTGGGACATCTGCCGCATCCCCGCCGCCACACTCATTCCGCTCGGCCAGTTGCCCTCGCGCATGAGTGAGCTCGATAGCGCCGACGACATCGTGCTCCAGTGCAAGAGCGGCGCCCGCTCCGCGCGCGCCCTCAAGTTGCTGCAGGAAGCCGGCTTCGGCAAACTGCACAACCTCGAAGGCGGCATCCTCGCCTGGGCCGAGCAGATCGACACGAGCATGCCGAAATACTAAGGCAGTCGAGCATCAAACATTCACGGAGGGACGCGCTTCGGTGCGTCCCTCCTTTTTTATTTGTCTGCGCTGGGACTATAAGCCGCACGCTTCCATATAGCGGCTGACCATTCGCTCCATGGAAAAGGAATCTTGGATATGAGCGCGACCAGCTTCGGCGAAGGCATCGCGTTTACTGGCATCGTGGGCGAGATCGACGATCGCTTCGGCCAGCGCATTGGTATCGCGTCGCGGCACCAAGCGGCCGCAGATGCCGTCGAGGATTTGTTCCTTCGCACCACCGACATCTGTGGCGATGACGGGCACACCGGCGGCCAGTGCTTCGAGCGAGGCGTTCGGGCAGCCGGAGGGCTCCGAGATCATCACGAAGAGATCGAGACCGGCGAGAAATTCGCGGGTGTCGGCGAGTTCGCCGCACCACTCGACGGGCAGGCCGCGGGCGGCGCGGCGCAACTCGCGGGCGTGATCCTCCGCGCCACGCTCGACGCCTCCGGCGATGCGCAGGACGAAGCGTGGCAGGCGGGAGGCGGCGAGACGCACGGCATCGAGTAGATCGCCCAGGCGTTTGTCTGGTGACAGACGTGCGGCGGTGCCGAGCACGAGCAGGCCGGGCTTGCGCGCTGGACGCGGAGCAGGATCGAGCGGTACGCCATTGGGAATCACATGCACCGGCACGCCCAAAGTCTGCGCAGCGTGTTCCGCTTCCGAGGCATATTTCACGACCACGCCCGACAGACGGGAGCCATATTCGCGGGCGTCTCGATAGGGCAGGGCGGGGCGTGGATTGGCGAAGTAGCGGGTGAGCGAGTGGAAATACATCTCGCCGGGACTCACGTCGTAGATCGGCACATCGAGCAGCGAATCGGCGATGAGCACTTTGAGCACCTGGATGACATTCCAGAAAAGAACGGCGCGCGGCCGGTCGCCGGCAATGGCATCGATCACGCGAGCCACGGCCAGCGGACCATCGAGCGAACCGGGTGGTGGCACTGAGAGAACGGGAATGCCCGCGGCGATCAATGCGGTCCGGCCGGCGGTGGGATGTTTGGGATGTTCCTCCACGACGGCGGCGCGCACTTTCACGCCGCGCGCGGCGAGGCCGAGCAGCAAACGGCGCGCGCTGGATTGTGCTCCACCGGTGGAGAAGTTGTTAATGATCAGCCACAGCCCTTCGCCTTCGGAGCGACGGGGCCAGAGGACCTGTGGATAGAACCAATGGGTCCTTGCCGCCATTTCATGCCGCTTGAAGCTGGGAGGAAGAGGCGGTGCCTCCGAGTTGGGAGCGGTGGCGACTTCGGTGAGTGCGGCGGCCACTTCGTGGTCGGTCGCATCCAGTGAGAGCAGCCGCAGGGAAGTGGTCTGTGCGGCGATCTCGCGTGTGCCACCTGCATCGGTCGCGATGACCGGCAGCCCTGCAGCGAGGGCTTCGAGATGGGCGAGGCTCAACCCTTCAAAGGCGCTGACGGAAACAAGAGCGTCGCTCGCGGCCAGCACTTCTCCGATCTCATGTACAGCGCCGATACTGCGGATGCTCTCAGGTCGCGGATACACGGCAATCGCGGCATCCAATTCCGAGGCCGCATGGCCCGCGTCTTCGCTGCCGCGCGCGGGTGCGCCGGCCAGCAGCAGGCGGGCAGATCGCGCACCTAATCGCTGTTGCAGCGCGGCGAGAATCGCCGGCAACCGCGAAAGACATTTCTGCCGGCGCGGATTGGCGATGGCGACCATCACGAAATCGTCTTCGATCCAGCCGAGCCGTTCCCGCCACGTCCGGCGCACTGCTTCTTGTGCTTCGCGCGGAACGACTGAGCTCGTATCGATGCCATTCCAAACTGTGCGAATCGGCACGCCGAGATTTGCCTCCTGCGCCTGTTCAGCCACGGCGCATGAGCAGGCGAGGATCAGGTCGGCGAGCGGTGGGCCTCCATCGCCGACTCCCACCGGCCAGCCGGCGGGCATATTATGCAGCGAGAGCACCAGCGGCAGACCCAGCGCGCGAACCGCGCGTGCCTCCGCGGCGGAGAGCAAATGACCGTGGACAAGATCCGCGCCGAATTCTCGCGCCGTCTTGGCGATGGCGGCGGCGCGGGATTCAGGATCGCGAGGCGCACCCGACAGATCGAAAAAATAGGCCGGCTCCGGAAATGCAGCGCGCGTCGGTCGCCCTAGCGCGGCGACAGCGACCGCCACGCCGAGGCGATTCAGTTCTTGCGCAAGATCGAGTGTGACCCGTTCCGCGCCACCGATCTGGATCGAAGTGATGACGAGGAGTACGCGCAAGCCGCACCAAGACCGCACATCGAGCATCGGAAGGTGAACCTTGCGAAACTCGCGCATGGCGAGCAGTCGTCGCCACGCCATGGGCCATTCCTCGCCTGCCGCGAGTCGCGTGCCGAGTTGCCGCGCGGCTTTCGGGGCGAGCCATGCGGAAAGGGGAGACGGGATGCGTGGCGACAGCAGACCGCGCCGGTCAAAGTCGCCGCCGCGTCTGCCAAGCACCTTGCCCCATTGCCTGGCGCCGGGGCCATCGCGCACTGCGCCAAGGGCAATGAGCGGACGTCCCGTCGCGCTGGAGGGAATTGTGGCCAGCGGGCTCTCCTGCATCAGCCAGCTTCCTGCAGCCATGTAGAACGCGGGCTCCTCGGTGGAGCGTAATTGCTTGATCCACTGCTCTCGGGATTCGAGCGTCCGCGGCTCAAGGCCGGCATGGCGCGCACTGCGCTGCGTCCTTTCGACCCATCGCGCGTCGTCGGCTTCGATCGTGTGAACCCAGCAGTTCATGGACTATCGCTGGCGCGTGGAGCGGTGGCGCTGCAGATCAATACGCCGGAGGATGGCCACGGAAGGGCGGGTCATCGTTCACGAAATGGCGTGGTGTGGTGGTCATACCGGTACCAAAACCGGTGCCCATGGAACGCATCGGCGAAGAACCCGAGTCGACCGACACCGAGACATTGGCGGGCCGGCCGCCGGTGAAGACGAACTGTCCCTGCGCTCCTCCCTCGTAGTGGACCTCCGTCTGCTGAGACTGGCCATTTGCCTCGTAGCGGCAGAGCAGCGGCGTGCCGACGCCAAGTCCGTCACCCACGATCCAGAATCCATCGTCGACCAGGCGCACGCGCAGCGGCTGCCCGGGCATGTAGCGGAAATTCCCCGTCGATCCGCTGCCGCCCATGTTTCCGGAAATCGCGCGCACGATCTTGCGGATGACAAATACGATGAAAATAAGGACCGCGAAGATTGGCAACGCGTAAAGCAGCGGCCCGAAGGAGGGACCTATCTTCGGCCGGGAATTGAAGTGGGACTCGCCGGAGCCCGCGATGGGTGTGCTGATACGAATCCGCCCGGATTCGATGTTCGCGGGCGTAGGCTGGGCACTCGAGACTGGCGGTTGCGTGCGCACGGGTGTGGCCTGCGCGACGGCCACCGGCGGAGGCGGTGCCGTCGGCGTGGAGACGTTAAACGTCATCACGCGAAAGCCGTTGTCGGCGTTGCGGCTCGACGCGTCGTTGCGATAGCGCGTCGCGGGCCGGCAGAATTTTGCCTCGCGCAGCCAGGAGCCGCCGCGCAAGACCCGGCGTGGCTTGTCGGAGAGAGTGGAGTTGCGTTGTAGCGGATCGATCACGTCGCCCGGGGAATAGGGGGCGTACCAATCGTCGCACCATTCCCACACGTTCCCGAGCATGTCGCCCAGCCCCCACCCATTGAGTCCTTTCTGCCCGACCGGATGGGTGCTATCCGCGGCATTGCCCTTGTACCATGCGACGTGATCCGGTGAGAGTGTGGCCGTCCCTCCGCCGCGCGCCGCGTATTCCCACTGCGCCTCGCTGGGCAGCGCAAAGGTGCGTCCCGACTTGCGGGAGAGCCATTGCAGAAATGCGTTCGCATCGCGGTAGGTCACGATGGTCACGGGATGCTCGTTCGTCTGCGGAAAGCCCGGCGTGCGCCAGGTGAATTCCTTTCGCTGGGTCAATTGCGCGCCATCCCAGCCGAATCCACCGGACGGTCCGCTCTCCGCGTCCGTGCGGTAATGCGTTTCCGTCACGAAGCGCTCGAACTGCGCGCGCGTGACCGGGTATTTGCCAAGGAGAAACGGCCGCGTGAGCGTGACTTTGTGTTGTGCTTCATCGGCGCCGCGCCCGACTTCGTTTGCTGGTGAGCCTTGTTGGAAAGTGCCCGCTTCGATGAGGATGAGTTCCAGCGTCTGCCCGCCACCGAGGTCGATGCGGACGGGGCCCTCATTTTGCGCTCGTAGCGGAGCGAGAGCGGTGAGCGAGAGGAGCGTCAGGACTTGGGCGACAGCACGGCTGCGGGGAAACGAAATAGCGCACATGACGGCGCTGGTTCTGCTTTGCCGGGCGCTCGACGTCAAGCCGGAGGGATACGTGCTTGGATTGCCTTCGGGGGTTACCGCCGTAGCACTCCGGCCGCTGGACTCCGGCGGATGCGAATCTGGTGATCGAGTTGCTCAAGACTCATGCCGATTTCGGGATTCGCATCGAGTTCCGCGTCGCGCCGCAAGGCTTCTGCGATGCCTTCGTCATCGTCGTCGAGAACGGCAGGGAGTGACCGAAGCAGATGAGCCGCCAAAACAGCGCGCTGCGTATCGGATAGTTCAAAAGCGAGCCTTTCGATTTCTGCGACACTGGCCATGGGAAGAGTCTAGCGCAGGGAACCACGGGAGCAAGCCTGCGAGGGCCAATACAGGCCGGCCGGGTCTATCCCGGAGCGTTAGCTAGCTGCCGACCGCGCGTTCGCAATGTGGACATCGGCCCGTTATCGTCAATCCACGCCCTCCGATGTAGAGAGGACCAGAGCAGTGAGGGCAGAGCAGCCCGGTCTCCCGGCACAAACGGACATCATAGCGATGAAGCCAGCGTATGAAGACGACTGTGGCGACACAAAATATTACCGCAATGCTACCAGTGAATACATGGTTGTGCGGTCCATAAAGAAGGAAGGCAAAGAGGGACGAGAAGGAAAGACCCACGAAGGAAAAGACCGCTCGATTATGTTTCCGCTGCACGGGACGGATCTTTCCTTTAATTCCGGGCGGGAAGGTGAATCCTTCTGAAGACATAAGGGAGTCGATCGTGGACGAAGGGAAGGACGATGGAAAGTCATCGCGCGGGGGCCGGAGGAGGATCGGCATTCTCGTAATCGGTGGAATTAACCCAAGGGGTCGGCAGCTTTTCGCCTCCCATGAAACGCTCGTAGAATCCCACGTGACCTTTGTTGGCGTGTAGATACTGGTCGAACACCGCACCCTGGCCATTCATGCGCGGGTCGGCCTGCGCCCGGAGCTCAGTGAGTAATTGCTCGCGCAGGCTCGATTGCGTGGAACTGCTTTGCGGAGAGAGTGCGAGGTTGTTTAGGCAATCGGGATCGTGCGCGAGGTCGTAGAATTCCTCGCCGGGGCGCAGACCAAAGCAGCGCTGCCAGAAGATGTCGCCCGCATCCTTGCGATGCGATTCCAGGATGAAGGTCTTCGTCGGGCTGCCGTCGCAATCGAGATAACCGGTCTCGGGATTGCCAGCGGGCCAGCGCGTGGGCTCGAAGTTTTCCAGGTAGACGTAGCCGCCTTTAATGATCCCGCGGATGGGATAGCCTTCATCGTGCGGTCGGCCGATATCGTTGCGCTCGCGGCCGATGAGCACGTGATCGCGCGTGGAATCGGTGATGCCGGATTTCTCCGAGCTGAGAATCGAGGTAAGGCTGCGGCCCGTGCTGGGCGCCATCCCTGTGGCGGACCACGCGAGACCGGCCACGTCCATGAGCGTGGGCGCGATATCCACGAAGCTAATGTAGTCATCCACCGTGCGTCCGGGGTTCGTGATGTGGCCGGGCCACATGACGGCGAAAGGAAGATGGTTCGGCATTTCCCCGGAATTGCCCTTACTGCGCGGGAAGGGCATGCCGTTGTCGCTGGTGACGATGATCAGCGTATTCGCGAGTTGGCCGCGTTTCTCCAACTCGGCGAGCATGCGGCCGAGATGGCGATCGAAATGCTCGACCTCGTAGGCGTAGTCGAGCAGATCGTTGCGCACGGTGTCATTGTCGGGCCAGCAGCCGGGCACGTGATCGATATCGGTGAGCTTCTTTCCGCCCTTGGCCACGCCGGAGCCGTACTCGTAACCGCGGTGCGGCTCGATGCTGCCGTACCAGAAACACCACGGCTTGCCCGCGGGCGCAGCATTGAGGAAAGCCGCGAAGTTGGCGGAGTAATCGTTGTTGCTGATGCCAGTGGTGGGCGGCGGTGCTTTGTGCTGATTGAAAGCGGTGCCGGTGAGCAGACGTTGTTTACCCTCGGCATCCTTCGCTTCGCCGGGGCCCCAGCCCTTTTGCGTGAAGCCGACGAACCATCCGTTGTCGTTGAGCGCTTCGCCCCAGCTTTTGAATTCCTGCGGGAAATAGCAGATGTGATTGGCCGCTTCCTTCAGCTGCCATGGATTGCGCCCCGTGAGAATGCACGCGCGGGATGGCGCGCACTTCGCACTCGGGGTGTAGGCGTGAGTGAAGAGGAGGCCCTCGCGGGCTACGCG
>JBGGMZ010000501.1:0-5467 GCA_041287745.1 Chthoniobacter sp. | reverse complement strand
CCTTGGCTACCCAATCCCGCAAATCCGGCGGCAAGAGCAGCGCCGTGTCTCGATCTACGTTTACCAGTCGGGAGGCCATGCCGCCACTACAATAGACTTATTGTATTAAGTCAATGTAATTGCAAGTCCGACAGCAACGCTCTGTCGGGGCGTGTACGCAAGTCACGCCGTGGGTGTCAGGGTATTCGCTGGTTACCGTCCTCCACACGGCGGCAGAGCGCCGTGACTACAGCGCCTTGGTTACAACCGCAGTTTTTAATTGCTTTAGCTCTGTCGAATCTCATGGCACCCGGCCTGTACTTTTACAGGACGGCAAAGATCTCCGTGCCGTTTTCGGGGAGTGTTGGCCAAGCTTGGTGGCAGGAGGGGCATTGCTCCGTCTGGAGGGAGCGGCGGCGCGAACAAGCGGGGCAACGCACGCGCGTGGGCCAATCGGCCGCGAGCCGGAAAGCGATGAAACCGGGCAGGCTGAAACAGCAGACAAACGCGGCCCAGCCGAGGGCTGCATTGCGCGAAAATCCCACGCGGCGCGCCCACCAGAATGCAACGGCGGCCAGTACAAGGCTGATGCCGAGGAGGATCGCAAGGAACCTTGGCCGCCGTCCGCTGCAAGGAGAGCTCGGCCAGGAATTCCGCAAACGAAGGTTCATCCTGCGGCGGAACGGGAGCCGCGATGACGGCGATGGCGGTGGGAAGAAGCGGCATCACACCGAAGCTCAAGAGGCCACTCCGGCCGATCGTTGCCCGGGAGGCCGGGTTTGTCACGGTGCTGTAGCTGTGAAGCAGTTTTCCTTGGCGATCGTACTCATCGAAAAACGTGGGTCGGGCCGGAAGGCTGAGGTCCATCGAGAGCTTATCGTCGGGAGTATATTGGACGAAAATGCGATCGCCGCCGGGAAGCGTGCAGGCGCTGAGTGAATTCCAGACATTCACGTCGTGGCTGTAGGGAATGCTCACGATCGGCGCGCCAAGCGGGTCGAGGAGCTGCAGGGAATTTTCCAAGGCGAGGGCGAAATAGATGGTCTTGTTGCCCGACGACAGCCCCATGACGGCGTAGATCCGGCCGGTGGGCGCAGTAAACAGCCGCTGCATGCGACGGTCGCCGAAATCCATGCGATAGAGCTGGCCCTCGGCCCAGAACAGCGGCGGCAGATCGGAACCACGGCTGAAGTTCGCCAAGGGAATCGGGAATGGCTTGGGAGTGGTGCCGACGGAATGAAACCCGTCGCGATCGCAGATGCCCGCCGGGCGGCGGTTCAGTTTGTCATAGCCCACGAAATAATTCTTCCCGACGAGGTAATACCAATACTCTCCTTCGCCCTGTGTGCCCTGCACGACTTCCAGATAGTTCTGCGCCTCGCGCGGGGGGCCGCTGCCGATTTCGGCTTGGGAGAACACGAGTTCCGACTTGAGATTCGAGGTCAGGAACGAGGGGTAGATCAAGTTAGCGCCAGCTTCATTGCCGGTGTAACGCTCATCGGTGATCGACGTTCCGTCCAATTCCGTGAGGTTTTTGAACGAGCCACCGGCGTAGTGATTGAGGAGGACTTTCCCTTCCCGGGAAACGACAAAGTGACGGGTAACGGAATCGGCGGAATCCTGGTGGCCGAGTTGCGAGAGAATAATCACGGCAAGGAGCAGCAGGACGAGAGCGCTTTCGACCGCAAAGACCATGACCAGATTGAAACCGAAGCGTGCGGTGACGAATCCCGAGCGTACGGAGCCGTTGCCCGACATCACCCCGCAAGCGGCCGTGAGCAGGAGGAGGGACAGGACGAGTGGCGGCAGGAAAATCCAAGGCGTGAGGAAATGGAAGACGAACAAAGGCAGGACGGAAAGCACGAGCAAAGCCCGCCGGCCGAACCGGCGGCCGCGGGTCAAAGAGACAAGAAGTGCGAGGGAATAGAAGGCCACACCGAGGGCCACATTGCTGGCCGCCGGCACGATCATGCCGGGAATGAAAGGCGTCGGGAACTGCCCCGGCATGGCGACGTAGACGACGCTGACGAGGAGTGGGATGAGAGTGGCCAGCAGGTAGAGAAGCAGCCCGGCGGCGACCTTGCCGAGAAAGAGGGTGGACCGGGAAATCGGCCGGTGTAGGAGGGCAGCCCAGCGATCGCGGTTCTGCTCCGGCAGGATTTGGAGGATACCGAGGCCGGCGCCGACAATGACGCAGCCCACCAGGCCCACCAGCAGATAGGCCGAAGAACAAAGTGTCACGTTGCTATCGATGGACGAGACATTGTCGCGCTGCTGGTAGAGCGCAAAGGTCTGCGCCAGCGTCAGGCAGAGGATCGCCAGAGCCGCCCATTTGAGATTCTCCCGCAGTTCCTTCCAGATGATGGTTTTCATGTTCCGGGGATTCAGACGGTCGCGGCGGTTTCCGGAGTGGGAACGGAATCAAAGATCTCCGTGCCGGTCGGTGTGGTTGCCGGCCAGTCACCCGCACAGTGCGGGCAGGTCTGCCGATCGATCGGCCGGGGGCGCCGGCATGCGGCGCAGGGAACGAGGCGCGGCCAATCGGCGACGAGCCGGAAGGCGATGAGCCCCGCGATATTGAAAGCGAGAGCGAGACCCGCCCAACGCAGAGCCTGCGGCCAGGAAAAGTGCACCCGGCGCGCCCAGGCGAGGGTCACGCCTGCGCAGAGCAACGAGAACAAAATCACATAGGCGGCGGTCTTCTTCGCTTCGTTCCAATTATCTTCGGAACGAATCTTCCAGTCCAGGCCAAGGAGGTAGTCCCCGCGCAGGGCGCCGACTTTTTCATAAAGCAGCGTGCCGAAATAGAAGACGGGGCTTTGCAGGCGCCGGGTGAATTCGTCGAACCAGAAGGGGGGGCGCGTGGCTTCAGGCAGCGGCGGTATCTCGTAGGAGCGCACTACTTTGCCCTCCGCGTTCATCTCGTCCAGATAGGAGGATACGTTCCTCTTTTCCTTTCTCGGGATCCAAGTGCTGGGATGGTAAGCGAGATAGAATCGGTCGAGGGTGGGATTGATCCCGACCGAAATCCAACCCCAGCGATCCACCTCCCGCTGGTAGGGCAGGGTGGCAAGGAGATGCGCGTCGTTGCTATCGTAAATGGCGACCCCGGCGGCCAGGGCCACGGCGAGGACGTTGACGCTGCCGGTGTCGGTGCGAGCCCAGGGAGTGGAGGTGCCGTAGACGGGACCCGGAAGGGGCAGGGTGAGATTCGTGATCGTCCGGCGGGGCAGATCGACGATGCGGACGCCCTCGGGAGAGGAGAGATAGGAACCAAGGTGTCCAGTCGATCGGATCGTAACGTCGGATGAAAAGGGGACGGTGACGGCATTCGGAGGCTGGAATCCGCGCGCATCCAGCCGGGCGATCGCCACCTTTCGTTTGGGTGACATGCCGACGAAGGTGCGCTCTTGCACCAGCCCGAACCATTGTTCGGGCTGGGGATGGGAAAACGAGCTTCCGGCGTCCAGGTAGGTGGTCGATGCGCGGTATGGGCCTTGCCACCGGTACGAGCGCGAGCCGTGGGGATCGCCGATATACCGGGAACAGGTGTTGAGTTGGCACTGATGCGCGCGCACGCGGTCCGGCCGGTATTTCGGGTCAGTGGGGGTGCTGCCATCCAGTTCCTGGACGGAAACGACGACGCCCTGCCGGTAGTTCAGCCGCAGGGGGCGGCCATCCTCGGCGATTTCGTAATACGCGCCGGTGGTGCTGAAGGACTGACCCGCTCGCGAAACGTAGCGGACCAGATCCGCCACGCCGCAAAGCCCGTAAAAGGCGGTGATCAACAAGGCCAGCCGGCTGAGCCAGGGCCGCGCGGCAAAGACCTCGCGGTGGCAGGTGGCGCCCCAGCCGGCGAGACCGAGGACCAACACCATGAGGCCGGCCGCCCACGCGGCATCGTGGAAATAAGAAGCGCCGACGACATAGAAGGTGACATGCACTGCGGCGAGCAAGGGAAGCACGCGCAGTCCCCGGCCTCCGCCGCGCTGGAGTGCGACGAGCAATGCGGCGAAATAATAGACCAGCCCGGTGCCGGTATCCGCGAGGCCGGCCAGCGCGAGGCCGGGGACGAACGGGGCAACGAAGTGGCCCGGGGTGGCGGCGAGCCAGACGCAGAAGAGAAACGGTGGCACGGTGGCGACGACGTAGAGAATGACTCCGGCGATGGCCTTGCCCAAAAAGAGCCGGCCACGCGGAATGGGGCGATGGAGCAAAGCGGCCCAGCGATCGCGTTCCAACTCGGGAAGGATCTGGCTGAACCCAAGCAAGAGACCTACGATGGGGGGCAGGAAAGTGGTGACGGTGAGGAAGGTGTCCCGGCAGAGGGTGATGCCGTTACTGAAATTGGAATCCGCCTGTGAATCGAAGGCCGGATAGAGCGCGGAGAGCTCCGCGGCACCCAGCACGAGCAGGGAGAGCAGGGCCACCCACTTGACACTCTCGCGCAATTCTTTCCAGACGAGCGTGATCATTTGTGCGCGAGGTCGCGAATGAAGAAGGTCTTTTCACCACGCTCGCCGACGTAGCTGACGAAGGCGTCTTCGAGAGTCATCTCCACGGGCTTCATGCCGGTAGGCTGGAGCCGCGCGAGCTGGGCCTCGGTGTCGGGGGTGGCATTGGCAAAGGTGAGGGCGAGTTCGCGGTCGGTGCGGAAGCTCTCCAGCAGGCCGGGGATGGAGGGAGCGGGCGGGGGAGTAGAGTCGAATCTCAGGACGTAGTGGCGCAGGCTCTCGCGGAAGCGCTCGACGGTGCAATCGGCGCGCAGGGTTCCGCCATCGAGCACGGCGATGCGATCGGCCACGCGCTCGACATCCGAGAGGAGATGCGAGGAGAAGAGGATGGTGCGGTTCGGCTGCCGCGTGACGTAGAGCATGGACTGCAGCAGGCTGCGGCGGGCCACGGGGTCGAGGCCGAGCGCGGGGTCATCGAGGACGAGCAGTTCAGGCTCGGGAGCGAGGGTCATCGCCAGGCAGAGGCCGGCGCGCTGGCCGCGCGAGAGGTGGCCGGCTTTCATCTTCGGCTCGAGCCGGAAGTGGGTGATGACGGCTTCGAAGATGTCCTGGTTCCACTTGGGGAAGAAACTGGCCTGGAACTGACCGCATTCTTTGACCGTCATCCAGCCGTAGACGTGGTGGCCCTCCGGCAGGTAGCCGATGCGGGCGCGGGTCTCGGGGCTGAGGGTGCGGGAATCTTCGCCGAAGACGCGCGTGCTGCCGCGGGTGGGATCTTCCAAACCGAGGAGGATGCGGATCGAGGTGGTCTTGCCCATGCCATTGCGGCCGAGGAAGCCGTAGATGGTACCGGCGGGGACCTTCAGGGTGAGGTCGCGGACGATCTCGCGGGTGCCGTAGTACTTGGTGAGGCGATCGATTTCGATGACCGGAGGCGTGTTCATGGGTGGGTTTCCTTGGCGTCGGGGGAAGTGGGGGTGGCGCTTTTCCGCAGTTCGGACCAAGTTTCCTCGAGGGTCTGGCGGACTTGGGGG
>JBGGMZ010000500.1:0-7023 GCA_041287745.1 Chthoniobacter sp. | reverse complement strand
GCGTGGTTTCTGACGCAGACTTTTTTCAACGTCTTTTCCAAGGCGGGCCACGATGCGGAGCTTTGGATGAGCGAGGAGTTTTGGTTCTTCGGGCTTGGCGCTGCGCTTTGGACGCTGTGGTTCTTTGGCAGCATCTGGGCGCTCGGACAGCCGCGACCACTGCGCGCATATGTCTTCGGGCACGAACTTACGCATGCCATCTGGGTCTGGATGTGGGGCGGGCAGGTGAGCCGGTTCGAAGTCTCGCGTGATGGCGGCTTCATCGTCACCGACACCCACAATTTTTGGATCGCACTCGCGCCCTATTTCTATCCGCTCTACAGCCTCGTCGTCGTGCTCGGCTTCGGCGTCGCCAGCTTTTTCTGCGACCTGACCAGCGTGGAGGATACCTTCATGTTCATGACGCCGCTGCAGTGGTTGTATCTACTGCTCGGCGCCACGTGGGCGTTTCATCTCAGCTTCACCATTTGGATGATCCCGAAGGGGCAGACCGATCTCACCTATCACGGGACGTTCTTCTCGCTCGTGATTATATATTTGATGAATCTGCTGCTCGTAGCCGTGATGCTGATCGTGGCCTCGCGGCATCTCAGCTTTGCCGGCTTCGGCCACGATCTGCTCGAGAATACGGAGAATCTTGCCGCGCACGCGATGACGTGGTTGCGGCACCTGCGCGCGATGATCGTGGCGCATTGAGGGGCAGGGGAGGTCTCATACGACAAGGAGTATGGGACCACGAGTGACGCCAGGTCGGGAATCAAAAAACCGGGCTTCATTCGCGATGGGTGGTGTCGGTTCGCGGCCGGCATTTTGAGGCCATGGCTCGCGCCGGATAACTCCGTTGTAAGAATCGTCGCGGCTGCTGCGTTTGTAATCCGTGTCGCCCTTGAAATCCGCACGCCATCTTTCTGCTCTGCCTGATTTTTGCCTTCTCATGCACATTCCTTCCTTTACTCTCCCGCAGGTGAGTGCCTCCCCGGAGCCACTCCTTTCACTCGGCTCGCTATGAAATCGATTTCGAATTTTCTTCTGCCGATGCTTCTCAGCATCGCCGCTGTGTCTGCTTCTTTTGCCGGCCCGGATGGTGCCTCCACTCGGGGAATCCCCACCCGCGACCTCGCGCCGCGTTGTGAGAAACACTATCTCGACCGCACCGGCACCCAAGTCTTTCGCTGGGATCCGATTGGTGCGGCCCCACGCCCGATGACCGTCCTGTATTTCGATGTGGATGGCACCCGTCAATTTCAACGCGTCCCGCTTCATCTCGGCTATGGCGAAGTCGCGTTCGTCTCGGCTTGCGGTCGCTGGCAGTTCAGCGCCGGCGGCGCATTTTACAAATTCGGTCCGGGTGGCGACGGCACCATGCCTGTCACTACCCTCAGTGGTCTTCACGCGCCGACCGGCTCCCTCCTCATGGCTGTTCAATACGGCAAATCGCGGGACCAATTCGTCTTTGAGGGTGATGGCGCCCCGATTGCCATTCATGGCCCTTGCGAAAGCGTGACCTTCATCGCCCACGACCAACTCGTCACCTCCGGCGTTGAATCCAAAGGCCTGCTACGCGTGCGGATGGAGATTCTCGACCCGCTCCTTGTCGCTTCCGGTGAGGGCAAAGGGTACGTCAAATAAGTGTTTTCACTGATAAAACTATAAGCTATCAAGCCAATGGGAGTCCGCGACTCAGAGGAATACGGCGCGATTTCTTTTGACGCTACGGGCTCCTCCCTCCTAATTGTAATCGCTTTTTACCCTGCGAGCCCCATGAAACGGCCGGATGAACGTTAATCCGCCATCTCGATCTGGCGCGAAAAGCGCTACTCCCAATCCCAACTTTTTACGATTACCAAGAGGTTCACACTGAATGTTTAATGGAATTTTCGGGCTTCTCTCCAACGACATCGGCATTGATCTAGGCACCGCGAATACGCTGGTTTACGTCAAAGATCACGGCATTGTCCTCCGTGAGCCCTCCGTCGTCGCCGTGCAGGTCGGCACCAGCCACGTCCTGGCCGTAGGTGACGAGGCCAAGCGCATGCTCGGTCGTACTCCCGGCAATATTGTCGCCATTCGCCCCCTCAAAGACGGCGTTATTGCCGACTTTGAGATCACCGAGGCCATGTTGCGGCACTTCATCCACAAGGTGCACAATCGTCGCACGCTCTTTAAACCGCGTCCGCGCGTGGTCATCGCCGTGCCCAGCGGTATTACGGAAGTGGAAAAGCGCGCGGTCAAGGAATCGGCCCTGCGGGCCGGCGCCCGTGAGGTGCACCTGATCGAGGAGCCCATGGCGGCCGCAATCGGTTGCGGTCTGCCCGTGCAAGACGCCGCAGGCAACATGATCATCGACATCGGTGGCGGCACCACGGAAGTGGCGCTCATCTCCCTTTCCGGCATCGTCTTCTGCCGCAGTGTGCGCGTGGCGGGCGATGAGCTCGACGAGGCGATCATTCAATACATGAAGCGCGCCTACAACTTGATGATCGGTGAACGCACCGCAGAAGACATCAAGATCAAGATCGGCAGCGCCTATCCCATCGAGAAGGAGACCACGATGGAAGTGAAGGGCCGCGATCTCGTCGCCGGTCTTCCGAAGACTTTAACCATTACCTCGCAGGAAGTGCGCGAAGCGTTGCTCGAACCGATCTCGACGATTGTCGATTCGGTGCGTGTGACTCTCGAGCGCTGCCCGCCTGAACTTTCCGCCGATCTTGTTGACCGTGGGCTGGTGCTCGCGGGCGGCGGCGCGCTCTTGCGCGGACTCGATCGTTTGCTCACCGAAGAAACAGGATTGCCGGTCCACGTGGCCGAAGATCCGCTCAGCGCCGTGGCCGAAGGCACCGGTCGCGCCTTGAGCTAGATCAAGTTCCTGCGACAGGTGGCGACGAGCGACAGCCGCTGGTCGCACTAGATACATCCGCGGGCATGACCGCTTTCGCTAAACGCAAATTCTCAGGGAACACGGCCCGGCAGCGCTCCGGAGCCGCACAGCATCGCTACGCATGAGTCGACGTTTCGTTATTCCATCCGTCATCCTTTTCGTCGTTGCCACCGGTTTCATCCTCTTCCTCAGCCCGCACAATATGCGGCGGGTGCAGGCGGGCTTTCTTGGCATCATCTCGCCCTTCCTGAAGACCGGTTCGTCGGTGGACAAGAAGTATCGCGACTTCCGTGAAGGATTGAAAACACTCGAGCAGCTCGAGGAAGAGAACAAACGTCTCGTCGTGTCCAACAAGGAAATGATGGCGACGAACCAGACGCTTCGCGGTCTGGAGGCAGAGAATAACAAGCTGCGCAATGCGCTGGGCTATCGCGAGCGCGCCGTCTTCAAGCTGCTGCCCGCGCGGATCATCTCCCGAGATGCCTCCACGTGGTACAACGAGATCGTCATCGATCGCGGCGTCGCGGACGGCCTGAAGGAAGAAGGCGACCAGGCGGTGCTCACCGAAGAGGGCCTGGTGGGCAAGACGACGGTGGTGGCGGATCATTCGGCCACGGTGGTGCTGATTTCCGATGAAGCCTGCCGGGTGGCGGCGAGCGTGGAGGGCACGCGTGAGCAGGGGGTCATTAAGGGAGAGCGCGCTTCCAGCGGCTCGACCCCGAGCATTGGGCTCAATTTTCTTTCCAAGCAAGCCAACCTCAAATCGGGGTCAAACATCTATACGTCGGGCGCCGGCGGGGTGTTCCCGTCGGGGGTGCTGATCGGGCAGGTGAAGGAGTTCAAGATGCGCGAACTGGATGGCCATGCCAGCATCGTGCCAGCGGTTGATCTCACTACGCTCGAAGATGTGTTCGTCGTCGTGGGGGATTCCAAGTGATTTTCTTCGTCCTTCTCCTGGCGGCGATGTTTCTGGGCCTGGTGGTGGAGCACTTCATCCCGACGCTGCCGGTGATCGGCGCGCGGGTGCTCCTCATGCCGATCGTCATGTTTTACGGTGCGCTCGCGCTGCCCACGCCCGGCATGCTCGTGCTCGCCTTTTGCGGCGGCCTCATGTGGGACGCCATGCACGTGCAGATTATCAACGGCAACGTTGAAATCGCTCTAGGCTGGTCGATTGTGCTCTACGCGACGCTTGGCGCGCTGATGGGTGGCTTCCGGCCGCTCTTCCAGCGCGGGCGGTGGGAGATCCACTGCCTGCTCAGCGGCGTGTGCACCGCCATGATCGTCCTCGCCGAATACCTCATGATCACCTTCCGTCGCGAACCGGTGATCTTTCTTTTCAACAAGGAGATCTGGTGGCGCATCGGCGGAGCCGGCCTCGTGGCCGCGCTGCTGTCGCCGTTCTTTTTCTTCACGCTGAATTATATCGCCTTCATCGTCGGCTACGACACGCAGCCGGCGCGCAACGCCAAACAACGGAGTCGCTGATATGGCCAGTCGCCCTTCCACCGAGCTGCGTCTTATTTTCCTGGGTTTCATCGTCCTCTGCGGCCTTGGAGTGCTCATCACCAAGCTGTGGTGGGAGCAGGTGGCCCGCGGACAGGTCTGGTCGAAGAAAATCGCCGGCCGGTCCGAGGTGACCGTGCGCATTCCGAGCGTGCGCGGCGAGATTCGTGATCGCAATGGCATCACCCTCGTGGCGAATCGCGCGAGCTACGAGGTCGATTTCTATCTGCCCGACATGGTGCGCGGTTATCGCCGCGAGATGGGCTACACGCCGCTCGTGGAGTATCTCTCCACGGTTCACCAGATGAAGGTGAAGCAGAAGGAGGCGGATATCGTGAAGATCGTGAATGACTCCGTCATTCCGCGCCTCAACGAATTGGACCTCGCGAAGGATTACAATTCCGAGCACCTGCAGAAGCACTATCGCAACGACACGCTGGTGCCCTTCACCTACGAGCAGGAGGTCGACTTCAATACCATTGCGAAATTCTCCGAGCACAACGTCGGTCTTCCCGGCGTCGAAATCTCCGTGCGTCCGGTCCGCCAGTACGTCTATGGCGCTCTCGCTGCGCATCTGCTCGGCTATGTAGGCTCGCCGTTGGATGTCAACCTGCTGCCCGATATTTCGAAGTACACGTTCTATCAGCCGGACGTGGACGGCAAGTCGCAGATCGAGTCGAGCATGGATAAGTATCTGCGTGGCTCCCCCGGCATGCGCGTGCTCCGCAAGAGTGTGAAGGGCGTGATCGAGAGCGAAGAACGCGTCGACCCGCCGAAGCCAGGAGCGAATGTCATCCTCACGCTCGATGCCCGCATTCAGTACATCTGCGAGGAAGCGCTGCGCCATCCGCAACTCGGCCGTGCGGCGGCGGTGGTCGTCGATCCCAATAACGGCGACATCCTCGCCATGGCTTCGGTGCCGTCGTTCGACCCGAACGTTTTCATCCCGAGTGTCTCTGCGGCCGATTGGAAAAAACTGAACACCGATCCGGCGATTCCGCTAGTCAGCCGCGCGGTCAGCGCCTTTCCGCCCGGGTCTACGTTCAAGATCGTCACTGGCCTTGGTGGCTTGAAGAAGAACATGGGCAACGCCAAGTACAATTGCCCCGGCGGCATTTCTTACGGCGACCACTATTTCAAGTGCTGGATTTCAGGCAAGGGCACCCACGGCACGGTCGGTTTGGCCGATGCGCTCCGCGTTTCCTGCGACTGCTTTTTCTATCAATACGCCAACGCGGCGGGCATGGAGTCCGTCGATGAGATCGGCAAGATCATGGGCATCGGCGAGCACTACGACCTGGGCTTGCAGGATGAAAAGGACGGAGTGATGCCTGGCCCACAGTGGATGAAGACGAAGTACCCGGAATTAAAATGGACCAGCGCGCAGACGGCGAACGCTTCCATCGGCCAGGGCTACGTGCTGGCCAGTCCTTTGCAAATGGCCATGTGCTACGCCACCGTTGCCAACGGCGGCGTGGCCTACGAGCCGCGTCTGGTCAAGACGGTCCGCACCGCGGACGACAAGCCGGTAATGGACGAAAATGGTCAGGAAGTGATGCCGGACAAACCGAAAGTCCGCGGCGATCTCCGTACGCAGGTGACCAAGGAGCAGATCGAAATCATTCGTCACGGCCTGTGGATGGTGGTCAACGAAGCGGGCGGTACCGGCGCCAAGGCGCGGGTCAAGGGCATCGTCGTGGCTGGCAAGACCGGAAGCGCCCAAGCGACCGACCGCGGCAAGGAAGACATGATCGCGTGGTTTTGCTGCTTTGCGCCGTATGACAAACCCCGCTACGCCATCTGCGTCATGGTGCAGGGCGGTCACCACGGTGGTGGTGTCGCGGGCCCCATCGCCCAGTTCATTCTTGAGCGCACTATCGGCGTGGAGCAGGGCACTTATAAGGTGGACCTCGCCCGCCTGGAACCGGCGCGGGGTAAGGATCCCTTCGCCAAGATCGAGGCCCTCACCGACTACAAGGATGCCGACAAGGTCAACTTGAATCCTGAGAAGTCCGAGCCCGAAGAAGGGGCGGATACCCATGGCAGCAGTCAGTCTGGCGTCCAGATGGGCGGTAATGGCGCCGCTCCTGAAATCCGCGCTGAGGCCGACGCGCGCGGCAAGGTCCAGAAGGGCAAAGCTGCAGCGACACCCAAGCCGGCCGACAATCGTAGCTTCCTCCAAAAGTTTTTCGGAATTAAACAACCCTCTGCCCCCAACCCCCCGCGTCCCCAAGGCCAGCCTGGCCCCAAGACGCATTAGCACGTGCTCTCAAAGCTTTACCCAAAAATCATTTCCATGACCGAACGCGTCAAAAGATTGATCGGCCTGGCGCCTCGCCAGACCGGCAACAAACTTGTCATCAATTGTGAAAAACTCGAACGCCGCGTAGCTCTCCTCGAAGGGGGAGTGCTCGAGGAGTACTCCATCGAGCGCGAAACCGACCGCAACATCGTCGGCAGCATCTTCAAGGGCCGAGTGAAGAACATCGAGCATGGCCTCAAGGCCATGTTCGTCGACATTGGCTTCGAGAAGAATGCGTTCCTGCACTTCTGGGATGCACTGCCTGCCGCGCTCGACAGCGGCGTGGAGCAGGGCACTTATAAGGTGGACCTCGCCCGCCTGGAACCGGCGCGGGGTA
>JBGGMZ010000499.1:0-2702 GCA_041287745.1 Chthoniobacter sp. | reverse complement strand
TGAATTTGGATTTGGCCAGGCGCTCGTTCCAATCGGAGGAGCCGATCTCGTAGTCGACGTATTGGATGCCGTTCATCCAGTGGGTGCAGTGATAGGTGCCGGCGGCGGTCTTCTGGCAGCGCAGGACGAAATGATTCCATTGCCCGGCCGGCTTGGTCGCGTCGACTTCGGCCGCGTAAAACTGATACAGCCAGCCCGCCTTCTGCGGGTCGTGCCCCTTGACGTTGTCCTGGATCTGCGCCTCCGGCCCGGTGAACCACGGCTGCGCGCCGGTCTCCTTGACTTTGAACATGATGCCTGAGTTGCCGCCTGGGCTGATCTTCCAGTCGACGGAAAACTCGAAGCTTTCGAACTGGTCGCGCGTAATAATGTCGCCGGCTGCCGCCCGCCGCACCAGTGCGCCATTCTCTACTTTCCAGCCAGCGGGCAGTTCATCCTTCTTGAAGCCGCGCCACCAGGGGTGCGCGTCTTCGCCGTCGAAGAGCAGCTTCCAACCGGCGGCTTTTTCGTCGCTGCCGAGTTCATTGACGGGAGCGTCCTCGGCGTGCAGGAGGAAGGCCGAGGCGAGCGTGACGAGTAGGAAGGGGAGGAGGCGGTTCATGCGGGGACTGAAGAGATTTCCAAAACTTTATAGACTGACCGACAAGGGAAGGATGGGTTTTGACCACGGATTGCGCGGATGGCACGGATTTTCCGACGGCTGTCATCTTCGAAATCCGTGTTATCCGCGATATCCGTGGTCATACCTCTTTTCAAAGATCGCCAGTGATCAACGCCGCTCCAACAGCCGCAGGAACAGCTCCTGAAGATAGGCATACATGTGCAATTGCAATTGCATGAACGAACGCGGATCGTTGGCCGGTGGCGGATCGGCTTCGAGATCTTCCTCGTGGAGCTGAAAGCGCTCGGTGAGAACCAGGCGCGCCTGGTTCAAGCCATGGATCCAAGCCTCCAGATGATCGCTCGGCAGCGAAAGCGTGGCCTCGCCGGTGGCGGGATTGGATCGCATTTTTTTCAAGTCTCCCTCGACGATTTCGATCGAGGACTGAAAGAGCTTCGCCAATTCGGGCTGCACCAGCTCCTGCCAGTCCTGGAAGAAGCGCTCCTCCTCGACCTCATCGGTGGGCGAGCTGAAGATGCGCGCATTGGCCTTTTCGCTATCGCCGGGATCCGCGCTGGGAACGATGCGTCGCATCAACTCGGCCAGGACCGGGTCGATGCGACCGATGAGAAAGGTGGTTTCGTTGGGACGCGAGATTTCCACAGCTCACAGGCTCTTTTCCAACGTGCAGAGCAATTGATATCCGTGCAACTGCTCTACATACGCTTCTGCTCGCTCGCGTGCGCCTGTCCAAAGGATGGACTTCCCGAGATTGTGCACTTCCATCATGTGCTTTTCGGCGCGTTCCCGGCCGAAGCCGAAGACCGTTTGGAAGACGTGCGTGACGTAGGCCATGAGCGTGACCGGGTCATTGTGCACCACGACATTCCACGGCACGTCGACGGCAGTACTGTCTTTGGTCTCCTGCTCGACGACGGTCTCTGTCATGCAAAAAGCTTACTGCGCGCCCGGTAACAAAGCCGTGGGTGTGGGCCCTCCCGCCGGCGCGACAGCGGCAGGAGCGGGTGGGGGAAGTGTGTTGGGGAGTGCAGTCGGCGGGGGCACGACTACGGAAGTGGTGGGCGCAGCATTCGGCACCGTCGCGGGTGGGGCGTCCGGTGCAGGCTGCGGGGCGAGCACGGCCTCGAGCGCAGTCACCCAATCGCTGGCATCCGGATGGTTGGGATAGGTCTTGATGAGGTTGAACATCTCGGTCACCGCACGATTTTTCTGGCCGAGATAGGTGTATTCCTGGGCGCGGTTCCACAGCAAAGCGGGGCGGCGCTGGGTGTTGAATTTGTCGACCTCGAAGGAAAGCTTCGACTTGGTGGCGCTGTCCGCCTCCTTCTTCAGCTTCATGTCCCAGAAGTCCATCACGCGCGGATCCCGCTCGTTCCGCAGCTCCGGCTGAACGATGCGGTTGTAGATGCCGTCGAGGTTTCCAGGGGTGTTCTCCCACTTATCCAGCGTGAGGAAATCGCCCAGCTTCAGCCACTGCACGATGATGCTGTTATTGATGTTTTTGTTGAGGATGCTGTCGTGCGTCCGGCGGGTGGCCTGGTCGTCCTTGGCGTTTTGGTTTTTCGCCTTGCCCGGCCCGGGCGCGGCCTTCTCCTTCTTGATGGTATCGTCGAGCGCTTCCATCATCGCCTGATCAGCGAGGAGTTCCTTGCTGTAGTTGATGATGGCGGGCAGCAAGTCCTTTACCGCCGCGCCATTCGAGCGCTGCAGGCTGATGACCAGCCATTCGAGATGCAGATGCACGGCATTCTGCACTTCGCGCTCCTTGAAAAGTTCGCCCTCGGTGTCGCGCCATTGCCGTAGTTGGGCCGCTTCCTTGCCGGCGCCGTCCATCTGGGTGGCTTGCACGGCATCTTCCCACAGCTTGAAAGCGCGCTCAGTGCTATTCGCCGCGGCCGAGAGAGTCTGGATGGCGGACAGCTTCGAAGTCCTGGCCTGGACAGCCTGCTGGTCGCGCAGGGTGTGCAGTTGCTTGAGCAGGCCATTGACGTCTACCGTTGGCGCATCCTGGGCGTGCAAGGTCGCGCCAGCGAGCAGGCCGACGGTCAAAATAGCGATCGTAGAACGGGGGGGGCGGGGA
>JBGGMZ010000498.1:0-11662 GCA_041287745.1 Chthoniobacter sp. | reverse complement strand
GCTGTAGGGTCGTTGTGAAGTGGTGTCGTTCTGGTTGGCTGTCACTTCGTAATCTCAAAATGCAGCGCCGCCGGACTGGCCATGTGGCTGCTGCATTTGTAGCCGAGCTTCACGAGATCGATCCCTGCAAAAAGGCTCTCGCCACCCCCGAGGAGCAGGGGTGACATTACGAGGTGCAGGTGGTCGATCAAGCCCGCTTGCAGGTATTGCCGGATGGTCGCTACCCCGCCCCCGATCCGCACATCCAAGCCACCGGCTGCCTCCCGCGCTCGCTGCAAGGCGGCGTGGATCCCATCGGTGACAAAGTGGAAAGTCGTGCCGCCCTCCATCTCGATCGAAGGGCGCGCATGGTGGGTAAGCACGAAGACCGGCGTGTGATACGGCGGGTTCTCGCCCCACCAGCCTTTCCACTGATCATCCGGCCATTCGCCGCGGATCGGCCCAAACATATTGCGCCCCATGATGTAGGCGCCAACTCCCTCCAGGCCTTTTTCGGCAAATTCATTGTCGATTCCCGTCGTGCCCGCATCAGAGCCCCGCATTTTCTGAAAAACGCGCGTCGGGAAAAACCATTGGAAAATGCCGGGGCCGCCGACACCCAACGGGTTTTCCAGGCTCTGGTTCGGGCCGGCTCCGAAGCCGTCGAGGGAAAGGGCTACACAATTCACACGCAATTTGGACATGGTCGTTCTGATCTTGGGTTGGTTTTTCTATTCGTTCACCCATTAGACGAACGGAGACGCGGATTTTCGACAGCGAAACCGAAAATATCGCAGAGGGGTCATGAAACCGGCTCCGACTCGACGCTTGCCGCCGCGCCTACGGGCGGCTACGCATCTGCGGATGCAGAAGGTCACCCTCGGCGACAGCAAACTTCAATCGAGCCGCATTGCCTATGGCTGCTGGCGCACCGCCCGCAGCGGCGATATCCAGCAGGATCTTAAGACGACCCGCGAGGCGGTGACAGCTGCGCTCGACTCCGGCTACACGCTTTTCGATCACGCGGATATTTATTGCCACGGGCGTGCGGAGAGTGCCTTCGGGGAAGTGCTGCGCGAGAATCCCAAGCTGCGCAAGAAGATGACGATCGCCACGAAGTGCGGTATTCGCTTTTGCGACGAGCCGCCGGGGGCGCCGGCGCGTTACGACTTTACGGCCGAGCACATCATCCGCTCCTGCGAGCAGTCCCTTCAGCGCCTGCACATCGAGCACATCGATCTCTACCAGCTTCATCGTCCGGATTACCTCATGGACGTGGACGAGGTTGCGATGGCTTTCGCCAGCTTGCACAAGTCCGGCAAGGTGCGCGAATTCGGCGTGAGCAACTTCCGCCCGTCTCAAGTCAGTATGCTCCAGCGTGCGCTGCAGCAGAAGGTGGAGAAGAATATCGTGACCAACCAGGTGGAGATCAGCCTCGCGCAGCTCGCCGCCTTCGAGGACGGCACGCTCGACCAGTGTCAGGCGATGAATATTACGCCGATGGCCTGGAGCCCGTTGGCCGGTGGATTGCTCAGCGATGGCGCGACAGAGATTCTGCCCGGCCAGAAGGGCTACAAGCCCGAGCCGATCATCAAGGCCATCGACGAACTCGCCAAGGAACGCAACACGAGCCGCACCACCATCGCCATCGCGTGGCTGCTCAAGCATCCGACGAAGATCATCCCCATCGTCGGCAGCACGAATCCGGACCGCATTCGGGCGGCAGCTGCGGCGGCGGAAATCGAACTGACCCGCGAGGAATGGTACCGTCTGCTCATCGCGGCGCGCGGTGAACCTCTCCCGTAGTCGTAGTGGCCAGGGTCCTCATCGCCGGCTGTGGTTTTGTGGGGCTCGCGACTGCGCGGCTCTTTGTGCAGCGCGGCTGGGAGGTCATCGGCTGCACGCACTCCGAGGAGTCGGCGGCAAAACTGGCAGGAGAGGCATTTCGCGTGGTCCCTTGCGACATCAGTGATCGTGCTTCTGTGGAGTCACGCGCCGGCCTGGGGCCTTTTGATGCCGTGGTGCATTGCGCGAGCTCTGGTCGCGGAGGTGCGGATGCCTACCGGAGCGTTTATCTCGAGGGCGCGCGCAATCTTTCCGCCGTCTTTGCCCCGGCGCCGCTGCTTTTCACCAGCAGCACGTCCGTCTACGCGCAGACCGATGGCGAGTGGGTCACTGAGGAAAGCCCCGCCGAGCCGTCCCGGGAAACCGGCCGTCTTCTCCGCGAAACGGAGGATTTGGTCCTCGCGCAAAATGGCATCGTGGCGCGCCTGGCCGGTATCTATGGGCCGGGTCGTTCGGTGTTGTTGCGCAAGTTTTTCGAGGGTACAGCCATCATCGAGGGCGATGGCGCGAAGTGGATCAACCAAGTGCATCGCGATGACATCGCGGTGGCGCTCACTCGCCTCGCTCATTTCCGCATCTCGGGCGTATTTAATGTGGTCGATAGTGAACCGCTCAGCCAACTCGAGCTTTACAGCTGGCTGGCTCGCCGCTTCGACCGACCGCTGCCACCGACCGGGCCGATCGATACCAATCGCAAGCGCGGCTGGACGAACAAACGGGTAAGTAATGCGCGGCTGCGTGACCTCGGTTGGGCACCACAGTTTCCGTCGTTCTTCGAGGCGGTTGCCAGCGATCCCGGGCTCGTGGAGAATGCTGGGGCATGAGTCCCTCCCGCTCACGGTTCCTCTCCCTCGCCACTGCTCTTCTTCTCCTCGCCTGCGCTACGCCCGCCCGCGCACTGGAGAAATGGTTCTACCAGCCGACCAATTTGCTGGTGGATGCCAATGTCGATACGCTGGAAGCCTTATGGAAACGCGCCGCGGCCGCGGGCTACACGCACGTGCTGCTGGCGGATTCCAAGTTCTGCCGCCTCGGCGAGATGGACGCGCGTTACTTCCGCAATGTCGAGAGGGTCAAAGCGATCGCCGCGCGGCTGAATATCGAGATCGTGCCCGCGATTTTCCCCATCGGGTATTCAAACAACCTTCTCGGACGCGATCCCAATCTCGTGGAAGGCCCGCCGGTGAAGGATGTCCCGTTGGTGGTGCAGGGTGGTGTCGCGCGGGTGGACGATCCCGAAGCGCCCGCGCTGCCGGGCGGCGATTTCTCCGATCTCAAGAAATGGACATGGAGGGATCCCTTCATCGTCCTGGACAAGGGCTCTGCCCGGATCAGCGACGCTGCGGGAAAGAATGCGCGCATCGTGCAGCATTTGAAGGTGAAGCCATGGCGGCAATATCACGTCTCCGTGCGCATCAAGACGCAGGACTTTCAAGGCGAACCGATGATCAAGGTCCTGCCATCCAAGGACGATGGACGCTCGCTTCAGTGGACGAACCTCGGCGTGCAGCCGACGCAGGATTGGACGGTGCATCACGTCGTTTTCAACTCCCTGGGCTACGACGACGTCGGCCTTTATTTCGGCATGTGGCCGGCGGGTGCGGGCGCACTCTGGTGGAGCGATGCGAAGATCGAGGAGGTCGCTTTTCTGAACATGACGCGCCGCGCCGGGACGCCGCTCATCGTCAAAACTGCGGATGGCAAAGTGCTGACCGAAGGCAAGGATTTCGAGCCGTTGAGCGATCCGAAAATGGGCCGGACGCCGTACGCGGGTGAATACGACTCCTGGCACGAGCCGCCGACGCTTCGCACCAAGCTGCCGGACGGCACGAAGCTCCTCGCGAGCTACGGACATGCCGCGACGATCTATGAGAACCAGGCCGCCATGTGCCTTTCCGAGCCCAGGACCTACGAGCTCCTGCGTGACCAGGCGAAACGTGTGGCCGTCGCGTGGAGCGCAAAAGCTTATATGATGTCGCACGACGAGCTGCGCGTCGTGAACTGGTGCGATGCCTGCCAGTCGCGCCACCTCACCCCGGGGCAGATGTTGGCGGACAATATGAGTCAATGCGTGGGCATCATGCACGATGTCGCGCCCGAAGCTCGGCTCTATGTCTGGAACGACATGTTCGACCCGAATCACAACGCGGTGCCCGGGCCCTACTATCTGGTGAACGGACCTTTCACCGGCTCATGGGAAGGCTTGCACAAAAGCGTGACGATCATGAACTGGAATTCCGACAAGAAGGACAAGAGCCTCCAGTTCTTCGAGAAGCGCGGAAATCCACAGATCATTGCCGGCTATTACGACGGACCGCCGGAGAAAATCCGCGACTGGCTAGCTGCGGCGAAAGCGGTGCCCGGGAGTGTGCAAGGCGTGATGTATACCACCTGGCGCAACGACTACAGCCAGCTCGAAAAATTCAGCGCGCTGATCGATGCCGCCGGGAAATAGGGGTCACTTCGCGCGTGGGTGAAAGCGGTGATGCACTGCTTTCAGCCGCTGCTGATCCACGTGTGTGTAGATCTGGGTGGTCGAAATATCCGCGTGACCCAGCATTTCCTGAATGATGCGGAGATCAGCGCCGTTGCTGAGCAGATGCGTCGCGAAGCTGTGCCGGAGCAGGTGCGGGTAGACGTTGATATCGAGCCCGGCATTCTTCGCGCAGGCCTTCACGATCTGCCACACGCGTACCGTGGTGAGCTTCGTGCCACGTGAAGACAGGAAGATTTCGCTCCCAGTCTTCTTCCCCACCATGTCGGGCCGCTCCTTTTCGAGATACGCACGAATGGCATCGCACGCCTTCTGGCCGACGGGTACGAGGCGTGTCTTGTTGCCTTTGCCCGTCACGCGAATGATGCGGGAATCGAGATCGAAATTTTCCAAGCGCGCATTGACCAACTCCGACACGCGCAGCCCGCTGGCATAAAGCAGCTCGAGCATCGCACGGTCGCGCAATCCGCGCGGTGCGTTGATGGGCACGCCCTCGAGCAGGTGGTCGACCTGCAGCTCATTCATCGTCTCCGGGAGATAGCGCTCGGTGCGCGGCAGCGGCAGCACTTCTGCCACGTCACGCTCGACCCGTTTGCGCGCGTGCAGCCAGCGGAAGAAAATCTTGATGGCGACCACAACCAGCTTGATCGACGCCGCAGAAAGTCCGAGCCGCTTCTTGTGGGCGAGGTAATCGCTGATTTGCTGATGCGTCACCGAGCCCGGCGCGACCGAGGGTAGCGGTTCCTCTTCTGCGGTGGCATCTTTCGCCTGCTCCGGCTCGTGTTTACCTCCGGTCACAGATCGCCGCTCGAGCCAGTGCGCAAAGCCTTCCAGCGAAAGCCGCGTGGAGAGCTGATAGTTATCCGACAGCCCGCGCTCGGTCGCGAGATAGAGAATGAAGTCTTCGATGGCGACGCGCACGGTGACGGGAGCTTGCGCGCACTTGAGACGGCACGCAATCCCCACTCTGCCTTGCAAGTGCGCTGCTCGTCAGCTCTCGA
Source organism: Chthoniobacter sp. (assembly GCA_041287745.1). Taxonomy (GTDB): domain Bacteria; phylum Verrucomicrobiota; class Verrucomicrobiia; order Chthoniobacterales; family Chthoniobacteraceae; genus Chthoniobacter. The sequence continues at coordinate 6,343 of JBGGMZ010000498.1, read as the reverse complement.
TCAACGCGTGAGCGGTGAGCTGGCTGTAGGCTTCGAGATATTTCTCGCTCGTTTTGCGGATGACTTCCCCCGGCAGGACGGGAGCGGGCGGCGTCTTGTCCCAAGTGAGTGTCTCGAGGTAGTCGCGGACGAATTGCTTGTCGAAGCTCGGCGGGCTGATGCCCAACGCGTATTGATCGGCAGGCCAAAAACGCGAGCTGTCGGGCGTGAGGCATTCATCGATGAGGATGACGCGGCCATCGAGCAGGCCGAACTCGAACTTGGTGTCAGCCACGATGATCCCGCGCTCCGCCGCATAGGCGCGGCCTTCCTCATAAATGCGGATGCTCAGCGTGCGCACCTGCTCGGCCACGTCGTCGCCGACCAGCCGGCGGCATTCGTCCCACGGGATATTCATGTCGTGGCCGCTCTCCGCTTTCGTCGAGGGCGTGAAGATCGTCTCTGGCAATTTCTCCGCCTGGCGAAGGCCTGCGGGGAGTCGGATGCCGCAGATGGTTTGCGAGGCTTGGTATTCCTTCCAGCCCGAGCCCGCGAGATAGCCACGGACCACGCATTCCACAGGGAGCGGCTTCGCCTTTTTCACCACCATCGCGCGGCGCTCGAGTTGCGCTTCGTACGGCTTCAGAACAGCGGGAAAGTCGCGCACCTCCGTGGCGACGACGTGATTTTCCACGAAAGCGAATCGCTCAAACCAAAAGGCCGAGATCGAGGTGAGCACGGCACCCTTGTGGGGGATCGGGTTGGGCAGGATGCAATCGAAAGCGCTAATCCGGTCAGTGGCGACCAGCAGTAGGTGTTCGCCGAGATCAAAAATCTCGCGAACTTTGCCGCTGGCGATCTTGCGCACGCCGGGGAGGTCGAGGGTCAGAATTTCCATCACCGGCAGCATGAATGGACATACCGCAACATCCAATACTCAAAAGCCGAGCACTTCTGAAAAGCCGTTTACTTGCTCCCACTGCGGCGGCGGATTTCGGCGCGCAACCAACTGGGTTTGCGTCGCAAATCCAGAATGGCGACGACGCGAACAATCTCCGGCTCATCTAAATAATAGATTCCGAATGGAAACCGGCCGGAGAGCGCGCGCAGGCATCCGAAATGTCGTGCATGGATACCATGAAACAGCCGCAACCGCTCCAAATCCGAGAGCAACGATTCGACGTAGTAGTCGCCAATTCCCTGTTCGAGCCGATCGTAGAACGCTTGGCGACGGGTTTCATTCCCGCTGAAGGCGACGCTTTACTTCATCGAGGCTTAAAAACACCGCTTCACCGCGTGAGATTTTTTCCAACCTCTCAGCAAGAACATCGCCATGCCAAGCCGGAGACTCGACTGCAGACGCATCCCGAGAGAGGCTGTCCCATAGCAACTCCATGGCCTCCAGCCGTTCGGGCAGAGTCATCTTCTCAATTTCAGTGAGGGTGGCCATCGCTGAAAGATAACACGGGCGGACGGGCTCTCTCAAGCGTCCTTATGTCACGTGGCGAACTCCTGCAAGGCGACCTCCAGTGCTTCCATGGGCAGGCCGATCACATTGGAGAACGAGCCCTCTATGCTATCGATGAGCTCGCCGCGGTCTTCCTGTGCGGCGTAGGAGCCAGCTTTATCGAGGGGGCCGATGCGGGCGAGATAAGCGTGGAGTTGGGCGTCGGTGAGCGTCCGGAAATGGACGCGTGTGACCTCGATGAACCCACGCTGGCGGCCGGATACTTCATGGCACAGCCATACGCCGGAGTAGACGTCGTGAGTGTGGCCATTGAGCCGCTTCACCATGGCAAAGGCGGCATCCATGCTGGCGGGTTTGCCGAGCACTTCGTCTTCGAAAGCGACCAGCGTATCCACACCCAGCACCAGCGCGCTGGGCTCCTGGCGGGAGATGAACCGGGCTTTGATGCGCGCATTGAAGAGCGTGATTTCGCCCGGGGAAAGATGCGGTGGCGCGATTTCGTTGACGTCCGCCGGACAGACGCGAAAGTTGTGGCCGTGCTTCTGCAGCAGGTGCCGCCTGCGGGGCGAGGATGAAGCGAGAATCAGCGGCGGCATGGGACGCGGCTGCACGGGTCGACGACGATTACTTCGTCTGAAAATTCAGCTCCGGAGAGGTGATCTCCTTGTAGCCGGCCGGGATGTCGAAGACCTTCGGATCCACGTTGTCTTCCTTCACGGAAACCACGGTAGTGGTGACCTTCTTTCCGTTCAGGACGATCTCCGTCTTCATTGTCATGCCGGGGAAGTCCTTGATGTCCGGAAGGAGCCCCTTGCCCATGGCAGAGATGGTGCTCGACTGAAATTTATCGAGCTGGGCGAGCACGTTTGGGAAGTTCGGGAAATCCTTGGCGACCCAATAGGTCGCGGTGAGCGCGCCGAGGCCGGCGGTGAAAATCTCGCAATCGTATTCGCCGATTTTCTCCTTCTTACCTGTGGGCTGCAGCTTCGCCGGCTCCGGGCTCGTGCGGAATTTCTGCAGCTGCTCCATCATCGCCTTCGTCTGCTCGGCCGATACCTTCAGGTATTGCCGCCCGGTGTGCATGATCGTGATCATTTCCCCGGTTGCACCGTTGGTGATCATGCTCACGGCCGGCGTCAGGTCGGTACGCGCCTTGTCCCCTTTGATCTTGATGGTCTGGTCGGCATTTTGAGCGCCACCCTCTACTTTTTGCACGATCACGAGATCGCCGTGGACAAGGGTGGTGGCGGCCAGCAGCGCCGCGGCGCAGAGGAGAAATGATTTCACGGCAGACGTTACTACACGCCTTCGCCAGCGCCAGAGGCGCCGCCGATTTGCTCGCGATACTGCGCCGGGCTTTTCAGCTCCTCGATCTCCTCGCCGGCCTCGACCTTGATCTTAAAAATCCAGCCATCGCCGTATGGGTCGGTATTGATCAGCGCGGGATTCGAGCTCAGCGCGTCATTTGCGGCGACGACCGTGCCGGAGATCGGCGAATAAATGTCGCTCGCCGCTTTCACGGACTCGACCACACATACCTGTTGTCCGGCCGTGACCTGCGCCCCGACTTTCGGCAGCTCGACGTACACCACGTCGGTCAATTCCGCCTGGGCGTGGTCGCTGATGCCGACGGTGCCCTCGGCGCCATCGAGGCGAATCCATTCGTGAGTGGCAGCGTATTGGAGATTTTCAGGAACGTTCATGGTTGCGAGGTGTGATGAGAAAAATCAGTTGGCCGAGCCGACGCGATGCAGCGGTTTCTTTTCAATGACGGCGGGGAAACGCTTGCCGCGAATCTCGATCTCGATCTGTTCGTTGATCCGCGCAAATTCCGTGGGGATGTAGGCCATGCCGATGCCGACTTTCAGCGTCGGGGAAAGCGTGCCGCTGGTCGTCTCGGCGATCTTCTGGTCACCCTTGTAGATCGCGTAGTGCGAGCGCGGTGGAGGACACGTGTCGGTCATCTTGAAAGGCACGAGGCGGCGCTTCACGCCTTCCTGCCGCTGCTTCGCCAACGCATCCTTGCCGATGAATGCCGGCTTGTTCAGATCTACGAAAATGGAGAGTCCGGCTTCGATCGGCGTGGTCTCGGGCGAAAGGTCCGAGCCATTGAGCGGATAGCACATTTCCAGCCGCAGGGTATCGCGCGCGCCCAGCCCACAGGGCTTGATTTCGAACTCAGCGCCTTTGTGCAGGATGTCGTTCCAGGACTTCACCGCGCGTTCTGCGGGGCAGAAAACCTCGAAACCATCCTCCCCCGTATAGCCAGTCCGGGCGATGTAATAGGTCTTCTCGTCGATCTCTACCGCGAGGATTTCGTTCCGCGCCGGGCGCGAGTATTTCCCTTGGAAGAACGCATCGAAAAGTTGCGCGGAACGTGGCCCCTGCACGGCGAGCCCAGCAAAGTCATCGCTGCAGTTTTCGAACTCTACGCCTGCCGCCAGGTGTGTCTTCATCCAGGCGAAATCCTCATCGATCTTTCCCGCGTTCACCACGAGCAGGTAATTCTCCCCGCCGATGCGGTAGACGATGAGGTCATCGATGACGCCGCCGGCATCGTTGAGCAGAAAAGTGTACTGGCATTCGCCCACGGAGAGGCGATCCACATTGTTCGTCAGCAGGCCATTCAGCCATGCCGAGGCCCCCGCGCCCCGGGCGAAGAACTGGCCCATGTGAGAAATATCAAAGACGCCCAGCTTCCCGCGCACGGCATTGTGCTCGTCAATGATTCCCGTGTATTGCACCGGCATCGACCAGCCTCCGAAGTCGACCATTTTTGCGCCGAGGCGCACATGCTCATCGTGAAGCGGAGTCTGTTTCAGGGAAGGGGCTGCGGACACGTGTCGAAGCGTAAGTGGTGGGCCGAACGTGTCAACCTGCTACGGCTGGAAATGATTCCCCGATTGCATTTATGACAGATGAATCCAGAGTCTGCGCTCCTACCCGATCATGAAATGGATTGACCGCGCCGAAGCGAAACTCGGCTTCCTTGCCATCCCGAATCTCCTCTCCTGGATGGCGTATCTCAACGCCTTCGTGTTCGTCCTCTACAAGCTCAATCCCCGTATCTTCGCGCAACTCGAGCTTTATCCCGAAATGGTGCTGCGTGGCGAAGTGTGGCGGCTGGTGACTTACATGTTCATCCCGGCCACTAGCTCCTTCATTCCGTTGCCGGATTGGGCGATCGCCGGTTTCTACGTGCTTTTCATGATGTGGGTTGGGCGCGGGCTCGACGACGCTTGGGGCGCCTTCCGCACCACGCTCTACGTTTTGCTCACGGCGATCGGCATCACCATTTCGGCGTTCATTTTCGGCCATGCCGAGACGATGTACCTCTACCTGCAGGCGGCCTTTTTCGCGTTTGCCCGGTTTTATCCGGACATGCAGATCACCCTCTACTTCCTGCTGCCGGTGAAGGTGAAGTGGGCCGCGTGGCTCAATGCCGCGCTGCTCCTCTGGCAGTTTACCTTCGGCAGCGGTTCCTTCCGCATGGGGCTCATCGCCACGATGATCAGCTATTTCCTCTTTTTCGGCCGCGATATTTTCAACGATGCCCGCCATCGCCAGGAGGTCGGCGTCCGCCGGCGCCGTTTCGAGAATGATATGCGCCAGACGGATGAGGTGGCCATGCACACGTGCGCCACCTGCGGCCGCACGGAGCTCGCGCACCCGGAACTCGATTTCCGCGTAGCCAAAGACGGACACGAATACTGCCTGGAGCACCTGCCGAAGGTGCCACCGCCAGCCGCACCCACGGCGTAAGGAGAAACGCGGCCTAATTCACCGGATGCTCCCGCGCACCTTCAGCCTCCACGATCGGCCAGCTGGCGCGATCCGGACTGGCATAGGGGCCCATCTTCTCCACGGGGATCGGTTTGAAACCGAACGCCCACGCAGGTGAGTCAGGCGCAAGGCGGTAGTCATCCTTGTCCGCATCGAGAAATTTCGGGTCGGCGATGACGCTGTGCTGGTCGCCCAGCGCCTGCCAGCTTTGCCATTCGTCGAGCGATTCGGTCTCTTCCAGCACGATGTCGCTCGCGTAGAGCGCGCCTTTTTCCGCAGCCCAGTCGAGGCGGATGCGGAAGTTCTTCATCTTCTCATGCCAGCCCTTCTCGCCCTTCGCGGGGATGCTGAAGGCGAATTCGAGATCCTGCCAATCCTTCGTCACCTTTGCATCCGCGGGCGAACTGGCCCAGAAATGCCCCGGCTGCCCATCCTTCGGACCCATGTAGAATTGGACCATGAGTGAAGCCTTCGCGCTGTCCTCATCGGTGCGTAGCCGGGCGCGCAAGCGGTAGGCGCTGCCGGGTTTCAGCTCCACCTCTTTGCTCACGACGATGGGATAGTTGTCGCGCTTCTTCTCGTGGTTGAAGGCTGCATCGACCCGAAGGATGTGCTTGTCGTTTTCCTCCACGATCCCGGCACTGGCCGTCGGCGTGTGAATCTGCCACTGCCATTGCTCTGGGAGCACGTTTGGTCCGCCATCTCGGAAATCCGGATTCGGTGCGAGATTGCCACTGATGACCTTGCCGGCTTTGCGCTGACCGGTCTTCAACGGCTGGCCGTAGTGCCAGTAGAGGTTCCGGTCGAATTGGTTCCGTTCGGCATTGAAGTTCGCCACGTTCAGCGCCTTCGAATCGGGGTTCTTCCAGGCAATGATGTTGCGCGTGAAGATATCGCCGGACATCACGCGGCCTTCGCTGTCGGGGATCTGGGAGGGCGGCACATCCATGCCGCGCATGTCTTTCCAAGCGGGGAGATGCGCCACCGATTCATAGCCTTTCTCCATCTGTGGCAGCGTCGTCTCCCAAAAGCGTTGCTTCACCGTCCATCCATTGAACTCCCACTGCCGCAGCCCGCCTTCAACGAAGATGTTGTTTTCCACGCGACAGTCGC
>JBGGMZ010000497.1:0-2848 GCA_041287745.1 Chthoniobacter sp. | reverse complement strand
CGGGTTGGGACGGCGTGGAGACGATCAGCCGCATCTGGAAATCGTATCCCGAGCTGCAGGTCGTGATCTGCACTGCTTATTCGGATTATTCGTGGGAGGAAATGATCCGCGAGATCGGCCGCACGGACAACCTCGTGATCTTGAAAAAACCCTTCGACAACGTGGAAGTGCTGCAGCTTGCGCACACGCTCACGCAGAAGTGGACGCTCAATCACCAGCTTCGCGATCACCTCACGAGCCTCGATCGCATCGTGGCATGTCGCACCGAGGAATTGCAGACGGCGAACCACCGCCTGCGAGAGGAGATGGAAGAGCGTGAGCAAGCGCAGAAGGAGTTGGTGCAATCGGAGGCCCGGTTTGCCAAGGCGTTTCAAGCGAGCCCGATTCCGATGGTGCTCCAATCGCTCACCACCGAGCGATTCATCGATGTGAACGACGCCTTCGTCGCCGTCTGCGGATTGCGCCGCATGGAGATCGTGAGCCGCACGCCCGGTGAACTGGATCTATGTCCCGACCTCGATGCGCATGCGCAGCTCTTCGCGCAATTGCGCTCCGGACGCTCGGTGCGCAACTTCTCCTATCCGCTGGAATCGCGCACTGTCGGAAGGCGCGAGTGCGTCCTTTCTGCCGAGGTTTTTTCGCTCGGCTCGGAAATGGTGGCGCTCGTCGCCACGGTGGACATGACCGAGCAGCGCGACTTGGAAAAGCAGCTTCGTCATTCGCAGAAGCTCGAGGCGGTCGGACAATTTGCCGCCGGCGTGGCGCACGATTTCAACAACATGCTTACGGTCATCCAGGGACACGTGAGTCTGCAGCTCTCGACGAAGAAGCTGGACGCAGGCATGACCAGCTCGCTGGAGCACGTCTCGCTCGCCGCGGAGCGTGCCGCCGGGCTCACCCGGCAGCTCCTCGCCTTCAGCCGCAAGCAGGTCGTGCAGCCGCGAGTGCTGGGCTTGAACGACGTCGTGCGCAGCTTGAACGAAATGCTCAGCCGTGTCATCGGTGAGCACATCGACCTGTGCTGCGAATTTGGCGACAATTTGCCTAGCATTCACGCGGACGAAAACAACCTCGCGCAGATCGTGATGAACCTTGTGGGGAACGCACGCGATGCCATGCCGGGCGGCGGCCGCCTGGTCATTCGCACGGAGTTCGCGGAGGTCGATTTCGCCCATGCGCTGCGGCATCCGCAGGCTCACCCGGGGCGCTTCATCCGCCTGTCGGTCATGGACACCGGCATGGGCATGAGTGCGGAGACGATGAGCCACATTTTCGAGCCATTCTTCACCACCAAGGAAGTGGGCAAGGGGACTGGACTGGGCCTGGCGTCGGTCTACGGCATCGTCGCGCAACACGAGGGCTGGGTCGAAGTCTTCAGCGAATTAGGGCTCGGCTCCGCTTTCCATGTGTATCTGCCGTGCTATGACTCGACTTCGGAGCAGGTGGCGGCCACCTCCCACGTGACGGAAGCCGATCTGCGCGGCGGCGATGAGACGATCCTCGTCGTCGAGGATGAATCCGCCGTGCGCAGAGTCATCATCGATGTGCTGAAAGAGCGCGGCTACCGGGTTTTTGAAGCGTGCGATGGTCGCGAGGCGCTCACCATCTGGGCGCAGCGCCGGAGCGAAGTCGATCTACTCCTCACCGATATTGTGATGCCCAACGGCCTCCGCGGCAATATGCTCGCCGAGCGCCTGAAGAGCGAAAAGAAGGAGTTGAAGGTCATCTTCTCCAGCGGCTACAGCTCCGATTTCGGCACCGAGTCGGACCCGTTATCGAGCCGCGTCAATTTCCTCGCCAAGCCCTACAAGCCCGAGGTGTTGGTGAAAGCAGTGCGGGATTGCCTGGATAGTCAGTAATCCGGAAGGGCGGAAGCATTCATCCCTCCGCACCTCTCGTTCGCCTTCAAGCCTTAGCCGGAACGATGCAGTTGAATTAGCCAGGGATAAGCACGGATGAAACACGGATTAAGCGTCCCGGTGAAATTGAAGTGTGCCATGCCACTCACCTTATGGTGAATGGATTTCATCTCCCGTCCGCTTCTTCTTCCCATCCGTGTTTCATCCGTGTCTATCCGTGGCTCAATTGCATTGATCCGGCTTAGAAAGAGGGTGTATTGCGCTGACGGTTCAAGCTTCCACTGAGCTGAAGAGCTTTTGCGGGGATACTTCCAGCGAGCGCTGGCCATCGCCCATCCATGTCGTTCCATCTTGCACGGTGACATCGAGCTTCATCGTGCGATTGGCGAGCGAGGCAAGCGCCTGGCTCTGCGCTGACGGTACCTGCCAGACGGTGAGGTTGCGGGCGCGGGCGATCTTTTCGCGCACACCGCTCCACCATTGAGGTGTGCTCGAGCTGAAGCTGTAGACGCTCGTTTGCCTGGAACGCGAGCTGCATTGGAGCATGCGCCGCTCATCCGGTTGGCCCACCTCGATCCAGTGCATCATTTGCCCGGAGAGATCTTTTTGCCAAAGGGCCGGCTCTTCGGCGTCCCACATGTCCTTGGCGAAATCGAGAGAGCCGTGGTCTTCGTCGTCCGGCACATTCAGGGCAAAGGCGAGCAGGCGGACCAGCATTCGCTCGTCGGTCTCCGACGGATGGCGGGCGATCGTCAACTCGTGGTCGCTGTAATGGTTGCGGTCCATGTCGGCGAGTTGGATCGTGGCTTTGTAGATGATAGCTTTGAGCGCCATGAGCGGAGTGTCACGAGGGCCGATTCATTTTGAAAGTAAATCGAGGATCACGCCGAAAAATGCCGTGACCCCGCCGGTCGCAATTTTTAGTCTGCGCCCCGGTTGCTATGTTCTTCCCGCGCCTCTTCCTACTTCCCATCGTCGCCAGCTTCGTC
>JBGGMZ010000496.1:0-4411 GCA_041287745.1 Chthoniobacter sp. | reverse complement strand
TGGGAAGAGACCAATAAGAACGATGATCTCACCGTCTATAGCCTGTATTCCTGGGCGCGGGGCGGCAATTTCCTCACGCGCAGCATCACGGTGAAGCGGGCGGGCGAAGTCACGCTCGAGGGTTGGCAGATCATCGGCTGGGACCCAATCGAGGGACGCCTGCGTTCGTGGACGTTCGACGGCGAAGGTGGCTTCGCAGAAGGCTACCTCACTCGCGATGGCGACCGCTGGCTGTTGCGCGAGACTGGCGTGGCGCCCGATGGCAGTCGCACCAGTGCGGACAATACTTTAACCAAAATCGGCGCAGATCGCTTCGCTTGGGAGTCAGTTAATCGGACGCTGGATGGCGACCCACAGCCGGGCATCGGGCGCATCGAGATCAACCGCGTGAAAGGACGCTGATCGCCATGCGTTCACGACTTCCCAGCCTGATGGCGTCGGCCATGGTGCTCGCCATGGTCATTGAAAGTGCAACTGTTTACGCCCGCGGTGGTGGTGGAGGGCGTGGTGGTGGTGGCGGCGGCGGGGGTGGACGCAGCGGCGGTGGGGGCGGCAGCGTGTCGCGACCATCTGGCGGTGGGGGCGGCGGCTCTCGCCCTTCGGGCGGTGGCGGCTCCAGGCCTTCCGGCGGTGGGGGAGGCGGGAATGTTTCCAGGCCCTCGGGTGGCGGCGGCGGCGCATCACGCCCCTCAGGTGGTGGTGGCAATGTTTCGCGCCCATCTGGGGGCGGAGCATCGCGTCCTGCGCAGCAGCCCTCTGGCGGCGGATCGCGCCCGAGTGGCGGCCGCGTGCCCTCGTCTCCATCGCAACGTCCCTCTGGCGGCAGTCGGCCTTCCCTCGATGGAGGCGCCGCTGATTTGCCATCGCTCGGCGGCGGTGCAAGCGCGGGAAATCGCCCGTCGCAACAGCCCTCGCGCCCGGGTGGTGCGGACCGACCCGGCGCTGGCACGGCCGATCGCCCATCGCAGCAACCGGCACGTCCGGGCGGCGCAGATCGCCCCGGAGCCGGCACCGCCGATCGTCCCTCACAGCTTCCTTCCAAGCCGGGCACGGGAGCTGGCGTTGCAAATCGCCCTGGCACTCAGCCCGGACAACGGCCGAACGCAGGCACGCGCCCGAGTACCGGTGATGTCGGAAATTTCCTCGGTATTGCAGGAGGCGCAGCTGCAGGCAGTGCCCTCGGCAATGCCATGGGCAATCGCCCCTCCACCCTGCCGGCGGAACGACCGGGCATGGGAGATCGACCTGGTGCCGGCGAACGCCCGGTGCGGCCGGAGCAACGCCCGGACTGGAGCGAGCGTTCCCAAGGTCGCAGCGAACAATGGCAGCAACAGGTCGACACCCGGCATGACGCATGGAATCAGCGCGCCGACAACCGCACACAAGCCCGCAACGACTTCCAGCAAAACCGCGACCAGCGCTGGAATAACCTCGAGGGCGCCCGGGAGGACCGCCAGAACTGGCGCAACGAGAACCGCGAGGATTGGCAGCATCACCGCGAGGATCTGTGGGAATATCGCGGCGATCGCGCAAATGAAGTCTGGGATAACGCGCGCGACTTTTACGACGATGTCTTCGACGACCGCTGGTGGGGCGGGTGCGGCTGGGGCGGAGGCTGGGTCGGAAACTATCCGGTGAATCCGTGGTGGTGGTGGCGCCCCGCAGCCTGGGGTGCGGCCGCCGCATTCGTCGGCGCGGTGACCCCGGACCCCATCTACATCGACTACGGCATGAACGTGATTTACGAGGGCGACACGGTCTATGTGGACAATCAACCGATCCCGGCTGCGCAATACACCCAGCCGATGATCAATCTAGCGGTCAATGTCGAGCAGCCGCCACCACCGCTACCGCCGGCACCACCGGCCCAAGGCGCTCCCGCAGTAGCGGCCCCAGCCAGCGAGTGGATGCCGCTCGGTGTCTTTGCGCTCGCCCAGGAGGAAAAGGGTGATCCCATCATGTTCTTCCAGCTCTCGATCAATCGCGAGGGCGTGATCAGCGGTGCATACAAGAGCACGCTCACGGACGACCAACGCCCCGTAGCCGGGCAAGTGGACAAAGCCAGCCAGCGGGTGGCGTGGCGAATCGGAGAAAACACCGAGACGATCTTCGTGACCAGCCTCGCCAACCTCACGCAGGACGTTTCACCGCTCGCAATTCACTTCGGAACCACACGCACCCAGACGTGGCTGCTCGTCCGCATGCCGGAGCCTGCCGCAGCCGGCCAACAGCAAAAGCTGCCGGAAGCGCCCAAGGCACCACCTCCACTGAAGAAGGTTCCGCCGAAGCCGGCCAATTGAAGCACTCGCAAACAGCCGCCTTTCCGCGGAGCATTCCGGAAACGCCCCTCCATCGGCAGCCAAAGCTGCCGATCTCCTGGGACAATCGCACCCTCTTGTAACTAATGAAATCCATGAAAGCGCATCCACTCCGCACGGCCTGCAGGCTGATGCTGGTCTCAACCACCATCCTCAGTTTCAATGCGTGCTCGTCGCATGACGTGGCGGATCGCCAGGATGGGGTGACCAGTGCCCATCAGGGCATGATCAATCGGCGGGAGACCCGGCAGGAAGCGCGGGACGAACGTTTTCGCGCAAGCCGTGAGAGCTGGATGAACTAATCCATTTTGCGATTGCCAGGAGCGGTTCACAGCGGCATGAGGAGCCAGACATTCTCCGCATGGCTGTTTTGGCCCCCATTCAGTCTGCCTCCCAATCTTCACGCATGACCGCAGTGCTTGCGTGGCTGCGGAAACATCGCAATAAGCGGCGGGCTCTGATCATCGTGCTGTGCCACGTGCTCGGCGCGCTGACGTCCATCCACGCCATCCTCCACGTGCGCACCTCGCAGGGCGCGATTGCGTGGGCGGTTTCCCTGAACACCTTTCCGTACGTCTCCGTGCCGGCATACTGGGTTTTCGGGCGATCCGATTTCGAGGGCTACGTGGTGCTTCGCCGAAAGACCACAGCGGAACTCAGCGATGCCGAACGCAAGCTTGCCGAGGATCTTCTCGCGATGCGACCCAGCCCCGATGCGCTGCCGGCAGCCGCAACTTTAGTCGAAAAGCTCGCGAAACTTCCTGCCACCCACGGAAACCACACCGAACTGCTCATCGACGGCGAGGCGACGTTCCGCGCGATCTTCGAGAGCATCGAGCAGGCCCGTGAATATGTACTGATCCAGTTTTATATCATCCACGATGACGACCTGGGGCGGCGGCTGAAAGATGCCTTGATCGCCAAGGCGCGCGCCGGTGTGCGTTGTTACGTGCTCTTCGATGAGATCGGCAGCCATGACTTGCCCCATGCTTACGTGTCCGAACTGCGCGCCGCTGGGGTGGACATTCGCCCCTTCAATACACGTAAGGGCGACGCCAATCGCTTCCAGCTCAACTTCCGCAACCATCGTAAAATCGTCATCGTCGATGGCCGCACAGCATTCGTCGGCGGGCACAATGTCGGAGACGAATACCTCGGCAAGAACGTCAAGATCGGCGCGTGGCGCGATACGCACGTGAAGGTCCAGGGCCCCGTCGTGCAGTGCGTGCAAATCTCGTGGGTCGAGGACTGGAATTGGGCGGCGGGCAACCGGCCGGCGCTGAACTGGACACCCGTGCCCGCACCCGCCCAGGAGGACGGAATTGCCCTATGCCTGCCGTCGGGACCCGGGGATGAGTTCGAGACCTGCACACTGTTCTTCCTTCACGCCATCCACGCCGCAAAGAAACGCGTCTGGATCGCCAGTCCATACTTCGTGCCGGATGAGCAGTTCATTTCCGCGCTCCAACTCGCCGCCTTGCGCGGGGTGGACGTCCGCATCCTCGTGCCAGCACACGCCGACAATCAACTCGTGCATCTCTCTGGATTCACGTTTCTCCCGGAACTGGAAAAAGCCGGCGTGCAGACGTGGCGCTACAACGAGGGTTTCCTCCACGAGAAAGCCATCCTCGTGGATGACTACTGCGGCGTCGGCACGGCGAATTTCGATAACCGGAGCTTCCGGTTGAATTTCGAGGTCACACTGCTCTTCGCAGAAGCCTCCACCGTACGGGCAGCGGAGGCAATGTTCACCGCAGATTTTTCCCGCAGCACGCGCGCCACGGCGACGGATTTCACAGCGCGCCCTTGGTGGTTTCGCCTCGCGGCCCGCACGTCGCGGCTGATGGCACCGGTCCAGTGAGGCGTTGCTTCACGCCGCCGCCACTTCGCGGGCCATGAGCGTGAAATGGAAAGTGGCGCCGCGCTCGGAGTTGTTTTCGATCCAGAGGTTGCCTCCGTGCGCCTTGATCACGGCCCGGCAAATGGCGAGGCCCATCCCCAAGCCGCGGTCTTTGGTGGAATAGAAGGGTTCGAAAATGCGTTTCATCAAATCGGGGGCGATGCCCGTGCCGCGATCCACTACGGATACGCGA
>JBGGMZ010000495.1:0-3073 GCA_041287745.1 Chthoniobacter sp. | reverse complement strand
TTGAACGAGCCGATCTTGTCCCGCACGATGCACTTCAAATAATGCGCGAACCGGCAGGTGGCGAAGAGATAAGGCATGCGGGCGGCCAGATTCGCATTCGCCGTGGCATCATCATCATCGTACTCTTGAGGCTTCTGCAGCGATTGCGCACCGACGAAGACCGCATAGTCCGTGTTCTTCCAGTGCGAGAGCGGGATCATGCCGTTCTTCGCCAGTTCGGCTTCACGGCGATCGGTGATCGCAATTTCTGTAGGACACTTCATGTCCATGCCGCCGTCGTCGGTGGGGAAAGAATGCACCGGTAGTCCTTCCACCATGCCGCCGCTTTCAGCACCTCGAATGCGCGCGCACCAGCCGTTCAGCTTGAAGGCACGATTGATGTTCACGCCCATCGCGTAGGCGGCGTTCGACCACACGTATTTGGAATGCTCTGCTCCCTCCGTGTCTTCCTCGAAGTCGAACTCTTCCACGGGGGAAGTCTTCGAACCGTAAGGCAGTCGCGAGAGGGTGCGCGGCATCGTCAGGCCGATATATCGGGAATCTTCGGACGCGCGCAGCGAGCGCCATGGCGCATATTCCGGCGTCTGGAAAATCTTGGTGAGATCCCGCGGATTTCCCAACTCCTGCCAGCTCTCCATGTTCATGAGCGTAGGCGCGGCGGCCGCGAAAAACGGCGTGTGGGAGGCTGCGCTAATCTGGCCCATCCCACTCAGAATCTCCACATCGGGAGGCGAATGATCAAACTCGTAGTCGCCGATCAGGCAACCGTAGGGGACGCCACCTGGCGTGCCGTACTCTTCTTCGTAGATTTTCTTGAAGAGCGGGCTTTGATCCCAGGCCGTTCCCTTGAATTTCTTCAGCGTGCGGCCGAGATCCTTCTTGCTGATATTCATCACCCGGATCTTCAGCTTCTCGTCGGTCTCCGTGTTGTTGACGAGATAATGCAGCCCGCGCCACGTTCCTTCGAGCTTCAGGAAATCATCACTGTGCATGATGACGTTGATCTGCTCGGAGAGCTTCTTGTCCAGCTCCGCGATGATGGATTGGATCGACGCGACCGCGTCTTTTCCGATCAGCGCCGTGCCGGAGAGCGCCTGCTCGGCGAGCGTGCGCACCGCAGTCTCCACCGCCTCACGGGCGTCGTTGGTTTTAGGTTTGAATTCCTGCTGCAGTAACGACTCGAATTCGTTTACCTCGCCGATTTCAACAGCGGGGGCGGCGTCGTTTTGAAGGAGTGGATCGTCGGCCATAGGAGCGAATGATTATTCTGCGGGGGCTTCGTCGTCCTGCGGTTTGGGTTGGGCAGATAGCGCCTGGAGCAGCGCAGGATCGTTCAACAGCTTGGAAATCAAGCCTTCGGCCCCGGTCTTTCCGTCCATGTAGGTCAACAAATTGGAAAGTTGCTCCCGCGCGGTCAAAAGTCTGTTCAGGGAATCGACCTTGCGCGCCACGGCTGCCGGCGAGAAGTCTTCCATTTTTTCGAAAGTGATATCGACCGCGATGTTGCCTTCGCCGGTCAACGTATTGGGTACTTGGAACGCCACGCGGGGCTTGGCCGCCTTCAACCGATCGTCAAAGTTATCGACGTCGATCTCCAGGAACTTGCGATCGTTGACCGCCGGCAATGCGTCCGCTGGTTTGCCGGAAAGATCGGCCATCACGCCCATCACGAAGGGCAACTCGACCTTCTTTTCCGCACCATAGAGCTCCACATCGTACTCGATTTGCACCCGTGGCGCCCGATTCCTCGCAATGAACTTCTGACTGCTCGATGTAGGCATAGCAAATGCACTATCAACACGCCCATCCGCTTCAAGCTTTATTTTCGATTCCGACAGAGTCGGCGCTGCGGACGAATACGAAGATTTCGCGAAGAAAGAGGTCCTCGGGCTCGGATTTCACTTTCTGTTCATCCCTTCAAACGGCTGAAGAGAAACATCTTTTTGTCGTAAGCCTCGATCGTACGGATGAGATCGGAGAGGCTGGAGCTTAGCCTGGAATATTCCCGGTTGGCGCTGAGTGCCTTGATAACATCCTTGATCGATCCAATCGAGGCGTCGCAGAGGGATTCGACTTTGTCAAAGGAGTGGTTCGTATCCACACGCCGGAGGCGGTCCTCCACATTTTCCATCACTTTCGACGCGTGCTCCTTGAATTTTTTTACTTTCGCATCGTCACCTTTTTCCACGTCGAATTCCTTTTCCACTTTCTTCAAGATCTTTTTGTAATCGATCAGAAAATTGGAAGGTTCGACTTCCAGCGGCTTATCCTCACCTTCCACGCCTTCGGCGCGGTTGAGTAACTTCGCAGCATCCTTCCGGATATTGGTTTGAAGGTGTTTCAATTCGGAGACGAAAGTCGCCGCCGCACGGGGAAATTTATCTCCGAGATCCGTGCGCTTCAGCATATCTGCCCTCACGCGCAGAATGAATTTCTCGAGCGCCTTCTTTGTCGTCTCGTAACTCTCTTCAAATTCCACTGCCTCCGGTGGAAACGCATTTTTGTCCTTCGACAATTCCTTGATCTCTGCCTCGAGCTGCCTCCTCTCGACGTCGTAATACTTCAGGCTTTTCAGCAAGCGTGCCGTCATCTTATCCAGGCCGCCCAGCAGGTCGTCTTCCTTTTCGTTCAATTCCTTCAGCTCCTCTTTCAGCTTCTTGCTGTCTTGATCGGGGCCATCCGCGACTGCGGAGTTTTTTTTCAGCACGCCAAATGCGCTCTGGCTGGCGGCATCAAAGTCGTCGACGATGGTGCTGAATTGCTTAGCATAGATAATAGCCATATTGAGTTACCAGCGACGGAATCAGTTTAGGTTGGGAGCGAGCCCGATGCCGGCATGACACAAGGTCCGTGCGGCTTCGAAAGCTCATTGTCGATTGGGAATAGCGACAGAGCGGCATTCCACTTCGGGTGAAGTGGTAAGCAGAGACCCGGCTTCCCATTTATTATTTTTCGTCAGGGATGAACCTGCGGCCCTGTGCCGTTCCTACCGCATTTCTTAGGCTCCAAGGTGCCGTCTCCCATCTGCAATGCCAAGGAATTTTCGCCGGTAGCGATTTGCAGGAACGGTCCC
>JBGGMZ010000494.1:0-42310 GCA_041287745.1 Chthoniobacter sp. | reverse complement strand
TCATCCGGCATCTGCTGATCGTGTGCGGGATAGGCTTTTTCGAGGTGCTCGCGGCAAAAGGGCAGAACGCGCACGTCATTCACCACGATCGGCGCATGTGCGGCCGGTTTGGGCGTCTGTGCGTCGGCAAGGGCCAGGAGAGTCAGAAAACCAAGGGTGGAAAGAAACGATGCTTTCATAGGGCTTTGTAGGGCTCGACGCTACAAGGTCTGACCCATGGAGCACAAGGCGCCAACGACAGATTTTTTTGTGAAAATCAGGAGCCCGCCGCCGTCAGTGCGTTCAGATCGTATTCACTTGACAGAATAGGGCACTCTAAGGTATTAAGTGTGACATGTGCATGGGGCGGATCGGGCGGGTGAATTTTTTCGCGGGATCACGGCAGAGGGTGTGGAGATCTTTCCGGAAAGGCTGTGTGGAACAGAACCAGCGACCGGACAGCAGGGGAGGTCAATCCGGGGCAATCCAGCCTAATCGTGGTTAATCGTGCTCGATCGAAGGACAATTTTCCTTTCCGTCCTTTCCTGGTTCGCTTTTATCAATGAGCCTTATTCATATAGAAGAAATGTTCCACACGAGGAGGCGTTGCGGAGGTTGCGCCTCACCGTCCGAAACACGGCAAATGCACGCCATTGTAGCCCCGGACATTGACCCGGTCCGACCTCATTGAGTCTGGCTACACCCAAGCTACTGAGCTCTTCGAACATCGCTGCCCCCGAATCCACGCTTGCCGTACAGTAAGAATGCAGCTAGCTTCGCGGCCCTTTTATCCAGTCATGAGCACTCAACATACGACCTCCGAATCCTCAACGAAAGCCGCTCCGCAAGCCGAGCGCGGCGTCACCATGAGCGGCGCCGAGATCCTCGTCGAGTGCCTCATTCGCGAGGGCGTGGACTCGATTTTCGCCTATCCCGGCGGCGCCTCGATGCACATGCACCAGGCGCTGACCAAGCGCGAGGACAAGATCCGCACCTACCTGCCCCGTCATGAGCAGGGCGGCGTTTTCGCGGCGGAAGGTTATGCCCGCGCTACCGGCAAGGCGGGCGTGGTGATGGCGACCAGCGGCCCCGGTGCGACCAATCTCGTAACGGGCATTGCCGACGCTTATCTCGACTCGACCCCGATGGTGGCGATCACCGGCCAGGTGCCGCAGGCGATGATCGGCAAGGGCGCCTTCCAAGAGACGGACGTATTTTCGGTGACCGCCCAGATCGTGAAGCACAACTATCTGGTGATGGATGTGAACGACATCCCGCGGATCGTGAAGGAAGCTTTCTACATCGCGCAGACCGGTCGTCCGGGCCCGGTGCTGATCGATATCCCGAAGAATATCCAGCTGGCGACCACGCAGCCGGTCTTCCCGGCCGAGGTGAACCTGCGCGGGTACGATCCGATCAAGCATGCGGACGACGTGGCGCTGAACGAAGTGATGGGCCTCCTCAAACAGGCCAAGTGCCCGATGATCTACTGCGGCGGCGGCATCATCTCTGGCGAAGCCTCGGCTGAGTTGCTCGAGTTTGTGGAGCGCACGGGCATCCCGGTGGCGACCACCCTCATGGGCATCGGCTGTTTCCCGGAGACGCACGAGCTTTCGCTGAAGTGGCTGGGCATGCACGGCACCGTTTACGCCAACAATGCGGTGAACGAAGCCGACCTCCTGCTGGCCATCGGCGTGCGTTTCGACGACCGGGTGACCGGCAAGATCAGCGAGTTTGCCAAGCACGGCACGATCGTCCACATCGACATCGACAACTCAGAGATCAACAAGAACAAGGTGGTGAAGCTGCCGATCCTGAGCGACGTGAAATACGCGCTCGCCCGCTTGAATGAAATGCTCGCGGAATCCGGCAAGCAGCGCGTGAAGACGGGCTTCACGGCCTTCCCCGATTGGTACACGAAGATCTACGCGTGGAAGGACAAATTCCCGTTCACCTTCAACGATACGGAAGACGTGATCCAGCCGCAGTACGCTATCAAGTTGCTCTGCGAGCTGACCAATGGCGACGCGATCATCACGACCGGCGTGGGCCAGCACCAGATGTGGGCCGCACAGTTCTACGATTTCAAGAATCCGCGCACCCTGCTGACCAGCGCAGGCCTCGGCTCGATGGGCTTCGGCTATCCCGCGGCGCTCGGCGCCAAGGTGGCCTTCCCCGACAAGCAGGTGGTGGACATCGATGGTGACGGTTCTTTCATCATGAACGTGCAGGAGCTGGCCATGGCGCACGTGGAGGGAATCAACGCCAAGGTGATGATCCTGAACAACCAGTGGCTCGGCATGGTGATGCAATGGGAAGACCGCTTCTATAAGTCGAATCGCGGCCACACCTTCCTCGGCAATCCCAAGAAGGTCTATGAGGGCAGCCTGGAGGATCCGACCGGTATCTATCCCGACTACGTGAAGATTTGCGAAGGCTTTGCGGTGAAGTGCGAACGCGTGATGCACAAGAAGGATCTCGCCGGCGCCATTCAGCGCATGCTGGACGCGCAGGAACCCTACGTGCTGGACGTGATGGTGCCCTACACCGAACACGTGCTGCCGATGATTCCGGCGGGTGCGACGTATAAGGACGTCATCTACGAAGGCCGGCAGACGCTGAAGGCGGGCACGGGCCTGTAAGGGCTGGCGCCGGTATTAGTTGAGGCGGCGATCCGCGCCGCCAAGCTTGGGAACAATGCTGCAAAATCGGCGGTCGAGCGGCCGCTGCTGAGGTAACTTCTTGCCCATGACAGGCGCGAGGAGTGACCGGGGCGAGACGCACCCAAGGGCCACGCCTTCAAGGGAATAGGGAGTTTTGGGGCCGCCAGAAACGTCGCAACACAGACCTGTCGCTTATTGGCTACAAGCCACAGGTTTCACTTATTTTATTAAGTAGTTCTACCCCTAGAACAGGTACTGCTAGTAGCTTTTCGCCCCCTTTCGCTGCCCATGACTGCGGTTACAAAGCTCAAGCATCGCACCCCCTTTTTGTTTGTCTTTCGACATACAAAATTCGCGTTGCTGCTCGTCGCAGCTTCCTTCTGCGGCATGTCGCCAGCGCGTGCGGAAGACACCATCGTTCTGCAGCTTAAGTGGTATCATCAGTTCCAGTTTGCCGGCTATTACGCGGCGGAAGCGAAGGGCTTCTATCGCGCCGAAGGCCTGAAGGTGGAGATTCGCGAAGGTGCACAGGATCGACCACCCGTGGAGGAAGTTCTCGCGGGCCGTGCGCAATTTGGTGTCACGGATGAAGCAGTGCTGCTCGCACGCTTGCGCGGTCAGCCGGTGGTGGCGTGCGCGGCTTTTTTCCAACACTCGCCTTTTATCGTCATGACGCGGGCCGACAGCGGCATCCGCAAGCCCTCGGACCTCTCCGGCCGCTCGATCATGGTCGGGCCGCTGGAAGGCGCTGCGCAATTTCAGGCGATGATGAAGCACGAGGGCATCCCGCTCACCTCGGTGAAGCAGGTGCCGCACACCTGGAACGTTCGCGACCTGATCGAGAAGCGCGTGGACGCCCTCACGGCCTACAGCACGGTGGAGCCCACGCAGATGCGGCAGGCGGGCGTGGAGCCGGCGATCATCCGAGTGGCGGACTACGGCGTGGATTTTTACGGCGACACCCTTTTCACCTCGGAGGAGACGGTTACGAAAGATCGCGCTCGCGTGGTCGCCTTCCTGCGCGCCACGCGCCGCGGCTGGGAATACGCGATGGAGCACCCGGGCGAGATCATCGACCTCATCTTGAGCAAGCCCGAGTTTCGGCGGCGCGGCCTGACGCGGGAAAACCTGGAAACCGAAGCCCGCGAAATGCGGCCGCTCATCCTGCACGATCTGGTGGACCTCGGGCATATGAACCCAGGCCGCTGGGAACGCATGGAGGAGATTTTCCATGAGATCGGTCTCATCCGGAAAAAATCGAGCCTCAATGGCTTCATCTTCGAGCCGGAGCCGGAATTCGACCAGCGGCTCTTGTGGACTCTCGGCGGGGTCCTCGCGGTGGCCCTGCTGGTCGGCGGTGCGGCACTGCTGTGGAATGTGCAACTCCGGCGCAAGGTCGAGCGCACCACGCGCGACGTGCGCCAGAGCGAGGCCGACGTCACGGCACTCATCGAGAATACCTCAGCGTCCATTTGGTCAGTCGACCGCGAGTTCCGTTACATCCGGTTCAATTCCCACTTTCGCCAGCAGGTCGAGGCGCGCATTGGCAGACCGCCGCAGGTGGGCATGCCCTTGGAAGAAGTGGTGCCCAGCGACGAGCTGGCTG
Source organism: Chthoniobacter sp. (assembly GCA_041287745.1). Classification (GTDB taxonomy): domain Bacteria; phylum Verrucomicrobiota; class Verrucomicrobiia; order Chthoniobacterales; family Chthoniobacteraceae; genus Chthoniobacter. The sequence goes on along the minus strand of JBGGMZ010000494.1, from coordinate 38,062 downwards.
ACCGGAAGCAACTCTACGAGCGCGCGCTGGCCGGCGAGCGATTCACCCGCGAAACCGTGCGCAGTTTCATGCGCGGACCGCGCATCCTCGAGGAGTCGTTCAACCCCATTTCCAATGGACGCGAGATCACGGGCGTGACCGTTTTCAGCTACGACATCACCGAGCAGCGGCAGCTTGAGGAAAAGCTCCGCCAGTCGCAGAAGATGGATGCCATCGGTCAGCTCGCAGGCGGCGTGGCGCACGATTTCAACAATCTGCTCATGGTCATCCAGGGCAATTCGTCGCTCGCGCTCATGGCCGAGTTGCCGCCAGAGGAAGTGCGCGCCATTTTCCAGGACATCGTCATGGCGACCGAGCGGGCCGCCGCGCTGACCGGGCAGCTCCTGGCCTTCAGCCGGCGCCAGCCGATGCAGCCGCGCGACCTGGAGATGAATGGCATCGTCGAGGAGTCGTCGCGAATGTTCAGCCGGCTCATCGGCGAGCACATCACCCTGCAGACGCAACTCACCGCGGAGCCCACTCCGATCCATGCGGATTCCGCGATGATCGAGCAGGTGCTGCTGAACCTCGCGGTCAATGCGCGCGACGCCATGCCGCAGGGCGGCAAGCTCCTGCTGCGCACCCACGTGGTGCCGCCGTATGGGTTGCCGGCCAAGCTCGCGGCCAATGTGGATGGCGATCCATTCGTGCAGGTCGATGTCGTCGATACCGGCCGCGGTATATCACCGGAAAGTCTGCCGCACATTTTCGAGCCCTTCTTCACCACGAAAGAAGTGGGCAAGGGCACTGGCCTCGGCCTGGCCACGGCTTTCGGCATCGCGCAGCAACATGGCGGCTGGCTCACCGTGGAAAGCGAAGTGGGCCAGGGCTCGACCTTCTCGCTCTTTCTGCCGCGGCAGACGCCGAGCGCCACCAGTACGAAGCCCCTCCCGAAATCCAAACCGACGAGCCGGCGGGGGAGCGAGACGGTGCTGATCGTGGAAGACGACGCGACGGTGCGCTCAGTCGTGGTGCATGTGCTGAAGCAGAATGGCTACCGAATCCACGAGGCGATCAACGGCAACACCGCGCTCGAGCTTTGGAAAACATGCGGGCCCGAGACCGATGTGCTGATCACGGATATGGTGATGCCCGGCGGGGTCTCCGGCCACGAGCTCGCCCAGCAGCTCCTCGCGAAAAAGCCCTCGCTGAAGGTCCTGTATACGAGCGGTTACAGCGCGGAGGTTTTCCGTGGCGATTTCGTGCTGCCGCAAGGGGTGGACTTTCTACGGAAGCCGTATCGGGCGGAGGAATTGCTGGCGGCCATCCGGGCGGCCGTGGACGGCGGAGCCCAACGGTAGAGCGCTCTGGGGGTAAATATCTCACTGCCTTGCCGGGAGCTGCCCAGCGCGCACTCGACTATGGTAAAACTACGATGTAGATTCGCGGTTCCGTGAAGACCCGCCGTCCCCCCATGTCTCTTTTGCTGCGCCTTGGCGCCGCCGGTTTTATCGCCACTTGGATGGGATGTTCGAAGCCCGCGGACAAACCGCAGGAAGATACGTCGCCCCCAGCCCCTGCGGCCACACCTTCCAGCAAGGAGCCGCAAGCGGCCGCCCCGGCAGATGCCACACCGGCGCCAGCGTCCGATGCGAAGCCCGCCAAGGATGATCCGCTGGCCGCCGCCACGGCGCCCGTGGTCCTCGGTCCGCTGGAGTACAAGAAAGACGTCCAGCCGCTGCTCGAGACCTACTGCTACAAGTGCCACGGCAAGGGAAAGAAGAAGGGCAATCTGGCCCTGGATGATGTCGCCGCCTTGCAGGACCAGAAAAACTGGGGCCACGTGCTCGAGAATCTGCGCACCGGCGAGATGCCGCCCGACGAGGAAAAGCAGCCCACGCTGGAAGAGCGCGAGAAGATGATGAAGTGGATCGATGTCGCCGTCTTCGCCGTCGATCCTGATCACCCGGACCCGGGTCGGGTCACGATCCACCGCCTGAACCGCGCGGAATACAATAATACCATCCGCGACTTGATCGGCGTCGACTTCCAACCGGCGGACGATTTCCCCGCGGACGACTCCGGTTATGGCTTCGATAATATCGGGGATTCGCTCACGTTGCCGCCGGTGCTTTTCGAGCGTTACCTCGCGGCGGCGGAGAAGGTGATGAGCATGGCGATCCTCAACGATCACAAGCCGCGTCCGGACAAGATCTACGTCGATCTCATGAAGATCGAGGGCGGCCCCAAGAACGGCACCACTTCGATCTCACGCAAGATCGACGAGAATGAATCGACAGTGAAACTCGATCTCCCGCTGGCTGGTCAGTACGACGTGAAGCTCGTGGTCGAGTCACAGAAAGTGGGTGGTGAAGCACCCAAGCTGGAGTGGAAACTCGACGGCCAGTCGCTGCGGACGACCGAGCTTTCCGGCCGCAAGGATTTCAAGGAGCAGATCAAGGCGACCATGGCCGTGGCCAAGCCCGGCGAGCATACGCTGATGATGCACGTGGTAAACCCGACCAAGTCAGGCGAGGCCGCGAAGAGCACTACCGCGCAGAACAAGGGCGCCGACACCACCGATGGCAAGCGCACTTTCGTCGTGCGGCAAATCCTGCTGATGACTCCGCCTCAGCCGGTGAAAGCGCCGGAATCGCAGTACCGCATCTTCAAGCCCGGCGGCGGGCAGCCGAACCTCGAGTCTGCCGCGCGCGCGATCATCCAGAATTTCGGCAAGCACGCCTTCCGCCGCGTGCTGGGGGCGAACGAAGTCGAGCGCTTCATGTGGATTTACAAGCAGGCTGGGCTCAAGGGCGGGAATTTCGAGCAGAGTGTGCAGACGGCGCTCACGGCGATCCTCGTCTCACCACACTTCATCTTCCGCGGTGAGCTCCAAGCGCAGCCGGACAATCCGCAGATCGCCACGCAGATTACCGAATGGGCGCTCGCCTCACGCCTCTCGTATTTCCTATGGAGCACCATGCCGGACGACGAGCTTTTCGCCGAGGCCGAGAAAGGCACGCTGCGCAAGAACCTCGGTGCCCAGGTCAAGCGCATGCTCGCCGACCCGAAGGCTTCCGCGCTGGTGGAAAACTTCGGCGGCCAGTGGCTGCAAACCCGCAATCTCAAGCTCGTGCAGCCCGACGCACGAGCCTTCCCCTCCTGGGATCAGGGTCTCGCCACGGCGATGGAGCGAGAGACGGAGATGCTCTTCGAGACGATCATGCACGAAGACCGCTCCGTGCTCGACTTCATCGGCGCGGATTACACCTTCGTGAACGAGCGCCTGGCACGGCACTACGGAATCCGAGGCATCGAGGGTGAGGCCTTCGTGAAAGTGCAACTCCCTCCGGATCGCCCCGGCGGCATCCTCGGGCAAGGCACCTATCTTACGATTACCTCCAATCCCACCCGCACTTCCCCAGTGAAACGGGGCAAGTATGTGCTGGAAAATCTGCTCGGCACACCGCCGCCGCCGCCACCGCCGCAGGTGCCCGATCTCGATGACAAGAACCGCGCAGAGCTGCACGGCACCCTCCGCCAGCGCATGGAACAGCATCGGCAGGATCCCACCTGCGCGAGCTGCCACGCCCGCATGGATCCCATCGGCTTTGGCCTGGAGCAGTTCGACGGTATCGGCATGGTGCGCGTCCAGGATGAGGGCGCGCAGATCGATCCTTTGGGCCAGCTGGTGACCGGAGAGAAATTTGCCGGTCCGGCGGAGCTCCGGCAGATCCTTCTCACCAAGAAACGCTCCGATTTCCTGCGCTGCATCTCCGAGAAGATGCTCACCTACGCCCTGGGGCGTGGGCTCGAGTATTACGACCGGGTCACTATCCAGAAGATCTCCGCTTCCCTGGAGAAGAACCCGAATTTCTCCAATCTCGTGATGGAAGTGGTGAACAGCGTCCCATTCCAGATGCGGCGCGGCGAAGGCGATCACCGCAAATTCTCCGAGGCACAGAAGACGGCTTTGCTAAGTCCCGGGCCCGCCCACTGATACATGCATATGGCGCCTTTCCATCCTGCCTCCCCGGCCGTAGCCGAATCATCTATTGGGGAAGGTTCCTTTGCCGGTTTGCCTCTCAGTTTTCTCTTCCGTCGCCACTAGCTGCTCCACCCGCCATGCATATCCCGAACAAATCCATTTACCTGCCCCGGCGCAGCTTTTTGCGCGGCCTGGGCGTGACCATGGCCCTGCCTTTCCTGGAGTGCATGCTCCCGAGCGTGTTGAAAGCCGCCGGGGCGCCCATGGGCGGCGCGCCACGCCGGATGATTTTCGTCTACCTGCCGAATGGCGCGGAGATGGACAGCTGGACGCCGAAAGTCATCGGCGACAAATTTGATCTGTCCCCGACGCTTGCGCCATTGCAGCCGGTGCGGCAGCAGGTGTCGGTATTGAGCGGACTGGCGCATGTGCAGGCGCGAGCGCTCGGGGATGGCGCGGGGGATCACGCGCGGGCCAATTCGTGTTTCCTCACGGGGGTCCACGCACGGAAGACGGCGGGGGTCGATATCTCGGTCGGCATCTCGGTGGATCAGGTGGCGGCCTTGCAGGTCGGCAAGAACACGCGGTTGCCTTCCATGGAGCTAAGCTGCGAGACCAATCTGCGGCAGGCCGGCTCCTGCGATTCGGGCTACGCCTGCGCGTATCAAAACAATCTTTCCTGGCGCAACGAGAACTCGCCCATGCCGCCGATCGGTGATCCGCGCCTGGTTTTCGAGCGACTCTTCTCGGCGAATGAGGAAGATCCCGACCTCGTCGCTGGCCGGGCGCTGCGCGAGAGCTGCCGCAGCTCGATCCTCGATGTGGTCTCGGCGGATGCGAAGGCCTTTCAAAAGAACCTCGGCGCCACTGATCGCCACAAGCTCGACGAATATCTCACCGGCCTGCGCGAGACGGAAACGGCCATCCAGCAAGACGCAAAGTTCAAGGCGGCCAACCAGGCCAAACCGCGCGCGGGCATGGAAAAGCCGGAGGGCATTCCCACAGAATTCCCGGATCACGTCAAAATCATGTACGACCTGCTGGCCCTGGCCATGCAGACCGATTCCACGCGGATCGCCACGATGATGGTGCAGCACGAAGGGAGTAACCGACCGTATCCTTTCATCGGCGTGACCGATGGCCACCACGATCTCTCGCACCACGGCGGCAATGCGGAGAAGAAGGCGAAGCTGGCACAGATCAATAAATTCCACATTGAGCAGGTCGCGTATTTCCTCGGGAAGCTGCAGGGGATGAAGGAAGGCTTCGGCACTGTGCTCGACAATTCGATGATCGTCGTGGGCAGCGCGATTGCCGATCCCCAAGCACACCAGCACCACGACCTGCCCGTGCTCCTTTGCGGCGGCGGCGGCGGCACGCTGAAGCCCGGCCGTCACGTGCACTACGAAAAGGAAACGCCGATGACGAACTTGTATCTCTCGATGCTTGATCGCATGGGTGTGAAGGGGGACAAGCTCGGTGACAGCACCGGCAAGCTGGAGCGGATCTAAAACGTTCCCTCAAACCTGCCCTTCTCGCGGTCCTCAGCGGAATCGAGGGCTGGCGAACCATCTCTGGCTGAACGACGGGATCCTTCGACTCCGTTACACCGCGCAGGGATACCTGCGAAGTCTGTAAGAGATGGCGTTCATTTAACGTATTCCTCCAATGCACGTTTTTCGCACCGTTTCCGTTTTCCTCTTCAGCGCACTGGTTCTCCACGCAGGCGACACCCCGCGCAAGATCGCCTTTTCAAAGGAGAGCGCCATCTATGTCGCGAATCTCGATGGCACGGCTCCGAAGAAAGTAGCGAACGGCGCGTGGCCACGCATCTCGCCCAATGGCGCCCGCATCGCCTACAATACGGAAAACGCGAAAACCACCGAACGTCACATTGCCATCGCGGATGTGGCCACGGGCATGGTGACGGTGCTGCCGGGCATCCCGAGTGACAACAACTTCGGACCCATCTGGTCGCCCGATGGGTCCAAGCTCATCTTCAGCACGATGATCGACCACCACTGGCGGCTCGCGTTCATCGATGGGGACGGCACGCACTATCACCTCTTCGAGACGAAGACCCAGGTTGCCGACTCGCTGTATTCCGTGGCCTGGATGCCAGACGGCCAGAGCTTTTACGCGCAGGATCTGAACACGCTCTACCACTTTGCGCTCGACGGCACGCTGAAGGAGAAACGTGCTCTCGAGAAGCTCATCCCAAGGGCGGGCTTCAACAGCGGCCAGCAGTTCTCCGTCGGCCCGGATGGACACACTTTGCTCGTCGACGCAGATATGGATGAAGACGTGAAGCGCAAGGATTGGGACGGTCCGCCACCGGCCGTCTGGACGCTCGATCTCGCCACCTGGAAGTCCATGCGCATCACGCCAAAAGGATTCTTCGGCTGGAATGCGGCATGGGTGAGCGAGAATGAAATCCTCTGCAACGGGCAGCCGGAAAAGGCGCGACAGCGTTCGATCTACCGTCTCTCGGTCGATGGAAAGAAGCCCGCGTTGTTGATCAAGAACGCGGAGAATCCGAGCGTGTCACAATAGTCCTGCGCCGCGCGGTCGGATTCTTGCCGGACAGATCGGCGGCAACTGGCCCCGGTTTACAAGAGCAGCGACTTACTAATCGCAGCGCTACTTCTGCACCGGCTTCTCCGTCAGCTTGCCGCGACCTTGCTCGAGAATCCTCTTCTCGGCGCGGGTCAGGCTCTTCACACCATGCTGCGCGATCTTTTCGAGAATCGGATCGATCTCCGCAGTGACAAACTGCTCCGGACTCATGCGCGCGAGCCGGGCGGCCCGCTGGCGTCGATCGAAGATGTAACGTTGAATGGCGAGCGGGTTGCCGTAGCCAAGCTGCTTCACATAACCCCAGCCGAAAAGAGCGCCAGCGATCATGCCCGCCGGACCAATCTCCGGCGCGGTGACAGTCGCCCAACACACCGCGCTGACGCCGAAAAGCGCCCATGCGAGATGCTTCGCCTTCAAGCGTACGGGAATGACGAAGAGCAGATGGCAGGTGACCTCCAGCTCCGGCAGGATGGTAGTGTAAGCAACGATGACCGCAGCCACGCCGGCGGAGACGCCCATGAGCGGCTGCCAACGCATGAAAGTCCAATGCGCGAGACCTCCCAGGACATTGCCGACTAGATAGATGATGGAAAAATGTTTCGCGCCGATGATCGGTTCCAGCTCGCGGCCGGCGAGGTAGAGGAGGAGCAGATTCATCCCGGCGTGCAGCAGTCCGGCATGGAGCAGACCGAAGCTGAGAAATTTCCACCAGTGCCCGCTCTGCAGCACTCCGCTATCGAGTGCCAGCCATTCGCGGAGGATATCGTGCGCAGGCTGCCCATTCAGCAGCAGCTCGGCAAAGAATTGCGCACCGAAGGCGCCGGCGCCAAGGGCCACGACGAGCATCGTGGCGGAGGTGCGACCCGTCTGCCACCGTCTTACGAACGGCTGCATCTGACGGCGGGAGGGGCGCATACGTAACGCGAAACTAGGCGACGTAACGCCTCTTGTAAAATTGGAAAGCGTGCCGTCGCATCATTTTAATTATCGTGGGCGACTGGCACGACGACCTTCAACTTTCGCGAGGAGATTCGGAAGGTCACCGGCAGGTTGCCGACGACCTCGCCATCGACTTCCACCGGGACGTCTTCGTCGCTGCGAACCATGGCTTTTTTCGTCTGGAAATAGTCCACGTCCGGCAGCCCGGTATGTTTGCCGATGAAGACATTCGTGATGTAGCGGGCGATGTCCAAGTAGGCGAGGTTCTTGAAGATAAGCACGTCGAGCTTGCCGTCATCGATGCGTGCGTCCTTGAAGAAAGCGAGGGGGCCGCCGTAATAGCGGCCATTGCCGATCAGGACAAAGGAACCTTCGCGCACCTGGTCGTCGGCTTCCACATAGAGGCGGGGGGGCTTGCGGGCGGCGATCTGGGCCGCGGAGATGAGGTAACTCAGAGGGCCGAAGTTCTTTTTGAAATTCCAACTCGTCGCCTGGACGACCTGCGCATCGAGGCCGACCCCGGCCAGCTGGACAAAATACTGCTGATTGGCGCGCAACAGGTCGACTCGGCGGGTGCGTCCGGCCTGGATGATGGCCCAAGCTTCATCGAGATCACCCGGCAGACCCAGCTCGGCGGCAAAGACGTTCATCGTGCCCACGGGCATGATGCCAAGGGCGACATCGGAGCCCACGATCCCGTTGACCACCTCATTCACCGTACCGTCGCCGCCCGCGGCCACGATGGTCTTAAACCCTTCTTTCACAGCAGCTTCCGCCACATTACGGGCGTCGCCCGGCGCTGAGGTGGCCCGCATGGTGCAATTCGGCAGCTTCTCAATGCGACGCCACGCCGCCTTCGCCCGCTCACTGCGAGCCGCCGGATTTAGAATGACAAGGGTTTCCTGCATGCAGCACGGGTGATTCCGCCTTTTCTTTCAAGGCTCGGGGGCTACGTTGTGCGGCGTGAAAAAAGTTTCCAAGGCTATTCTGATCGGGCTCTTCGTATTGCTGGCCTTGGGGGTCGTGCTCGTCGTGGCGTTGAATCTTTATATCCAGTCGCCCGGCTCGCAGGCGCGCATCCAGGAGGAATTGAGCAAAGCTCTGCGTATGCCGTTGCAACTGAGGAACGTGAGTGTGTCCCCGTTCGGCGATCTGCACATTACTGGGATCACCATTCCGAATGGCGGAGCGAATTTCCTGGAGGCCGCCTCGTTCAACGCCCACTGCCGCTTCGCCCCGCTGCTGCAGGGAAAGCTGGTGATCACCGACATGGCCGTGGAGACGCCGAAAATCATGTGGGTGCAGGCCGCCGACGGAAAATGGAAGCTGCCCGCTCCTGAGCAGGCGGAGAAGGTGGCTGGACAGGATGCCACCCAACGCCTGGCCGCGGACCAAGGGCTGCCCGACACCGCAGCAGCCAAGACCGAGGACAAGAAGCCAAAGGAGGAAGTGGAAAAGGCTGCGGAGAAGAAGAGCTCGTTCGTCGTGCTGGTCGAACGCTTCGAGGTGAAGGGCGGCGCCGTGGAGCTTTTCGATAAGGATAGCAAGCACGTGGCTGTCTTCACCGACGTGAACATGGTTTACACCTCGCTCACCTCGGATCGCGTGGAAGGAACGGCCTCGATCGGCAAGATCGTCTGGGCCGACGCGTTCACGTTTGAAAACGTGACCACACCTTTCAAGTTCGCGGAGGGTGCCTTCGATCTTCCGGAAATCGCGGCGACCTTCGCCGGCGGTACGGTGCAGGGCAAATACCACAACCACACGGAGAAGGATCGCTCGCCTTACAAGGGAGCGGTGACCTTTGCCAAGGTGGACCTGGACAAGCTCGGCGCACAGATGGGTGCGGAAGCGGGTCAGTCGACCGGGACGGTAAGCGGGCAGGCCGAGATGCGCGGCGACACGCACAATGATCGCACCGATGGTGAAGGCCGCATCGACCTGCGCGACGGGCAGTTTCATCAGCTCGACCTTTTTCAGAACATCGGCCAGATCCTGGGCATGCGCGAACTTGCAGATCTGCGCGTGCGCGATGGACATGCCGACCTGAGGATGGCCGGCGAAAAAATCTACATCGAAAAGCTGACGCTCAATACTTCCGATCTGCAACTCGCGGCAAAAGGAACGGCTCGGACGGACAAACGGCTGAATCTCGAGGCACAGCTCTCCGTCGAGGAAGCGGCGGCGCAGCATCTGCCGGGCATGATCCGCGACAATTTCCTGCCGATCGAGGGAGGGCGCCGGGCCATCGCGTTTACCGTGAGCGGTACGACTGACAAACCGAAGACCAACTTGCTCGACAAGCTCATGGGACAAAAAGAGAACATGCAACTGGGCAATCTGCTCACGAATATCTTCGGCGGCGACAAGCCAAAGCAGGAGGACGACAAAGCGAAGAAGGACGACAAGAAAAAGAAGAAGGACAAAGATAAGGACAAGCCGGTCCAGAATGCGGGAACTCCCCCGGCGTCGACTCCAGCCCCGGCAACACCGCAGCCGCAACCCTCGACTCCAAATCCGTGAGGGTCATCGCAGGCAGTGCGGGCGGGCTTTCATTATACCTGCCCAAGAGTGAATTGCGTCCGACCATGGACGTGGTCAAAGGGGCCATCTTTTCGAGCCTGAGCGATTTCATCATCGGCGCGCGAGTGCTCGACCTTTTTGCCGGCAGCGGCGCGCTGGGCATCGAGGCGCTGAGTCGGGGCGCTGCCTCGGCGACGCTGGTGGAAAGCGATCGACGGGCCGTGGCCGCGATCGAGAAGAATCTCGAGTATACGAAGCTCACGGGGAGCGTGCAGGGGATGGATGTGTTCCGCTTTCTCGATCGCTTCGCCTCGCCAGGCTCGTTTGATTTGATCATCGCCGATCCGCCGTATGCGAAGGTGGCTGGCGAGCGCGATTTCACTCCGGAGTTACTGGGGTCGGAATCGCTGCGCACGGCACTCGCGCCCAATGGCATTTTCATTCTCGAACATTTGCCGGGAGCCAAGCTGCCGCTGCGCGAAGTATGGGAATGTTTCCGGCAGAAGCGCTACGGCGCGACGGAAGTGGCGTTTCTGCGCCTCCGCGTCTGACCTCATGGCCGCGCCCATTCCTGCGGACGCGCGTCGCTCGCTGCGTCTCTACAATTTCTTTTTCCCCTTCATCTTCGTCGTGGTGCTGCCGGGCTACCTCCTGCGCATGTTTCGCCGCGGCGGCTATCAGGAGAAATTTTCGCAACGCTTCGGTCGATACACCGCGGGAGAGCGGCAACGCTTTGCCGGCGGCTCCTGGCTGTGGCTGCACTCGATCAGCGTTGGCGAAACTTTCCTCGCGCTGAAACTGGCGCGGCAAATCCGCGCGCTGGACCCGACGACGAACATCGCGCTCTCGGTGACGACCTCGACCGGATTCGCCGTTGCACGCGAGGCCTCCTGCGATTGGCTCGAGATCATCTACAATCCACTCGACCTGCTCAGCTTCGTACGCTCCGCGCTCGATGTCGTTCAACCGAAACGGCTCATCTTCCTCGAGGCCATCTGGCCGAACTTGCTCGCGGAGGCAAAGCGCCGCGGATTGCCCGTCACATTCATCCCGCGATTGTCACCACGCTCGGAGCGCCGATTCCACCGCGCGCGTGGACTTGCCGGTCCCGTCTTTCGCCTCATCGATGTGCTCGCTGTGCAGGAACCCGAGGACATCGCGCGCTGGGAATCATTGGGCGTGAGCAAGGATCGCATCCGCGTGACGGGTAACGCGAAGTTCGACTACACGACGGGCGGAGGCGAACGCGTTGCCGAATTCCGCGGGCTGCTGCGGCAACTGAGCGTAGCTGACGACGCGCCAGTGCTGCTCGCGGGCAGCACCTTTGCCGGTGAAGAGCTCATCCTCGCGAAGCTCTATCTCGAGCTACGCACGCGCTTTCCAAATTTGTTCCTGATTCTCGTGCCCCGTCATGTGGAGCGCACCCCGGAAGTGCTCGCGGATCTCCGCCCGCTCGACCTGCGCGTCGCTCTCCGCAGTGACAATGCAAAGTCGCCGGCCGATGTGCTCGTGGTCAATACCACCGGTGAACTGCGCGACTGGTACTATCTCGCGACCGTCGTCTTCATCGGCAAAAGCATCACCGCTCACGGCGGACAAAATCCCGTCGAGCCCGTGCTCGCAGGCAAGCCGGTGGTCTACGGTCCGAACATGGAAAACTTCGCCGCGATCGTTACACGCTGGCGGGAGGAAAGTGCGGCCGTGCAAGTACGGGACGAAGCCGAACTCAAGGACCAACTCGGCGATCTCCTTGCAAACGCTACACGCCGTGAATCTCTCGCACTACGCGCGCGAGAGATCGTCACTGCACACTTCGGAGCAACGGAGCGGACGGCGAAGGTGGTGCTCTCTGTGCCAGAGTAAATATTCAAATCTGCGCTGCTGCTCGCGGCCGATTTGTTGAACGCGGGTGCCGCCGCATTGTCAGATTTTATGCCGACGCTTGCAGCTCGTTCTTGAAGCGAGGTGCGGGATTTTTCCGCACTGCAAGCGCTGGTCCATATCTACCTACCATGACTGCTCTCTACATCCTCATTGTTCTCGGAACGATGCTCATCTCGTTCATCGCCTCCGCGCGAGTGAAGAGTCTCTATGCTCGTTACAGCCAGGTCAGTGCTTCTTCGCGCGCCACGGGTGCGGAAGTCGCTGCGGCCATCTTGCAACGTGCCGGCATCCGCGACGTCGAAATCGTCGCGCAGGAAGGCATGCTCGGCGATCACTACGATCCCATGCACAAGCGCCTCGTGCTCTCGGTGGAAAATTTCCAGAACAACTCGCTGGCGGCGATTGGTGTCGCTGCGCACGAGTGCGGCCACGCACTGCAACATCAGCAGGCCTATGGTCCGCTGCATCTGCGTATGGCAGCGGTCGGCGCCACGCAGTTCGCCAGCCAGATCGTCATGTGGCTGCCCATGCTGGGCATCTTCAGCGGGATCATCGCGCCGCGTCTTGGCTTCACCATCATGGCGGCGGGTTGGGGCGTGATCATGCTCTTCAACCTTGTCACCTTGCCCGTGGAATTTGACGCGTCGAACCGCGCCAAGCGTGTGCTCGCGGAGATGGGTTTCATCGGCAGCGATGAAGAAATGGTCGGCGTGCGCAAGGTGCTCGATGCCGCAGGCTGGACCTACGTCGCCGCCTTTATCACTTCGCTCGCCTACATGCTCTACTATCTGTTGCCGCTGCTCATGGGCGGGCGCAGTCGCGACTAACTCGCGCAGCAGCTAAGGCGCTCGGCTGACGACCAGTTCGCTTTCCTTCAGCTTGCCGAGTTTGTCCGAGCGCTTGAGCTCGAGCCAGAATTGTTCGCCACCCACCTTGAAGATGGTGGGGCCAATATCGCCGGTGCCGGACGACCAGGAGATCGTCTGGTTTCCGGCGGGACTGGTCACGCGGAAGTCATAGAAGGTCATCCCGGGTGGAAACTTCTCCGTCACCACGCGGCGCTCCCCGGTGAAAGTGAGCGTGAAGTGGCCGAACTGCACCGGCGTGTCTTTCTTGTAACTCACCTTCGTGCTCAAATCTGCCGAGTGGGCAGCTACCGCGGCGAGGCAGGTGGCAATCAGGATGCTCACGGTACGCAACCGGGTGTGGATTTGCATGCATGAGTAAAGCACGTTCCCGCAAAACGTGCATCTCCGGGCGGCCTTCCGGCGTCTTAATCACGTGCTAGCCACTTGCCAACCGCCTTGGAACCTCGCAATCTCCTGCGCCAGTCTGCCTGTCGCTGCCGAGACGCCCACGGGTGCTATCAAGCGGCCGTCCAGATTACAAACCATGACTCCAACCCAGGAAAGCGACCGCCAGCTCGACGCACAATTGCTCGCGCGCATCGCTACTGGCGACGAGGTGGCTTTCGGCGCGCTCTACGATCGCTTTTCGCCGGGGTTGTTTTCGTTCGTGCTCAAGATCACTCGCGACGAGAAGGAAGCCGAGGACGTGCTGCAGGAGGGCTTCGCCCACATTTGGCGCCGGGCGGTCACCTACGACCCTGCGCGCAGCAGTCCCTTTACCTGGGCGGTCATGATTCTGCGCAACAAGGCCATCGATCGCCTGCGCGTGCGCCAGCGACTCGATCGCACGATCGAAAAAGCCACGGTCGAGTTCAGCCATTTTCCGGAGTCCGACGATACTGCCGCCGGCGAAGCAGAACGCCGCGACGAAGGCGCGCGGGTGCGTTCCGCGCTCACGCAGATTCCCGCCGAGCAGAAGCAGGCGGTGGAGCTCGCCTTTTTCAGCGGCCTCACGCACGAGCAAATCGCGGAGAAACTCGGCGCTCCGCTCGGCACCATCAAGGCACGCATCCGCCGCGGCCTGCTCAAGCTGCGCGAATACCTGGGAGGTGTCGCATGATCGACGAAAATCGCCAGGATCTCGCCGCCGAATACGCCCTCGATGCGCTCGACCCGGAATCGGCGCGCGCTTTCGAGGCCATGCTCGCCAGCGACCCGGAACTCAAGGCGCTGGCCGAAAGCCTGCGTGAAACCGCCGCAGCTCTCGCCCACAACGCGCCGCGCCAGCTTCCGCCGCCACAGTTGCGCGAGCGTGTCCTCTCCCGTATTCGCGCCGAAGCCCAAGCCATGACATCTTCTCCAGCTGGGCCCTCTTCGGCCTCCGCCACGCCACTTGCGGAACAGTCGTCCGGCGGAGGCAGCGTGATCCCGTGGGCCATCGCCGCTTGCTTTGTAATCTCGACCACAGCCCTGTGGATGGAACGCAGCGCCTTGCAAAAGGATCGGGATGCGTTGCTGACCGAGGTCGGCGACCTGCGCAATCGCGACAATCTGGCTAAAGTGAAGATCGCCGCCCTTGCCGCGCAGGTGGATGCCTACGCCAAAGCCACAGCCGTGATCGTGTGGGACCCCGAGAAACAGCGCGGCATCATCAAGCTCACCAATGTGCCCAAGCCGGAAGCCGGCAAGGATTACCAGCTCTGGGTCATCGATCCGAAGTATCCCAAGCCGGTCAACGGTGGCGTCGTTCCCGTGAACGCCGACGGGGTCGCGCGCGTTGCTTTCCAGCCGGATCAACCGATCAGCAAGGCCGACAATTTCGCCATCAGCGTCGAGCAGGCCGGCGGGGTCCCCGTCGGAAAGGGGCCGATCGTCTTGCTCGGGGGGAATTAGTTAGAAGCGTTTCGGCCGGCGAGAGTTGAACGCCCAGGCCCGGCGCCTGTCTTTTCTCGGATGAGGATAATCTGGTCGCTGTTCCGCTTGCTCTGTGCGGCGGTACTTTTTGCGGCTGCCCTTCTCGCGGTACTACCGGCTCCCACGATTCCTCTTTTCCAAATCGCGCTCCTCGTCACGGAATTCGGCCATTGGCTGTTCATCCTCCCGCTGGTGCTCGCCTTTCTGCCCGGGGCTCGTACACCGGTGAATTGCACCGCTACCGCGCTCTTGCTCATTGCCTCGGTGCTGCTCATGTCCTCGGTCATTCGCGCAAATGCCGTGGCCCGGCGCTTGCCGGAAGAGCTCTCCCGCGCGTTTCCCGTCGCCAACGAGGAATCCGGAGAGCACAAGGCCGCGGCTGGGTCGCCGCTCTCGTGGAAACAGCTGTGGTCCACGTCGCATGTGACGCCTGTGAAAGTGGAACAATGCGTCTTCGCCCACCACGCCGAAGAATCGCTACAGCTTCTCCTCTATCGCGCGGCGAACTCACAACCCGCGCCGTGTGTCGTCGTGATTCATGGCGGCGGCTGGATCAATGGCACAGCGGCCGAAGGCGCCACGCTGAATCACTATCTCGCCGGCCGTGGCTATGCCGTGGCGTCGATTGAATATCGGCTCGCCCCGCGCTGGACCTGGCCGGCGCAACGCGACGATGTGCTCGACGCGATCGACTATTTGAAAGAACACGCCGCGCAACTCGGCATTGATCCGCAACGCTTTGTCCTGCTGGGTCGCTCTGCGGGCGGACAAATCGCCGAAGCCGTGGCCTATGGTTCCCACCTTCCCAACATCCGCGGATGCATCGCTTTCTACGCGCCGGCGGATATGCACTATGCCTACGAATATGCCCGCGCGGACGACATTCTCAATTCGCTGGGATTGCTGAACCAGTATCTTGGTGGCACGCCGACACAAGCTCGGGCCAATTACGATAGCGCCTCCAGCATCCTGCTCGCCCAGCGCGATAGTCCGCCAACGCTGCTCATCCACGGCAAGCGCGACGAACTGGTGTGGTTCCGGCAGAGCGAACGCCTGTGCGCCCGTTTGAAAAGCATCGGCACGCCGCACTATTTCGTGCGTCTGCCATGGGCGACGCATGCCTGCGATTACAACTTCAACGGCCCCAGCGGACAGATCAGCACCTATGCCGTGGAGACGTTTCTCCAGGCAGTGACGCGATAGGCCGCGAAGCCAGCGCCCTCAGAGCTTCTTCAGTGCCTCACGTCCGCGCTCTTTTGTGCCTGCGTCGTCCTTCTCGCTGCTCGGCAGTGCCAGCCCTTTGTTCAACTCGGTGCGAGCCAGGTCTTTCTGCCCCATTGCCGCGTAGGTGCGACCGAGTTCGATGTGGTGCGCCACCCGCTGTGGCGCAAGTTCGATCGCTTTCTTGAAACTCTTCACCGCGTCTTCATAGGAAGCGGCCGGCACCTCGCCATAGATCAGTTTGGCAATGGCGCGAAGTACCGGATTCAAGCTCGCGAGCTCATAACTCCAGGCACCGATCACATGATAGCCATAGTCCAGCGAGGGATCGAGCTTCAGCGCCTTCTCGGCGTGCTCTTTCACCAGCTTGGAATAGGCGATCTTCGTCTTGTTATCGAGATACGGTGCTACGCGGCCATAGCAGATTGCCAACCCGAGCTGACTCGAAGCATCGTTCGGATCGGCCTCCACGGCACGCTTCGAATACTCGAGCGACCTCTCGCCTAGTCTGCGTTGTTCATCTTTGTCTTTCGTATCCACCATCGACAACGCCAGCTCGCGGGAAATCTTCCGCAGCACGTCCGAATTCTTCGCTCCGAGCTTTTCCGCCTCAAGATAGGCGGTGAGCGCCTCCGCGGTCTTGAGTTGTTCGTCCGCAGCATCGCCTCGCGTCATTGCGGTCGCCATTGGACTTGCGGCAAAAGCAGGTAAAGCGGCGATCAACCATCCGGCGAACACAGCAACCAAACAGCAACGGGCCGGAGAGGTTTTCACGGTTTGTGGAAGCGGTAGTGCGATACGATCCACTCGTCCCCACCGCGATATCCCCACAGCTCCGCGCAGGCCAAGAAAAAGACCCGCCAGTAAACCCACCAACGCGTGGTCTGGGCCTCGCCGTAGGTTTGCGCAAAGAGCGGGAGGATCTCCGCGCGATGCGCGTCCATGTTGCGCAGCCACGCCTCAGCGGTCTTCTGGTAATGCGTCCCACTCACCGCCCAGCGCGCCTCGATCCGCACATCATCCTGGAAGTGCAGCAGGGTGTCGTGCGACGGCATTTGTCCGCCGGCGAAAAAGTAACGCGTCATCCAATCGCTCGGCCCCTTGTCCTCATAGTGATACGCCGCCTCGCGATGAGTGAAGATGTGCACGAAGAGCTTCCCGCCGGGAACCAGCCAGCGACCCACCTTCGCGAGCAGCAGCTGGTAATTCTTCATGTGTTCGAACATCTCCACCGACACCACGCGATCGAAAGCCTCCGCTGTGTCGAAGACATTCATGTCTGCGGTGACGATCGTGAGATTCGGAAGTCCACGCCGCGCCGACTCCCCATCGATGTGTTCTTTCTGTGTCCGCGAATTCGACACCGCCGTGATCTGCGCCTGCGGATATTTCTCCGCCATCCACAGCGAGAGTGAGCCCCAGCCGCAGCCCAGTTCGAGGATGCGCTGGCCATCGACCAACTCCGCACGCGCACAGGTCAGCGCCAGCATTCGCTCCTCGGCTTCATCCAGCGTGTCCACATCCGCCGGCCAATAGCCGGAGCTGTATTTCAGCCGTTTCCCCAATGCGTATTGGTAAAAGGATGTCGGCACTTCGTAGTGCTGCTCGTTGGCCGCATGGGTCTGAACCGCGATCGGGCTGCGGCGCAGTCCGTCGATATGCTCCTGCAGCCGCGCCTGACGCTCCTCCACGCTGCCACCGCATTTCTCCTTCAGCGTCTCACCGAGCAGGTGCCGGATCCCAAGCCGGATGAGCGGATCGGGGACGACGTTGGCCTCAAGAATGGAGTCGATGGAGATCATGCTTTGGGGAACCAAGGAACGAAGGCGCTGGTGGTGCGCTGATACTCGCGGTAGGCGTCGCCTTTGCTTTTCAGTGCGTACTCCTCAGTGAGCGGGATACCGGTCACCTTGGTGAGGAAGTAATACATGAGCACGGGGCAGAGGAGGGTGACCCAGCCGTGTGGAGTATCGATGGAGGCAAGGGCGAAGCCGACCCAGACGAGGAACTCGAAGAAGTAATTGGGGTGACGTGAGTAGTGCCAGAGGCCGGTGTCACACACTCGGCCTTTGTTGGCCGGGTCCGCTTTGAAGCGCTTCATCTGCCGATCGGCCAGGCTTTCACCGAGCAAAGCAATGACGACGATGGCGAGCCCAGCCATGTCGAGTTCCCGCAAGGGCATCGTGCGCCACGCGGCCAGCAGGAAAGGGAGCGAGAAGATGGCAACCGTGACTGCCTGCAACTCGTGGAAGACAAGAAACATGCCTGTCCCCGGCCAGCGCTGGCGCAGACCCGCGTAGCGCGCGTCTTCCTGCGGATGATGCTTCAGCACACGGAAGAAAATGTAAGAGCCGAGGCGCAGGCTCCATGCCATGCCCAGCACGGTGAAGGCCACCTTCCTTTCAGTGTGACCGGGACCGGCCGCCGCGTAAATCGGGGCGACGATGGCCACACCGTAACTCCACATGACGTCAAGGAACGAATAGTTGCGAATCTTCACGCCGATCGCCCAGACGATGGCGAAAAGCACGAGAAGGAGACCGAGTCCGATGAGCAGCCAGGTAATCATCTGGGAGTAAGTTCGCTGGAAAGCGGCGGACGGATGCGCGCAGCGAGCACGCGCAAGGCCGGGCGAATGGCAAAGTAGATCGCAGCGATCGCCAGCGGCGCGACGATGATCCAAACGAGAATTCCCCCGAGCGCGATGAGGCTGAAGTCGCGGAAGAATTGACCGACATCCGCGCGAAAACGCTCGAGGAGCAGCGGGATATTGAGCGGTACCGGTGGCAGGCCGAGCAGCCGCTCCCCGCCGCGGTAAAAAGGAATGAGCAACGCAATCTGCAGCGGATACGCGAGGTAATTGATGAGCTGGATGATGGGCTGATTCAGACGCAGGGCAAAGGCGAACACGGCGCAGAGGAGGGTGGTGGCGCCGAGAATGGGAAACACGCTGAGCAGCAATCCAAGCGCGATGGTGAGCGCGATCTTTTCCGGCGTGATGCCCTGCTTAAGCTGAGTGGCGATCGGCGTCACCACGCGCCGCTGCCAAAACGACGGCGCGGAAGACATCGTAGCCGACGCCATCATTTGCGGCGCAGAAGGACGTCGCCGAAAGTCGCATTCGCCGGCACGCGGAAAAGCTCGCGGAGGACGTAGATGGACATGGCGATATTGCCGAGCAGCAGGATGGCCAGCAGCCACAAACCGCGAACGATGTTGCTCGTTTCCTTGTAGGCGACCCACGCCCAGAACGCCATGAAGGCGAAGTAGGTATCGAAGAGCGTGGCGATGAACCACGGGTGCGTAGCGACCTCGTGGGGCATTTTCCAGAGCGCCACAAAACTGCTCGCCCAAGTGGTGACGCAGAGCATCGAGATGAGCACGATGAACGCAGCGATGCGGAGAAACCAGATCATGGCTTTTGCTTCCGTTCGCAGGTGCTGATGCCGAGCATCTCATAGCCCTTGCAGTTACCCGTGACAGCCCGGTAGAGCAGGCACGCCGCCCAGAAGAGCCGCCAGAAACGCGGAGGCCGCAGGGCATTCGCCAGGATCACGGCACCGAGGATGCCGGCAGCATAACGTTCGGTCTGACTCACATTGACGGGAAGTTTCGAGGTCATACGTTCGCTTGCGGGAAAGTTTGGTGGAGCGTGCGGTTATTCGGCCGGGTGTAAACCGCCTGCACGACGCTGATATTGCGACTGGCGAAGGCGGCTTCGCAGTACTGCAGATAGTAGTTCCACTTGCGAATGAATCGTTCATCGAAACCGAGCGCGCGCACAGCGGCAAGCTGGGCGCCGAAGTTCTCCCACCACTGGTGCAGCGTGCGCGCGTAACTGGAGCCAAGGTCTTCCAGATCGTGCAGGAAAAGATTGCCCGTGCGATTGAGGAACTCATTCACGCGACCGACACTGAGCAGGAGCGAGCCGGGGAAGATATGCTTCTGGATGAAATCGACTCCGCGACGCAGCTCGGCGTGCCGGCAATCGGGCACGGTGATGTATTGCAGCGCAATGAGCCCTTCCGGCTTCAAGAGGGCATGCAGTTTTGCGAGGTAGGTCGGCAGGTAGCGGTCGCCAAGCGCCTCCATCATCTCAATCGAGACGATCTTGTCGTAGGTGCCTTCGATGTGCCGGTAGTCCTGCAGGCGCACTTCCACGCGGTCCCCGAGGCCCTCGCTCTCGAAGCGGTCGCGGGCAAACTTGAACTGCTCCTCCGAGATCGTGACGGTGGTGACACGCACGCCGTAATGTTTCGTCGCGTGGCAAGCCATCCCGCCCCAGCCGCTGCCGATCTCGAGCAGATGCTCCCCGGGCTGCAAACGCAGCTTACGGCAGAGCGTGTCGTATTTCTCGATCTGCGCGTCGCGCAACGATTGTGCCGGCGCCGTGAAGCGCGCGCTGGAGTAGGTCATCGTTTCATCGAGCCACAGCCGGTAGAAATCGTTTCCGAGATCGTAATGCTCGGCGATGTTACGGCGCGCGATGTTGAGATCATTCGGGCGCAGGCGGTGCAATGCGCGATTGTAGAACTGGAGGAGGTTCAATGCGAAAGCGCGCACCTTCGAGCCGGACATGGCGGGCGAGTTCTCCACGTTCAAGATCGCCCACGCGATGACCCGCTCGATGGAGTCCGTATCCCAATCGCCATCGATGTAACTTTCGCCGAACCCGACATCTCCGTAGAGCACACATTTCTGGAAGAACGCCGTGGAGCGAATGGAAATCTGCGCCTCCACTTCGCCGCCCAGAGTGCCGATGACCTGCACGCTGCCATCGGGCAATTCCAGACGAAGGGAACCGGCGGTCATCTTTTGCAACGCCTGGAGCACAAGACGCTGATAGAGACCGGGCTGGGTGGACGCCAGCGGTGCGCCGGCGACGAGAGCGGATTCGGTTGCGGTGTCGTTCATGGAGCTTTGGTGGCGAGTGAGGCGTGCGGACGCAGGACATCGCGCTGCAGATCGCTGCGGTCGGCTTTGCGATGCCACGGCAGCCGCTTCATCCACAAGAGCAACGCATGCCAATGAATGAGAGAGATGACTTTCAGCGTGATGAGCGGATACTTGAGCGTGAACCAGGCGAGCCGGGCGGTGGTAAGGGGAGCCCGCCGGCCGGTGAGCGCGCTTAAAAGGACAGGGCGGTCGCCCTCGCGATCGTCGATGTGAATCTCAAGCTGATCGCCCGGGACGCGCAGCTTGAAGTCGAAGGCCAGATCGAGCGCGGAGAAGGGCGAGACGTAGAAGTGCTTGGGCGTAATGAGGCGGAATCCGTTTTCGCTCGCGGGCTCGCGCAGAAGATAAGGCTTCATCTCCCCAAAGGTGTTTCCTACCTCGACGACAGCGCATAGCGGCTCTCCGGTGCCGTCGTGACAGAAGTAAAATGAAACCGGATTGAAGATATAGCCCAGCACGCGCGGAAGAGTGACGAGGGTGATGCGACCGTTGGCCGGAAATGGGACGCCGTTTTGGGCAAGAAACTCGACGAGATTTTCGCGAGCAGAAGCGGTCTCGTGACCGGGGACGGTGAGGTGATCGCGGTCGCGAAATGCGTAGAGATTGAATCGGTTGCGGCTGAAAAGCGGCGCGCGGCGCGCGACTTCGTCGATCTCGTCGAGATCGAGCGCGAACATGAAGATGCGATAGCGGAAGTGATGCTCCTTCGGCGACAGCCGGTGGTGCATGACCTCGCATTCATAGAGGCAGGAGTTCATGACCAGATGGGTTCGCCGGTGATGGCGCGGGCGCACTCCAGGGCACTGGTGAAGCCATCCTCGTGAAAGCCGTATTTGAACCACGCGCCCGCATAGTAGGTCGCCTGGTCACGGGAGAGCCGGTTCAACTGCGGCAGCTCGCGCTGGGCCTCAATCGCGGCGAGATCGAAGAGCGGGTGCTCGTAATCGATTCGCCGCAGCACTTTGTCCGGCGCGATGCGGTCGCGCGCGTTTAGGGACACGAAGTAATTCCGCTGCCGCGAGACGCCTTGCAGACTGTTCATCCAATAGTGCGTCGTAGGCATCACCTGGCCATCGGGCCCGGCATCGATGCGATAATTCCACGAGGCCCAGCAGCGCTTCGTGGCAGGCATGAAGGAGCAATCCGTGTGAACGGTGGCGGTATTTGGCTGATACCGGAAATTGCGCAGCAGGCGTGTCTCCATGTCAGTCGGGTCGGCCAGGAGGCCGAGCGCTTGATCAGCGTGGCAAGCCAGGATGGCCTTGTCAAAATCGCGCGTCTGGCCGTCCTTCGCCGTGACCTGCACTTTGCCACCGGCACGCGCCACGCGAGTGGCGCCATTCTTCAAATGCACGTGGTCCCGCAGCGGCGCGGTGATCCTCTCGACATAGCTCTTCGCTCCGCGCTCCACGGTGAACCACGGATGCTGTGTTTTCAGGCCGAGGAAGCCATGGTTGTGCCAGAAACGCAGTAGGGTTATGGCAGGAAAATCGCGCATCTTTTCCGGCGGCGTGCTCCACACCGCGCTGCCCATAGGCACGAGGTAGAGGTTCAGCATATCCTCCCCATACCCGCGCTCGGCGACATAGGCGCCGAGGGTATATTCCGCGAAACGCGCATCCTCGAGCGCGGCCACGGCGTCCTCGTTGAAACGGTTGATTTGCGCGAGCATGCGCCAGTACTGCGGCCGTAGAAGGTTACGTCGCTGACCGAAGAGGAGATTCAAGCTGCCGCCATTGTACTCCAGGCCGGTAGGTGCGTGCTGCACGCTGAATGACATGCTCGTCGGCTTGGTCTCCACGTTCAGCTCACGGAAGAGACGCGTGAGATTGGGATAGGTGACGTGGTTGAAAACCATGAAGCCGGTATCAATCGGCACAGCACGTCCGCACTCATCGACTGTGATCGTGTTGGTGTGTCCGCCGGCGTAATCGTTCTGCTCGTAGAGCGTCAGGTCGAAGCGCTCGTGCAGGAAATGCGCACAACCCAGCCCGGAGATGCCGGTTCCGATGATAGCGAGGGTTTGCACGGCGATCGGAGCGGGAAGCCTGTGTTTATGCGGCTTGCGCGGCGGTGGCGGGGCGGGCCACTTCCTCGAGCACGCTGCGCGGCACAGGTTTCAATTCCCAGATGAGGCCCGACCACGCGAGCACTTTGAGCACGTAAAAGGTGACGTCGATTTCCCACCAATAGAAGCCCTGGCGCGCGGCGCCCATGTAGCGGTGATGATTGTTGTGCCAGCCCTCACCCAGCGTGACCAGGGCGAGCAGGAAATTGTTCCGGCTGTCATCCTCGGTGGCAAAGCGACGCGAACCGAAGACGTGCGCTAGAGAGTTAATGAAGAGCGTGCCATGCAGGAGAACGACCGTGCTGATGAAGAATCCCCAGACAAACATCTGTCCACCCGAAGTGCTCAAGCCCGGTGCTATCATGTGGAGCAGCGCCCCGAGCGCATAGAGCGAAGCGCCAAAGCAGGCCGGCACGAGGAGATCGAAGCGATTGAGAAAGACGAGTTCCGGATAGCGGGCGAGATCGCGGAGCGAATCGTAGTCAGTGGGGAAGTTTTTGCTGCTCGTCATCCAACCGATGTGCGCCCACCAAAAGCCGCTCAGGCCCGGCGAATGCACGTCGTGGGTCTGGTCTGCATGTTTGTGATGGTGGCGGTGAACGGCCGCCCACCAGAGCGCTCCGCGCTGGACGGCAGTATTACCGAGGACGGCGAAAATGAACTGCATGCCGCGTGAAGTGCGAAAAGTACGGTGCGAGAAGAACCGATGATAGAACCCCGTGATCGCGAACATCCGCACAAAATAGAGCGCAGCAGCAACCGCAACAGCGGCCGGGCTCCAGCCTACCCAAATCACCGCGAGGCATCCCAAGTGGAGAAAGAAAAAGGGCACGCAGCGCCGCAGTTCAAATCGGTCCGGACGTTCCCGGACGGCGGCGGAGCCTTCCGGGAAATAGTCGGAATCGACCCACTGACGCATCGTGACGAGGGCTCGAGGCACCGCTTTATTAATCATGGAAATGGATTCGCTGGGTTGAGCTGCCACATGGAGCTATTGCGACGGTCAGCGCGTTTCGGATGCGGCACCCCGGCAATTTTCCGATCTACGAAATAATCGAACCTCGCTTACCAAGGCATCCAATCACTGCTATCAGTCGCATTGAAGAAGTGATGAAATTCCTGCATCTCGTTTTCTATATGTCGCTGTTCACATTCCTGGGGCTCAAGAACGCCGCTGCCATCGAAATCGGCTCCACCGCTCCGGCCGTTTCCGCCGTCGACGAGAACGGCGATGCCGTGCGCTTCGCCGACTATTACGGCAAGGGCGTGACCCTCGTTTACTTTTACCCGAAAGCGGACACGCCGGGCTGCACCAAGGAAGCGTGCAGCTTGCGCGATTCGTTCGATGGCCTCAAAGCACGCGGCTTGCAGATTCTGGGCGTGAGCGAAGACAAACCGGATGCGCAAAAGAAGTTTCGGGAGAAATACCACCTGCCGTTTGTGCTCGTGGCGGATGCGGATGGCGCCGTGGCCAAGGCCTTCGGAGTGCCCACATTCCTCGGCTTTGCCAAACGGCAATCGTTCCTCGTGAAGGACGGCAAAATCGTCTGGCGCGACCTAAGCGTGTCCCCAGCCACGCACGTCTCCGAAGTCAACAAAGCGCTGGATGCGCTGAAATAAGCTGCGCCGAAATCAGGCGCCTGCGACCGCGGCTGCTTCATCAGGAAAGATCTTGAAGATCTGATCCAGCCGGGCGATCTCGAAAATACTTTTCACACTCGCGCGCAGACCAAACATGGCGAACTTCCCGCCGTAGCTTTGAATGCGCTGGAGCGTCTCGATCATCGTCGCGAGACCCGAGCTATCGACGTACGTGACCGCGGAAAAATCCACCAGGATGCGCGGCATCTTCTGGGCGATGAGCGGCTCGAGGCTCTCCTTGACCTGCGGAGAGCGATGCAGATCGATTTCGCCCTCCAGCGCGAGAATTCCGGTCTGCTTGTTCAGGTCGTTGGCCATGCGTGCGCAGTCTTAGCAGCAAATCTATTTCGCCGCAACGTCCATGCTCGGATGCCGGCAATTCACGCCGAAAATAGTCCCAGTGCCACAATAGGCCGGCAAAATAGCGCTTGTAAGCTGCCTCTCGATCAGTGCTTCCGGCGCGTATTGCGCACGTGATTGTCTGCGTAAACGACGTAGATCATTTTCCCGGCCTGGGCATTCCCGTCGGATACATAGTGCACCGGGCTCCAGTCGGAGGCGAGTTGCAGACGCGAGGGCGAAATTTGGATTTCGCCACGCCGGCGAGAGAAAATCGTGGGCGTCGCGGTCGTGTTTTCCTCGGAATAGGGCGACCACATGTAGCTCGAGTGGGGGTTCATCTGGGCGTAATAGTTCGGCCCCTTGACGTCCGCCGGGCACTTCAGGATCTCGGCCGTGACCCCGTAGGGCGCCAGCGCCACATCCAGTGTTTTGATCGGGTCGGAGAGCTTGAGAGAATCGTAAACGATGTTGCTATCGCCATCGATCTCGATGGGTGGATAGGTGTTGTCGTTGTCATTCGCAGCGGCATTGGCAGCCAGACCGATCTGCCGCAGGTTGTTCATGCACTTGGTGTCGTAGGCACGCAGGGTCACATTCTGCAACACGGGCATGATCAGACCGGCCAGAATGGCGATCACGGCGATCACGCACAGCAACTCGATGAGAGTGAATGCCTGCTGAAGCCGCGAATGCACGAGGGTCGATTTCATCTTACTATTGCGCGGCTGCCTTGCGGGACAGATAGCTGCCCGCCCGCTGGATCCGGGCCTGGGGGCTGCGGCGCGAGTCGCGGGTGTTGTTCGCATTCTCCATTTTGTCCTGCACGTTCGGATCGCTCATCAGCTGCTGGAAGGCGGCTGCCTTCTGCTCCTGCGGGAGGTCTTTGATGGCGTCGAAGAACTTTTTGCGCTCGTCGTGTTCCTGCTGGGCCGCGGTCCGCTGAGACGCAGGCAACTTGTTGATTTCGTTCTGGATACGCTCTTCGAACGCGCTGCGGTCGAAGCCGCCGCCGCGCGGGCCCCGGTCGCCGCCGCCAAAGTTGCCGGCCAAACGCGGCTCACCATCATCGCCACCCCGATCGCCCCGGTCACGGCCCCCGCGATCGGCTTGTCGGTTCCCAGCGCCCTGAAGCAGAAAGACTTCCTCATATTTCGCCTTGGCCGCGCTGGCCAGCCGAGGCAGGGACGAGGTAATCGCGCCCGAGCGAGGCGCCGATTTTACCGGAGGGTTAAAGCCATCCGGCACATAAAAGGTCGCGGCCACATTCTTCGCCGCCTCCTGCAGATAGGACTGCAGGGTTGGCTCCTTGGCCTGCTTCACCACCCAGAGATCATCGCGCGGGTCGGGCAAAGCCTCTGGCTCGTCCCCGACTGGCGGCGTACCGATGAAGTAGCGGCGCCAGCCTTCGTTGCGCTGCCCGGAGGCAAACGTGGAGACAGCCGTATTCACCGTCGTTTTGTCCGGCCCGATGAAGTAGGTGAGCTGCCAGCGCGAATCCGTATTCACAGAAAGCGTCTCCATGGCTTCGGTCACCGGCACGGAATCCACATACATATCCACCGGCTTGGTCCCATCCATATTGGTCTTGATGGTGACGTGCCCCTGTTTCTCGATGCTCTTGATGACCTGGCTCAAGGGCGTTCCCTTGGCATGCACGGTCACGAGCCCCCAGTGAGACCAGACGTAATGTGCCACCTCTCCCGTCAGGACCAGGAACAGGAAGCACAGAAGCCATTGATTCCGAGAGAGTTTTAGCTTTTTCATATGGAGGCCATGTGGGGTTAATTTTCCTTAACCCCAAGATAACCTCCAAGTTGCAGCTTTCTTCGTGCCTATCCTGCGACCACGATATTCACCAGCTTCCCGGGCACGACGACCACCTTCTTGATCTCTTTGTCGGCGGTCCACTCGGCGATTTTGCTCGAAGCCCGGGCGGCGGCTTCCACGTCCTCCTTGGAGGCGTCTTTCTTGACGATGATTTTGTCGCGGACCTTGCCGTTCACCTGGAGGACGATCTCGATCTCATCCTCGATGAGCATGGCCTCGTCAAAGGCCGGCCATGGCTCGACGGGCAATGGGCGGGCGCCATTTTCATCAAAACCAAGGCGCTCCCAGAGCTCTTCGGACAAGTGGGGTGCAAAGGGATTCAGGACCTGCAACAGAGTGCGGAGGGCCGATTTCGGTCGCGGATTGGCATGCGTGAAGGTGTTCACGAAGATCATCATCTGCGAGATGGCGGTATTGAAGCCGAGGGACTCAATGTCGCTGCCGACCTTCTTGATGGTGGCATGGATGACCTTGAGCTGCGCCTTGTCGGGCTCGACGTCCTGCAGGACGGATGAGAGGACCCACTCGCCGGCTTGGTTTTCTTCCATGACCAGACGCCAGACGCGGGCCAGGAAGCGGGCTACGCCTTCCACGCCGGCCATGCTCCACGGCTTGGTCTGCTCCAGCGGCCCCATGAACATCTCGTAGCAGCGCAAGGCATCCGCGCCGTATTCGCCGATGACGTCGTCCGGGTTCACCACGTTGCCGCGGCTCTTGGACATCTTTTGGCCGTCTTCACCGAGGATCAGCCCTTGATTCACCAGCCGCTGGAAGGGCTCCGGCGTGCTCACATAGCCCAGATCGAAGAGCACCTTGTGCCAGAAGCGGGCGTAGAGCAGGTGCAGCACGGCGTGCTCGGTGCCGCCGACATACAGGTCCACGCCGCCGGGGCGCACCTTTTCGCCCACTGCGGCCGGCTCAGTCTTGCCGGTCATCCAGTAGCGCTCGGCATCCACGCCGACAAAGCGGTTTTGGTTCAAATTATCGCAATAGCGCAGGTAGTACCAGCACGAGCCCGCCCACTGGGGCATGGTGTTGGTCTCGCGCGTCGCCTTGTCCGAATAGCGCACCCAGTCCGTGGCCTTGGCCAGCGGCGGTTCGCCCGTGCCGGTCGGCTTGAAATCATCCAACGGCGGCGGATTCACCGGCAGATGCGTATCCGGCAGTGCCCGGTGCTTGCCATTTTCCCAGACGATCGGGAAAGGCTCGCCCCAGTAGCGCTGACGCGAAAAGAGCCAGTCGCGCAGCTTGAAGTTGATCGTCTTGCGGGCCAGGCCGCGACCGGCCAGCTGGCGCACGATCTCAGCTTTCGCATCAGGCGTGGGGAGCCCATCGAGCGGCCCGGAATGAATGGCGTAACCCTCGCCGATAAACGGCTCCAGCGGCTCCGCTTCGCACGGACTCGATCCTCCACCCAGCCCCAGCGTGGGCGTGGAAGACACGACCTCGCGGATTGGCAGGGCAAACTTGCGGGCAAACTCCCAGTCGCGCTCGTCGTGCGCCGGCACAGCCATGATCGCCCCGGTGCCATAGCCGACCAGCACGTAGTCCGCGATCCAGATCGGGATGCGTTCCACGTTCACAGGATTGATCGCAAATGCGCCCGTCCAGATGCCCGTCTTTTCCTTCGACAGCTCGGTGCGCTCGAGATCGCTTTTGCGCGCCGTCCGCTCCTTGTACTCCTCCACCGCGCGCGCCTGCTCCTCGCTCACGATGCGCTCGACCAGCGGATGCTCCGGTGCCAGCACCATGTAAGTAGCGCCGTAAAGCGTATCCGGCCGCGTAGTGAAAACGGTGATCTTTTCCTCCGTCCCCGCCACGGCAAATTGCACCTCGGCGCCGTCGCTGCGGCCGATCCAATTGCGCTGCAACAGCTTGATCGACTCCGGCCAATCCAGCCCGTCCAGCTCATCGATGAGCCGCTGCGCGTAGGTCGTGATGCGCAGCATCCACTGGCGCATGGGCCGCCGCTCCACGGGATGCCCGCCGACCTCGCTCTTGCCGTCGATGACTTCTTCATTCGCCAGCACCGTGCCCAGGGCCTGACACCAATTCACCGGCGCCTCGCTCACATAGGCGAGACGATGGTGCTCGATGATGGCCTCACGCACCGCCGTACGGCGCTCTGGCGGCAGGTCGCCACTGTGCGCCCGCAAGCCCGCGAGATAATCGTCATCCTTCCACTCATCCGTCCGTCTGGGGTCGTCGGCCAGCGCATCCTCGAGCAACGAAATAGGGCGCGCCTTGTGCAGGAAAGGGTCGAAATAGCTGTTGTAGAGCTTCAGGAAGATCCACTGCGTCCAGCAGTAGTAGCCGGGATCGGTCGTATTGACCTCGCGCTGCCAGTCGTAAGCGAAGCCAATCCTCTTGAGCTGGGCGCGGAAGCGGTTGACGTTTTCCGCGGTGGTGACCGACGGATGTTGCCCCGTCTTGATCGCGTATTGCTCCGCCGGCAGGCCGAAGGCATCCCAGCCCATCGGGTGCAGGACGTTGAAGCCGCACATCTTCTTGTAACGCCCGATGATATCCGTGGCCGTGTAACCTTCCGGATGTCCCACGTGCAGCCCCGCGCCGCTCGGGTAGGGGAACATATCGAGCACGTAATATTTCGGCTTCGCGGGGTCGAAACCGGACTCACCGGGATTCGGCGCGTGGAAAGTGCGCGCGGATTCCCAGCGTTCCTGCCACTTGGGCTCGATCTGATCGTAAGGATAGGGACGGCGGCGCTCGGTGCTCATGACGGAAAAAGGGGTCAAACTGTGGGGGCGGTCCTGACAAGATGCAAGCAAGCGGTGGGACGCGATGGCAGAACACCCAACATCCAATGGCAGAGAGAGCGCCTCCCCACGCTTGCGGCATTGGATGTTCGATGTTGGGTGTTGAGTGTTGGATGTTCTGCCTCCCTCCGCCATTCTCCTCCGCCATGCCCCGCCTCCTCATCGCCACGAAGAACGCCCACAAGGTCCAGGAAATTCGCGCCATCCTCGGGAGCGATTGGGACGTGACCGATCTCAATGCGCACCCCGAAGTCCCGGCTCCCGAAGAGACCGGCGCGACCTTCGCCGAGAATGCCGCGATCAAAGCCGTGGCCGCTTCGAAGCTCTTCCCGGGCTATGTGCTCAGCGACGATTCCGGCTTGGAAGTCGATGCTCTTGGCGGCGCGCCGGGCGTCATCTCCGCTCGCTACGCCGGTCGGAGTGCCACCGACGCAGACAACCGCGTCAAACTCCTCCGCGAGCTCGCTGCCGATTCCGTCCGTGGGAAGGCCCGCTCCGCCCGCTTCCGCTGCGTGATGTGCGCGGCCCGGGATGGCCGGGTGCTCGAGACCTTCGACGGCGCGGTCGAGGGCATCATCATCAACCAGGAGAAAGGGGAAGGCGGTTTCGGCTACGACTCCCTTTTCGTGCCCGATGGCTATTGCGAAACCTTCGGCCAGCTCTCCGCCGAGGTGAAGAATCGCGAGAGCCATCGCGCCCGCGCCTTGGCCAAGGCCCACGCTTTCCTCAGCGCGCAAGGGCACTAACGGATCATTCGCTGTTCTCCGCGCACAGTTCGCGCACCACGGGGGCTATTGCTTTCTGAAGCCGCGCGACCCACTCTTCGCCGGTGCCTTCGACCCACGGGCACTCTTTCTGGAAATTGTCCCAGTCCACGGGTCCGTCGCTTGCATCAAACGGGAACCACTCCGAGATCCACTTCGGGTTCCAGTTATCGGCGTCTTGCAGCACCGTTTTCAGCAGGGAACTTCGCAACGTTGTTCGTTCCGCGAGGAGGACGGCGTCGTAGAGGTCCTTGCCTTGGGGATGAATGTCGGAGTGGAGCCACAGGAGCTTCCACGCCAGCGATTCTTCGTCACCCGCGGCCAGCACCGAAACTTCCGGCAAATCTGCAAAAGACAACCGGATGGTGGAGGGCGGAACGTGCAGTTTTTGTTCGAAGACGAAATCCATTTGCACCAGCGCCGGCGGCAGGGCGCCCCACGACCACGGGAAGGCGATCCGGTGCCCGGGCGCCCGCTCGTAAGTCCAGATATCGTTCCGGGCGATGGCACTGACATCGATCTTCACAGTACGCGAATTGGGAGTGGCGGTCACTGCCTTCACGATCCCGTCCATCATGCGGCGGGCCTCGGGCTGATCCATGCGGAGGCCGGCCGGCTGCACCACCCAGTCGATGTCTCCGGGCTCACGCGCCACCGCGCCGAGGCTCGCTTTCAGCGCCAGGCTGCCGCGCAGCACCAATTTATCGGCCCATTCGGTGCCCGACACAATGTCCAGCAGGTGCCACGTTGCTTCCCGCCGGGCCTCCTGCCAACGCTGCATTTCCTCCGTCGGCAACGGGGGGTCACCGCGGCGGAAAGCGCGAGCAAAATGCTGAGTCGCCGGGTCGAAGATGAGACCCTGGATGGGCTCATCATTCCGCGGCGGGAGCCCGAACGTCGGGGCAAAGCCTTTCTGCCGCCCAATCATCGTTTTGAAGACCGTCTCGAGGGCCGATTTCTCCGCCGGCCTCACCGGAGCCCGCTCCGTGGTGGGTGATTGCACAGTGGGCGGCTTCGTCCCCGAGAGCCAGCGGATCAGTTGATTGAGCAGTCCCATTTTGAATCAGTTAGCATCAAGCCATCCGGTATCCATGGCCACATTGCTATCGAAGACAACGTACTCCGTTTCGCAGTCCAGAATGGTGAATTCATGGCGTTGCAAATCGACTGTGAGGGCGTCGAGCGCCAGGGAGGCCTGGTCGCGACCGGTGGAGTAGAAGCGCTGGGTCAAGAAGCGCTCCTCCCTTCCGTCCGGCCGTACCAGAAAGGCATTCTTCGAGAGTTGGGCAGCATGGCGGCGACCCACTTCGCCGAGAAGTTCGAGGTCCGCAATAGAGGGCAACACGACCTTCACATGATATTCAAAATACCAATCCGCCGGGCAGGACTGGGCGGCAAGCGCATCCGCCGGCGCGGCGGGATTGGCCGCGTCGATTTCAATTTTCGTGCGACCCACTTTCAAACCGTGAGCGGCCAGGCGCGTCGTCAGCGTGTGAGCCGTCGCCAGCGTCTCATCCAGCGTGCCGGCACCGTGGCGGGTCAACATCAGTTGCGAGGGCTGCTGGCCGTGGTGGAGCAAAATGTGCGTGACCTTCACCCCATTTTCCGCCGCCAGCATCCGCAATGATTCCATCGCCACCTTCTCAGGTGAGGCAATCGTCAGATGGATTTCAAACTCTCCGGTCATCGTCACGCTTCCAAGCCTGCACGGTC
Source organism: Chthoniobacter sp. (assembly GCA_041287745.1). GTDB lineage: Bacteria > Verrucomicrobiota > Verrucomicrobiia > Chthoniobacterales > Chthoniobacteraceae > Chthoniobacter. The sequence goes on along the minus strand of JBGGMZ010000494.1, from coordinate 6,101 downwards.
GCATTTCGATTTCAAGGTATCGCTCCGCATCCCCAGCGGTGCGAGGGCGAATTACTTTGGCGTTGACACTCCACACGTGTCACATGTTCCATGTGACACGTGCCAAGTGAACGCCCCGAGATGATGCTTCCTTTCCCGCTGCAGATTCAGCCGGGGTTGCCCATTTCCGAGCAGCTCGTCTACGCGGTGAAAAAGGCCGTGATCTCCGGGTTGCTCAAGCCAGGCAGCCGCTTTCCTTCGGTGCGGGCCGTGAGCCAGGAGTTGCGCATTCATCCCAATACCGCCCACAAGGCCGTCGGGGTCCTGATCGGGGAGGGCCTGCTGGAAGTCCATCCCGGCATCGGCACTGTCGTGGGAAAAATTCCGCCCGCTCCCTCGGCCCGGGAATTGAAGCTCTTCGCCACAGAAGTCGAGCGGCTCGTCGTCGAGGCAAAAAACCGGCGTCTCCACCTCGACGAACTGCAAGCCATGGTGGAGCGCCAATGGAATCGCCTGACCAAATCGCCAACCCAATTATGAACCCCGTCATTGAGATCCAAAACATGTCCTGTCGCTTCGGCAAGGTGGATGCGGTGCGAAACCTCACCCTCGAGGTCCCCACCGGCTGCGTCTACGCCTTCCTCGGCACGAACGGCGCCGGCAAGACCACCACGATCAAGACTCTGCTCAACCTCATCCAGCCCAGCTCCGGCACGGCGCGCATCCTGGGCGTGGATTCGACCCGCCTCGGCCCGCCGGAGCTCGCCCGGATCGGCTACGTCTCGGAAAATCAGCAGTTGCCCGAGCGGCTGTCGGTGCAGCAAATGATCGCCTACTGCCGAGCCCTCTACGCGAACTGGGATGACGCCCTGTGCCGCCGACTCGTCGAGCGATTTGCTCTACCGATGGATCGCCCCATCTCCGGCTTCTCCCGCGGGATGAAGACCAAGGCCGCCCTGCTCGTCTCCCTCGCTTACCGCCCCGAGCTCCTGCTCATGGATGAACCCTTCGCCGGCCTCGATCCGCTCGTGCGCGATGACCTCGTGCAGGGCATGCTCGAGCTCTCCGAGCAGGAAAACTGGACCGTCTTCATCTCCTCTCACGATATCGATGAAGTGGAGCGGCTGACTGATCACGTCGGCATGATCGACAACGGGGTCCTCACGCTTTCCGAATCCTCGGATCACTTGCGGACACGGTTCCGGCGCGTGGACGCGATTTTTGCCGAAGGCCCTCCGCCCACTCCGGATTTGTTCCGCGAGACGCTCTCCTTCGAGCTCTCCGGCATGTCCGCCCGCTGGATCGAGAACGACTATACCAGCGAGGAGGAACTCGGCGCGCGGATCAAAGCCCGGCTGCCCCAGTGCAAGGCCTGGAGCTCCAGCCCACTGCCTCTGCGCGACATCTTCATCGCCCTCACCCGTGCGCAACGCCTCACGCCCCCATCCCTATGAAAATCGTCCTCGCTCAACTCGTAAAAGATATCCGCTGCCAGAGGACGCCGTTGATCTTGTGGATCGTCTGCCTCGGGTTGGCCGTCGTTCCTTACGCCCTCACGGTGGCCCTCAAGCACGCGGACCAGAGTGGACTGAATCCCTCTCACCTTTCGGAAACACAAGTGCTGGTGGGCGTTGTGTCCTATATCGCCATCCTCATGGCGTGCATCACCGCGGCCGGGTTTGGCATGGTGCTGTTGCTGCCCATCATCGTGACCCGGGTGGTGCACGATGATCCCCTCATGGGAACGACGGCATTTTGGCAGACGCGTCCGATTCCTCGGCCGCAGTTGATGCTGGCCAAGGCTTTGTTCATCGGCGTGCTCATCACGCCCCTGATGGTAGCGATGTCGAACGGAGGCAAGATCGGCGATGACAAGTTCTGGCCCGCGATCGCGGGCTTCATTGCCGCTGTGGCCGCGGTCGCCGCGGTCACCCCCGGCACGACGGCCTGGTTCGGCTACGCTGCGGCGCTGTTGTTTGGGAAGCTCATCTTCTCCGGGATCATCGATGCGCTGTGGAGCCACTATCATGGCCCGGGCGCGCTTTTCTCCGATGATGCGCTGCACCCGCTGATCGAGACCGGACAGTTCCTCCATCTCAACGGAGCTGACTTTCTCCATCTCTGCTATTTCGTCGGATTCTCGCTGGTCTTCGTGCATCAATATCTCACGCTGCGCACTCGGCGATCGCTGCTGCTCTTTATCCTCACGCTCGGCACGGTGGGAGTGTTGCAAATGATCAGCGGCCCGACGCCTGGCGATTCCCACGCGGTGATCCAATTCAATTCCAGTTCCAGCACCGGGCCGACGCACTGAGCAGACTCCACGGAAACGCGTGGCGTTTCGGAAAACTATTCTGCGGTGTGGAGTAAAGCGCCACGGTGTTTTAGTATCGTCTTTCGCAGATAGCGGGCGACAAAACGCCCATTCAGATACACTTTAGCCGCCTGACATCTACATTTAAGACCGGTCGCGAATTAATTCTCGCTACTAAACGATACGCGACCGACTCCACTCCGGAGAGCTGGTGGCATGTGCTTTCCACCACCGTGCTACTGCTCCTTGCGCTGGCCGGGACACACTGGAATTTCAATCTCGCCGGGCAGGCGGTCTGCACCGTCCTCTCTGGGCTATTGCTGCTGCGGCTCTTCGTCATTTACCACGATCAGCAGCACCACGCCATCCTGCCCCGGTCCTGGGTGGCCAAAGTCTTTATGCGGCTTTTCGGCATTCTGGCGCTCAGCCCCAGCCACATCTGGCGCAGCTCGCACAATCATCACCACAGCCACAACTCGAAGCTGCGCGGATCGCATATCGGTTCCTTTCCGATCATGACGAGAAGCCAATATCTCAAGTCGCCGGTCGCAGTCCGCTTCCGCTATCTCTTCATGCGGCATCCGCTGACGATTCTCTTCGGCTACTTTTTCGTCTTCATCGTGGGCATGTGCATCCTGCCCTTTGTAAACCAGCCTCGGCGGAACTACGATGGCCTCATCGCTCTGCTGGTCCACGTGGCCATCGGGGTGGCGCTGGTCCACTACTGGGGCTGGATGGCGCTGCTGCTCACGCAGACCATCCCGCACTTCATTCTCTACGCCATCGGATCGTACCTCTTCTACGCCCAGCACAATTTTCCCGGCGTTTCCTTCAACGACCGGGCCGGCTGGACCTACGAAAAAGCCGCGACCGAATCGTCCAGCTACCTGCAGACCGGAACGATCATGGCGTGGTTCACCGCCAATATCGGCTACCACCACATCCACCATCTGAATGCGCGCATTCCGTTTTATCGGTTGCCGCAGGTCTTCCGCGAAATGCCGGAATTGAATACTCCGCGCGTCACTTCGCTGCATCCGCGCGAAATTATTCGGTGTCTCCGGCTGAAGGTGTGGGATGTTGATTTGCAGCGCATGGTCGGCTTCGACGACGCCATGCGGCAACCGGCCCCGGCGGCTTAAAGCAAATTTCCCATCACTCTCCGGGCGCCTCGGCGTCCGGGCATTTTCGCTTCCCTATGTCCATCTCTTACACCGCCGGTGAACTTGCCCAACGAGTCCAGGGCGAAGTCCAAGGCGACGCGACGACGCTCCTGACCGGCCTGGCTGCCGCCAATGTGGCGCAAAAAGGAGACCTCACCTTCGCCGAGAAGCCCGCCCATTTTCAGGCCGCCGAGCAAAGCGCCGCCAGTGGAGTCCTGGTGTCCGATGCGTTTCATTCTCCCGGCAAAGTATTGATTCGCGTGCGCGATGCCCGGGTGGCGTTCGCCCGGATTCTGCCGCTCTTTTTTCCCGTGGAGCAGTATGCGGCGGGCATCCACCCGAGCGCGGTCGTTGCCGCCTCGGCCGAGGTGCACCCCACGGCCCATGTGGGACCCGGCTGCGTCATCGGGGAAGGGGTGCGGATCGAAGCGCGCTCGGCCCTCCTGGGTGGAAATCACATCGGTCGGGACAGCCGCGTGGGCGAAGATGTGCGCCTGTTTCCGCGAGTGGTGATTTACGATCGCACGTCGATCGGCCATCGCGTGACCATCCATGCTGGCTCTGTCATCGGCGGGGACGGTTTCGGGTATGTGCTCGACGCTGGGTCGCATCGCAAAGTCCAGCAGGTCGGCAATGTCGTTATCCATGACGATGTGGAAATCGGCGCCAATGCCGCCATCGATCGCGGCGCGCTGGGTTCGACGGTGATCGGCGCCGGCACCAAGATCGATAACCTGGTGCACATTGCGCACAACGTCGTCCTCGGTCGCCATTGCCTCATCATGGGTCAGGTCGGCTTTGCCGGCAGCACCCGTCTCGGGGATTATGTCGTCATCGCTTCGCAATCCGGAATCGCCGGCCATCTGCACCTCGGAAATCAAGTCACCGTAGGAGCGAAGTCCGGAGTGATGCGCGACGTGCCGGACGGCGGCATCGTGCTGGGAATTCCCGCGGCTCCCGACAAACAAGCCAAGCGCCAGTGGATCGGCATCCAGCAACTGCCCGAAAGCGCGCGCCGCATCCGCGAGTTGGAAAGATTGGTCGGGCAATTAATCGCCCGTCTGGAAGTTGTGGAAGCCCGGTGAAATCGCCTTTCCCTGCGCCATAACACGCTCAGGAGACAGCCCTCGTTTCACGGTTTCTCTGCCGTGCTCCCGGGCGCCGCATTCGCGAATTCTTTCACGCAGCGGTGCTCGCGAAATTGCCGAACGCAGGTAGGGTGTCGGCCCTTTTGTGAACAATCGCCTGCTCATTTTCATTCTCGCCGCGCTCTCGATGCTCGGGGCGCTTTCGATCGATGCCTACCTGCCGGCGTTGCTCACCATTGCGCGGCTCTTTGAGGTGACACCCGCGGCGGCGCAACAGACCCTCACCGTCTATCTCGCGGCGTTTGCCTTCATGACGCTCTTCTACGGCACGCTGTCGGATTCCTTTGGGCGCCGGCCCGTGCTGCTGCTCGCCATGCTGCTCTATGTGCTCAGCTCGATCGGCGCGGGGCTCTCCACCAGCCTCGGCATGCTCATCTTTTTCCGTTTTCTGCAGGGGCTCACGGCGGGCGCGGGCAGCGTGATCGGGCGCGCGGTGGTCGGAGATCTCTTCACCGGCGCGGAGGCGCAGCGGGTGATGTCCTACATCTCCGTGGTCTTCGGCCTCGCCCCGGCGATCGCTCCGGTGCTGGGCGGATGGTTGCTCGCTTCGTTTGGCTGGCGCTCGGTTTTCTGGTTCATCGCGCTCTTCAGCGGGCTGCTCCTGCTGCTTTGCATTTATTCGCTGCGCGAGACTCTGCCAGTGGAGCAACGGCATCCCTTTCACTTTCGCCCGGTGCTGAAAAACTATCTGCACGTCGGCTCGTGCGCGCCGTTCATGTTGCAATGCTTCGCCATCACTTTCGGTTTCTGGGGCATCATCATGTATGTCGGCTCCGCGCCAGCATTCGTGATGAATATCCTGCACTTGCGTGAGACGGATTTCGGCTGGCTCTTCATTCCACTCATCAGCGGCATGACCGCCGGTTCGTGGACCGCGGCGCGCGTCAGCCATCGCTTCCAGGGTTCGACGTTGATCGCCGCCGGCTTCGCTATCATGGGCGCCGCATCCGTGGCGAATATGATCTACGCCGCCCTCGTGCCGGCGACGATCCCGTGGGCCATCCTCGGGCCGATGGTTTATTGCTTCGGCATGTCGCTGGCCACACCAGCCATGACCGTGCGTACGCTGGAAATCTTCCCGCGCCATCGCGGCCTCGCGTCGTCCCTGCAAAGCTTCGTCTTCATGGGCCTGTTTGCCCTCGGCTCGGGTCTCGTGTGTCCCTTGCTCTTCGGCAGCGCATTATGGCTGGCCGTCAGCGTCACCGCCGGCGTGGTGTTGAGCGCGATCTGCTGGTGGATCGGAACGGGTCTCACGCCCAAGCACGCGGATGAGGGGTTTGTGGAAGAAGGGGCGTTGTAGGCGGGTTCATTGAACCCGCATGAGCAGACGGCATATTTCCGGATAAGCGGATTGAATTAGAGCACCTGCCAAAAGTATCTTCCGGATAAACAAGGCGAATTAGGAAAGCAGGAAAGCAGGAAGGGTTCGTCTTCTTTTCCTGCGTTCTTGCTTTCCTGATTCAACACGCCATCCCGCCGGATTCGGAATCTTCTTTT
>JBGGMZ010000493.1:0-3814 GCA_041287745.1 Chthoniobacter sp. | reverse complement strand
TCGACTTCCTGTTCGACGGCGAGAACTACTGGATTCACGAGCGCGGTCCATCTGACTGGAAGCCCGAAGGCGAGGAAGCGATGAAGCGCGCTGAATTCTGGCAGACCATCCAGACGTGTCTCGCCAAGCTTCCGGATCGGGTGGCAACGGTCTTCACCATGCGCGAGATCGACGACATCCCGAGCAAGGAAATCTGCGCTGCACTCAATATCAGCGAAGCGAATCTCTGGGTGATGCTACACCGCGCGCGCATGGCGCTACGCCAAAGCCTGGAGGTGAACTTCTTCGACGGCCGGAGAGACGCGAGGCTGTGATCGAACCGACGAATATCCCGACCGGAAGCCACCTCATGCAATCAGAAGAATCGGCCCTCTCACGGAGAAAGAGTGTAAGCTCCGCGATCTTCACGCGACTTAACTTCAGATGTCTTCCGCACCTGCCGACCACGAATCACCCGACTGGCTCAAGGTCGGACTGGGCAGTCTTGTGTGGAGGATCACGCCGGATTGTCGGGAGGTAACACGCCTCACCTCCGAGGAACGCGATCACGCACTTCCTTTCGGCACGCGCACCCGACTCTACTTGCATCGAGTGTTCTGCGAATACTGCGCGCGCTACGCTCAGCAACTGGAATTCTTGCACCAAGCCAGCCAGCGCCTGCCGGAGTATCTGGAAAGGAATTCTACACCGGACCTCAGCGCTGATGCGAAATCGCGACTAAAGCGGGCGCTGCAAGAGCAAGCGCCGCGCGAGTAGTTTGACGCAAATTCCGACTAGGAAAGGCGGGTCGGTCGGTGCTGTAGCTGGGGAATTCGCCGATCAGGTGGCGGATGAAAACGCCGGACCGCTCCTGCTCGAAAACATCACGGCTACGTCAGAATTCGCATCGGGGAATGGTGAGCGTGCGAGATGTGTGGCTCCAACGCTTGTTTCCAGATTGAATCGGGTGCGTTGTCGGCTTGTTTCACTTTTTAAAATCGCAGCGCGCGTCTCCCCATGAATCCCTCCGAGCTATCTTCCACCCTGCCCATTCATCGCGGGCCCGAACCCGTCCTGACCTCCACGATGACCGGGGTGCAGTTCACCGCCGTGATCAACAAGCTGAAAGGCGTGGTCGGTGGCTGGTCCAATGCGCTCAACTGGGATCTCGGGCACGCTCCCGCCCCCGGCGAGGCGTTGCTGCTCGGTCATGCTTATCTGGTTCCGATGCCGGGCAGCCAACTCGACGGTTCTTTCACGACTGGGACCCTCAGCTTCGATACCGGCGGGGACGTCTTTGCCATCGATGCCTCGACCACCGGTGGGGCGGCGGCGTCCCTCACTCTCACCGGCGGCGCCAATGCCCTCGGCGGCACGGCCGCCATCGCCCTGAGCGCGACGACCACCGGCACGATCACCCTGGGTGGCATCGCTGCCGACGGCATGCTGACGGTAGCCTTTGGCAGCATGCCGGGAACGATCGATGTACCGAACGGCGCGGCGCATCTCGTCTTCGGCTCCCAAGGGCTCATCAGTGGTACGGGCGGCATTGTCAAGACTGGCGCCGGAACCCTGGCGCTTGGCGGCTCGCAGCCTTACACCGGTCCCACGCAAATCAATGGCGGCGCCCTGCGACTCGACGGCGTCATCTATGGCGGCACAGGCCCGGGCTCGATTGATATCGGCAATGGCGGCAGCCTCATTCTCACCCGCAGCGATTCCTTCGGTGTCCACAACACCACACCGCAGTCGCGGGTCACCATCGAGACGGGTGGCGTGGTGACGAATGCGGGGCCTTACTTCACTACCTTTGTGAATCTCACGATCAACGGCGGCGAGTTGCGCGCGAATGGTGGCACGAGTCCGGTCTATCCCGCCTATCAGCTCAAGGGGACGGTCACGGTGGGCGGCACGGGCGTCTCCACCTTTAGCTCCACGGCTTCCGTCAACCAGTTCACCGGCGTGCAACTCGGCGACAACACCATCGGCGGTACGACGACCTTTTCGGTGACCAATGCCGGTGCCTCGCTCAACGTGGCGGCTTCGCTGGTCGACGGCTGCAATCGCGAGAATACCGCGCTGGTCACCAGTGGGCTCATCAAAAACGGACCCGGAACGATGGTCGTGAAGACGAACAACTACACCGGCACGACCACGATCAATGCGGGCGTCCTGAGCGTCTCGACGCTGGCCAATGGCGGCGCGGCCAGCGGAGTCGGGGCCTCGAGCAACGCGGCGGCCAATCTCACCCTCAATGGCGGTACGCTGAGCTACTCGGGGCCGGCGCAGAATACCGACCGGCTTTTCACCTTGGGTGTGAATGGCGGGACGCTCGACACCCGGGGAGGATTTCTCAATTTCACCAACCCCGGCGCGATTCCTCTCGCCGGCGCAGCACCGCTGCGCACGCTGACTCTCACCGGTTTCAATAGCGCGGGCTCGTTGTCCACGCTGCTCGCCGATAGCGGTGCCAGCAAGCTGGCGGTGGTGGTGCAAGTCAAGGGTTCGTGGGCTCTGACCAATGCGAATACTTACACCGGCGGGACGACCATCAATCAAGGAACACTGATCGCCGGACACCCGGGCGAGAACGGCACCTTTGCCGGCGGCTCGACTGTGACCGTGAACCAGGGCGGAGTCCTGCTGTGCGTGGGAACCGACGCGCTCGGGTTTTACTGGGGCTATGCCAACCTCGTAATCCATCGCGGCGCGGTGACGACCGACTCCACCACGGGCAACCATACGACCTTGCAAAACCTGGTCATGACCGGTGGCTTGATCACCTCCCAAAGCACGGATCACCATTTTTTCCTCAATGGTCCGATGACGACGAATGCCGACTCCACCACGGCATTGATCGACTGTCCACAATTTGAGCTCGGGCCCGGCTGGCCGACGGTCGGCTCGGCTACCATCACTGTCGCACAAGGAACGCCGAACGATGGAGTGGATCTGCGGATCGACTCCCAGGTCTACAACCGCGCGCTGACCAAAAACGGGCCCGGCACGCTGCAGCTGACCAACACTGACAATTTCTACGACGGCGCGACGACGATCAACGGCGGCCTCCTCAGCGTCTTCTCCCTGGCCAACGGCGGCGCGAACAGCGGCATCGGTCGGTCTTCCAACGCAGCCACAAATCTGGTGATCAACGGCGGCACGCTGCAGTACCTCGGCACGAACAATGCCAGCACCGATCGTAACTTCATCCTGGGCCCGAATGGCGGCACGCTCGACGCGTCTGGTACCGGCTCCCTCACCTACGCCGGCCACACCACCAATGGCTCGAATGTCGTCGGCTTTTCCCAGCCGAACACACCGACGGCACTCACCCTGACGGGTACCGGTCTCGCGGATCTCGGCACTACCGTGACGAACAACGGCACCGCCCCGACGTCGGTGACCAAGAGTGGAAGCGGCACCTGGATCCTGAACACCGCGAATAGCTACACCGGCGCGACAGTCGTCAGCGGCGGTACCCTCGTACTGGATAATTCGCCAGCCGGCACGGTCCTCGCCCCCGCATCGCCGATCACCGTGACGAACGCCACGCTCAGGCTGACCGGCAATCAATACAACGCCATCAGTACTCCATCCCTGCTCACCGTCGGTGTGGGCGGAGTGGTCGACGCGGCCAACGCCAACGGTCTGCACAACGCGCACACCCTGGGCAATACCTTGCTCCAGGGCGGCACGCTGATGAGTTCCACGGGAGCGGACCCCGGGTGGGGTAATTTCGTGCTGAATAACAATGCCACGCTGACCGCTAATGGCGACGCCGCCTCGACGATCAGCGCGCATGTCTTCCAAGTCGGCAACAACACCACGATCAACG
>JBGGMZ010000492.1:0-6281 GCA_041287745.1 Chthoniobacter sp. | reverse complement strand
CCCGCCCAACCTCTTTTAAACCACGGATTGCACGGATGACACGGGGTGGCCGAGCCACCCCCGCCGCTCATTCCGAAAAATCCGCGTCATCCGTGCAATCCGTGGTCCATCTCCCATCCCTGAAAAACACCCACATCACTGCCTTCGCAGCCGCGAAAATTTTTCCCCCTATCGTTCCACGCACGTACGTGTTTTCATTAACGGCGGATCGCGCCAAGGACCATGCCCCCGCTGCCCCTCTCCCAGACCCTCCGGCTCGCAGCCTTCGCGGCCGGTGCCCTGCTATGCAGCACCCCAGCCCTGCACGCCGAAGAAAACCCCCTCGGCGCCTCAGCCCCTGCCGAGCAAAAAGCCCCCGGTCCCCATGTCGGCAGCTCGACTCCAGCCCCCACCGCTCCCCGCGTCCCCGCCTCGCCCCCATCCCCGCGTCCTCCCTCCGACACCCCGCTGTTCCGCCGCGAGGTCATGGCCGTCCTCTCCAAGGCCGGCTGCAACGCCGGCGGCTGCCACGGCAACGCCACCGGCAAAGGCGGCTTCAAGCTCTCCCTGCGCGGCCAGGACCCCGATCTCGACTGGCTCGCCCTCGCCCGCGACCAGGCCGGCCGCCGCGTCAATCTCATCGCCCCCGAGAATAGCCTCATCCTCCTCAAGGCCACCGCCAATCTCGCCCACGAAGGCGGCCAGCGCTTCCCCATCGACTCCCCCGAGTACGCCATCCTCCTGAAATGGCTGCGCGCCGGTGCCCCCGATTCCGGCAAAAGCGCGCCCAAGGTCACCAAGCTCGATGTCCACGTGCCCGACCACGTCGTCATCGAGCCCGCCAAGGACGCGAAGCTCAAGGTCACCGCCACCTTCGCCGATGGCACCCAGCGCGACGTCACCCGCTTCGCCGTCTACGATCCGAATAACAACACCACCCGCGTCACCATCGATGGCCAGGTCACCGCCGAGAAACCCGGCGAGACCACCATCCTCGTCCGCTACCTCAGCCAGCAGGTCGCCGTCCCCCTCGCCTTCATCCCCGCGCGCCCCGACTTCGCCTGGAGCGATCCGCCTGCGGCAAATTACATCGACGAACACGTCTTCCGGAAATTGCGCCTCCTGCGCATGAATCCCTCCGACACGTGCAGCGACGCCCTCTTCCTCCGCCGCGCCTGGCTCGATCTCCTCGGCTTCGTCCCGCCCGCCGCCGCCGCCCAGGCCTTCCTCGCCGACCCCGCGCCCGACAAGCGCGCCCGGCTCATCGATGCCCTCCTCGAGCGCCCCGAGTTCGCCGATTTCTGGGCGTTGAAATGGGCCGACCTCCTCAAGATCGAGCAGCGCCAGCTCGATTACGATGGCATGCAGGTCTTCCACGATTGGATCCGCGACAGCATCGCCAAGAACAAGCCCCTCGATGTTTTCGCCAAGGAGATCATCGCCGCTCGCGGTAGCACCCTCCAGAACCCGCCCGCCAACTGGTGGCGCGCCAATCGCGACCCCGTCACCCGCGCGGAAAATACCGCCCGCGTCTTCCTCGGCACGCAGCTCAATTGCGCCCAGTGCCACAACCACCCCTTCGAGCGCTGGACCCAGGACGACTATTACAACTGGGCCGGCCTCTTCGCCCGCGTCGACTACAAGCTCTCCGGCATCAAGGGCACCGACAAGAGCGACAAAAATGAATTCAAGGGCGACCAGACCGTCTTCCTCCAGGCGAAGGCGACTTACCTCAATGCCCGCACCGGCGAGCAGGCTCGGCCACACTTCCTCGGCGTCGCCGAAGCGCCGAAGATCACCGCCGATCGCGACGAATTGCTCGCCCTCGCCGAGTGGCTCCCGCACAGCCCCATGTTCGCCCGCATGCAGGTCAATCGCGTATGGTTCAATCTGCTCGGCCGCGGCCTCGTCGACCCGGTCGATGACTTCCGCGCCAGCAACCCGCCCGCCCATCCCGAGCTCCTCGAGGCGCTCGCCCGGGACTTCGTCGCCCACGGCTACGACCTCCGCTGGCTCATCCGCACCATCACCGCCTCGCGCGTCTACCAGCTCAGCGCTGTCCCGAATTCCACCAACGCCGACGACCTCGACAACAACAGCCACACCATCGTCCACCGCCTCACCGCCGAGCAGCTCCTCGATAGCCTCAGCGCCGTGTTAGCCACGCCCCTGCCGCTGGAAGGCGCCCCCGCCGGCATCACCCGCGTCGCCCAGCTCGCCGAGGGCAAAAAGCATTACAAGCCGCTCACCACCGAGATCGATAAATTCGGCGCCGCCTTCGGCAAACCCCCGCGCCTCATCGCCAGCGACTGCGAGCGGACCAATGAAACCGCCATGCCCCAGGTCTTCCAGCTCATCAGCGGCCCCCTGATGCAAAAACTCCTCTCCCGCCCCGACAACCTCCTCGGCCACCTCCTCGCCTCCGAAAAAGACGACAGCAAACTCGTCGCCCAACTCTTCCAAACCATCCTCACCCGCGACCCCACCCCCGCCGAATCCACCCGAGCCACCACCCTCCTCGCCAGCGGCACCGAAAAAGACCGCCGCCGAGCCACCGAAGACCTCGCCTGGGCACTGCTGAATTCGAAGGAATTCATCTTCCGCCAGTGAAGACTGCCGAGGCGGCGGCGCACGGGACAAGCGGAGGCCGGTAAATGGGCGAGTCCCCGAACGTCGCCGGACCACGAAAGACTCGCTTGGACTCTGCAGAACTCGAAAGATCCTGTCGTGTTTTACACGGCACAACGTGTTCCTGGCTTGCAAGGTTATAATGTTTCTGCAAATAGCAACGACCCCTCGATGGCGAATGGCATCATGTACTCGGCCAACCCTTTCCTGAAATTTCAGATTCAGGAAAAATACATTGGCGCGCATTACGTTTGGTGCAGCGAACATTTTGACACCGGCATCCTTGGCGTTTATTCCTTCGGCAGTTTGATCGCCCCAAGCTCCTGCCCGGCAGCGATATTTCGGCAACTACGCGAGGACGTAATGAAGGCCGATCGGCATAGTGCCAAAATAGCACAGCAAAAGGCGTCAATTTCAGCACGGGCGGTCGCTTGGGCTCTCGACGGTCGGATCTCGGATGACCAGCGCGATGAGATTCTTTTCATGGTCAATAATGCCGATTTTCAGCAATGGCGACCGCTAGTTTATGCCATTCCCATAGGCGTTCTCGGTGGACGAAAAAAACTTGTTCCGATTGCGCAAAGGGCCGGGTTCGGTGAAGAGTACGTTGTTGAGGATCTTACTCGCGCAGAATTTGACTTGATCGAACTGTGATATGCTACCGTCCTTGGAAAATTTGACTCCCGGCGAAGCAGCTCGTGCGCTTAGTTCTGTTGCGTTCGCTCTCTCAGATCATCCCAACATCGAAAGTATCAATCCGCCATCTCGTATTCCGATCGAGTTTGAAAAAAATTTGATCGGCGAACTACGCGAGATGTTGCACCTGCGTCCGGAAGACAATTCCGAGAAAGCTCATACAAAACTTTTTAATGCCGTCAGCGAAGCTATACGCGATTGTCTAATCGCCCAAAATTCCGATGCGATACGCGCTCGGCTTGGTGGACGCGGAGAACTCCCACCTAAAGCGTATGAAATCGAAATTCCTAACGACATGATGGAGTTCTTCTCCAACGCTGGAACATCTCGCAAGGATATCTCTCAAACCATTCATCAAGCCACGTTGGTTCAGCATCTCACGCCATATGATCGGAAAGAAAGCGATGATATAGCTGTCTCCTTTTTTTGTCGAAAGATTGGAACCATTAATTCTGACAATGCGCACACCCTCCTGGTGCAGGCTACCCGCACAGGCGCAAGGTTGCATGTTAATGGAGCCTTTCGAGTTTTTGATAACGAAATTGGTCCCGCCGAAAATCGACAGCCACTCGATATTTTGCGAGCGTTCTTGGATATTCACGGCATCAATTTTTGCTTTTACCACAGTCAGTGGATGCGTTTGTGTATAAACGAAGTTTTCCCTACTACACCGCCGCAGGTGGCGCCACCTCCCGAAGCCGATCGCTTACTTCCCAATTTTTGGATGAAAGCAGAAAAGCACTCTAAAACGTTTTCACCGTTTATTGGCAAGCCGTCTAATTTGAGTACTGTCTTGGTCTTAATCACATACACAATTGATATTGAGAGGTATGTCGGGAGCTTAAATATGCATGGCATACGCGCGCATCCGGCGCCGCGCAGCTCAAGGCATGTCTTATATCATCGAGGGTAATAAGCTCGGAAATGCCCAGTGTTCCCCTCGTTCTCAAAGTTAGTGTAGCGTTTGCACGGGAGATAGGGGTTCCTCTCGTTCCCAAAGTTAGCGAAGCGCTTTGGGAACGCACCCTTCGGGCCGGAAACTCTGTTTCCCGTTCACCGCCATGGATCACAGCGGAGCACCGGCTGCGCGCCCGGCAGCCACTCGTGGGCAGAACTGTAACGCCAGTGCTCAGGTGAAGCGACCCAGCCACGGCGAACGGGATTGGCATGGATGTAATCGATCTTCTGCAGCATCGTCTGGTCGGAATAGATAGCTTGCGGGTGGTAACCCTCCTGCCAGAGCTGCCATGTACTCCGCGTTTTGTGCTCGGCCTTACCCGCCGCAGGGAGATCGAGCAGCCAGTGACGGCGTTCGATCTCCAGCTGCGCAAGGAGCTTTCCCGCGGTGAACTTCTTCAGGTCAGCCATCACACGCGGGAGGTCATCGCCATGCACAACGGCGTGGAAGTGATTCTCCAGAATCACCCACGCGTACAGTCGCAATCCTTTCTCGCGACGGCAGAAGTCGAGGGAGCCCGCGAGGATGTCGTAGCAGGCGGCCGTCTGAAAGACAGGAAGCCACTCGACTACGGTGGACGTCACGAAATGGGCGCGCTCTTGTTCGCGGACGGCGTATCGACTGCGCATGGTGCCTGTAGGGTGTGTGAACGGAAACAGAGTTTCAAGACTGGCTTGGCATTCCCAAAGCGCTCCGCTAACTTTGGGAACGAGAGAAAAGCGCTTCGCTAACTTTCGGAACGAGAGAAATAGCGATTAGGGTTAACGGAGGAGTTTCAATTCGGCATCGTGAAGAAACAGTTCCTTCAAAATTAAAGCAAATAGACCAACATCTTGTGAAAACATTCGACGCAAACGATCGACTAGAACGACAGGACTTCTGCTCGCGCTTGGAGGGGTTCCTGTTAACCGAACACCTGTTTGTTGAGGGCGCCTTGGTCATCAGCTTGAACGGTGCCTTCGGCACCGGTAAAACTACCCTGATCGAGATGTGGAAAAATGATTTAGAGGCGAGGGCTCAGCATGACCCGCTACTCCCAAATGCCGTCGTTCTGAACGCATGGGAAAGTGATTATAGCGGTGATCCTCTTTTGGCATTAATTTCGGCGCTGACGGAGATTGTCGAAAAGCGCAAAGGAAAGGAGCCCGGCGACAGTGCAAGCCAGATTAGAGAGGCCGCCAAAGACGCTGCGTGGTTTGGTGTTGCTTTGGTTGGCGGGGTCGTCTCGCATGTCACCGGGATTGACGCAACCGCAGCCGGAGAGTTTGCCGAAGATAAAAAGAAAGCACGAAAGGAAAAAGCCGAGAAGCAAATCGATCTATTAGCTGCATTCGAACATCGACGAGATTCCCTGAGGCGACTTAAAGCAGCTCTAACAGAATGCTTTGGAGGCCAAAGACCGAGGGCGATCGTTTTCGTGGATGAACTTGATCGCTGTAGACCTGACTATGCGATTCAGTATCTGGAAACGATCAAACATGTGTTTGACGTACACGGCCTAATTTTTGTTTTAGCTGTCGACAAGAACAGCTTAGCTTCCTCGGCAAAAGCTCTTTACGGAGCGGACCTCAACTTCAACGAATACTATAGGAAATTTTCTCATCGAAACGTAGATTTGCCTCGAGGCACGGAGAACGGACAGAGAATGTTAATCGGCGACTTCGTTAAAAATATTTTCGAAGCAACGCACGAAAACGGATTCAAGCGAACATCCAGTCTCGAATACGATGGATCGCGGTTAGACAATATCCTTGAGATATTTTCCGCCTTAGAACTCACCCCGCGGCAGGCTCACGAAGCTGTGAGATTGATGGGGCATTGCTTGGCCTGTCCCGAAAATCAAAAGGGCCGTCTTTTATGGGGATATGGCGTTGGAGTATGTTTGATGGCGGCGCTGGCGGTCGCTCAACCTAAGATATATCACCAGATTGGAACAGGGAGTTGCACCCTAGCTCAATTAGGCGCATGGGTTAAGCAGTTCTTCGGTTCTGGAAGACATCTTGATTGGTGGGGATACGCT
>JBGGMZ010000491.1:0-7822 GCA_041287745.1 Chthoniobacter sp. | reverse complement strand
CGGCGCCGCGCTGCTCGCGGAAGCGGAGCGCGCGGCGGCGGCGCGCGGCTGTGAGCATGCTTACGTGGAGACC
The DNA here is from genome assembly GCA_041287745.1 of Chthoniobacter sp. Taxonomy (GTDB): domain Bacteria; phylum Verrucomicrobiota; class Verrucomicrobiia; order Chthoniobacterales; family Chthoniobacteraceae; genus Chthoniobacter. The sequence goes on along the minus strand of JBGGMZ010000491.1, from coordinate 7,749 downwards.
ATGGAATATCAGGCCCCGCGCTTTTATCTGGGGCATGGCTATCGCGCCGTGGGCGAGATTCCGAATTGGGATTCGTTGGGACACCGGAAGTATTTTCTGACCAAGAATCTCGCGACCGCGAAGGTACGATATCGCGTTGCCACCGCGGAGGATTGCCCGCGGCTGGCGGAGTTGAATCGTGAATTGATCCGGGACGAGGGCCATCGCAATCGCATGACCGTGCCGGAGCTCGAGCAGCGGATGCGGGACTGGATCGCCAAAGAATATCGCGCCGTGATTTTCGAGGATGATTCGGAAATCGTGGCCTATGTGCTCTTCCGCGAGGAGCCGCAGGAGATCTATCTGCGCCAGCTCTTCGTGGTGGCGCACCGGCGCGGGCAAGGCATCGGGCGCCGGGCCGTGGAGATCCTGCGGACGCAGCTCTGGCCGCACAACAAACGGCTGACGGTCGCGGCGCTCACCTCCAATGAGAACGCCCTGCAGTTTTGGCGCTCGCTCGGCTATACGGACTACGCAGTGTCGCTGGAGATTTTGCCCGGCACGTGAAACGGCCTGATGTGAAACGGCGTTGCGGTTGGCCGTGGCTCAGGTAATCTGCCCCGTTTACCCCAAACGCCTTCCCGCTCAATGCTTCAGATCGTCTTCAATGAAATCAGCGCTGCCGAAATGTCCGCGCTGCCCAAGGAACTCCAGCTCGACCTGCTGGCTGAATTTCAGTTCCTGCCCGAAGACCTCGACAAGCTGGACGAGGAGAAATTTGGCACCGTGGAGAGGGATGGCAAAAAGCTCTTCCGCTACCGGGCCAAGGATTACCGCATCTATTTCGAGCGCCGGCAGGAGGGCATCACCGTACAACGCGTGCTGCACAAAAACACGATCCGCGACTTCCTCTTCCGCACGAAGCTGCCGATGACCGAGGACGATCAACTCGGCCAACAGAAGGGATTCTGGAAATTGATCGAGGAGGCGGAGAAGACGCGCCAGCGGTAGGCCATGGATTTTCGGCTGATCCTCTGCATCGCGATGGGGACATTCGTCACCTATATCGGCGTGGTCATGCTGATCACACAGTTTCAGAGGAAGCCGTACGTTCCTCCGCCCAAGCCCAATTTCACCTCGCGGTCGACCACCGTGGTCGACCCGAAGACCGGCGAGAAGACGATCTATCGCGAGATCACAGTGAGCACGAAATTCGCGCCCACGCCGGCGACGCCTCCGCCCGTGCCGCCGCAACTGGACGTTTCGAAAGAGCAGTGAGGAGCGCTACGATTGGGAGCTTCAGCAGATGAAAATCATCACCGCGGCATTGTTCGGCATCTTGACTACTGCCGTGCACGCTCAAGAGCGAGTGCCCGCGTTTCTGGTCGGCGATTGGTCTTCCTCAGAGCCAATCATGTTGCGGGTGCGTTCCAACGGGATGGGTGAAGTCTGGCTGGGGAATGCGGACGCGATGGGCATTTTCCTCTACGACGGCCATTACGTGGCCTCAAAACGTGTCCTCAGTTTCCACGCTGGGACAATGCCTCTTCATTTCAAATACGACTCGAGAACGAAAACTCTGAAAGCAGATCAAGCCGAGTGGAAAGACATGTACCCAAAATGCACGCGACCTTTGACCAGGCTTTCGATACAAGGGCCGCTGCCACCAATCACCACCCCGTCCCGCTGAAATTAGAACATCGCCGATCTGGGGATGATATGGTCCGGTTTTGGAGCGGAGCAGGAGGCGACGTTTAGACCACCAGCAGAGCATTTCTCAACACTTTTGCATGAATCTCTTTCCCGACGAAGCCCAGCGCCGCGCCCTTTTTCCCGTCTGTGGTGAGCAGATTTTCTTTGCCCACGCAGGGGTGACGGCGCTTCCACAATTCGTGGCCGATGCGTCTTGCGACTACACGCAGCAGAGCGCGCGGAATCCGCAGGAGTTCGGCGACGTCCTCCGACAGGTCAAAGAAACCCGGCAGGCGTGCGCGCAATTCATCGGTGCGCAGGCGGAGGAAATCGCCTTGCTCGGCCCGACTTCGCTCGGACTCTCGCTCTTTGCCAATGGCATCGACTGGCAGCCCGGTGACGAAGTGATCTGCTATCACGGCGACTATCCCGCGAACGTTTATCCGTGGATCGAGCTACGCCGGCGCGGTGTCGTCGTCCGCTACCTCGACCCTGCCGCGCCTGGCGAAATCACCCCGGAGCTCGTTGCCGCCGCGCTTTCACCGAAGACCCGGCTGGTCGCCCTGGCCAGCGCGCACTTCTTCACCGGTTACCGCATCGACGTGGAAGCGATCGGCGCGATCCTGCACGAACGCGGCATTCTCTTTTCGCTCGATGCCATCCAAACCCTCGGCGCTTTCCCGCTCGATGTGGAAAAAGCCCACGTCGATTTCCTCAGCGCCGACGCTCACAAGTGGATGCTCGGGCCATTGGCCATCGGCATCGTATACGTCCGCAAAGCGAACTTCGAAAAGCTCCGCCCCACCCTGCTCGGTGCGTGGAACGTAGTCGCTCCTAATTTCAACGCCCTGGACGAAATCCGCTTCGTCCCGACCGCCCAGCGTTACGAGCCCGGGGTCCTCAATATCGCTGGCGTCCTCGGCATGCGGGCCGCGGTCGATTTCTTTCATGAGAAGGGCCTCGACGTCATTTCCGCTCGGTTACTCGAACTGAAGGCCCACCTGGTCCCGCGCTTGGAGGAACTGGGCTTTCGCATCCTCGGCCCGGGTGTTCAAAGCCCAGCCGCCAGCAGCATCACCACGTTCCGCCATGAGCACGCCAGCAGCGCCGAGCTCTTCGCCGCGCTGGAAAAAGCAAAGATCATCGCCTCCCTGCGCCATGACCGGGAAGGGCGCGATTACCTCCGCTTCAGCCCGCATTGTTACAATACGGAGACGGAACTCGACACCGCGATCGAGGTCCTCAAAGCAGCCCTTTCGTAAAAACACTCTGGCCAAAGGGGGTTGACGGAGCCGGAAACCGCCGCTTAGCATCCACCTCTCTCTAACCGGAGCCACCTCAAGACCTTGGACTTAAAAGAAATCAAAGAACTCATCGCCCTGATGAGGAAAAACGACCTCTCCGTCTTTAAGATGGAGAAGGAAGGCTTCAAAATTACCCTGAAGAAGGGAACCGACTTCCAGCCTGTCATCACCACCACTGCAGCTCCCATAGCTTATTCAGCTACGGCACCTGCGGCGGGGGGCACCGTTTCGACTCCAGATACCCCTGCCGAGTCGAAGGAACCCAGTAACTTGCGCGAAATCACCTCTCCCATGGTCGGGACGTTCTACTCCTCGCCATCACCAGAGGCACCGTCCTTCGTGGCGGTCGGCCAGGAAGTGACCGAAGACACCGTCGTCTGCATCATGGAAGCCATGAAAGTGATGAACGAAATCAAGGCCGAGTGCCGCGGCGTGATCGCCGAGGTCGTGGCCGAGAATGGCAAGCCTGTGCAGTACGGACAGGTGCTCTTCAAGGTGCGTTAAGCGCCCATGTTCAACAAAGTCCTCATCGCCAACCGCGGCGAAATCGCACTGCGGGTCATCCGCGCCTGCAAAGAACTCGGCGTCAAGACGCTTGCCGTCTATTCCGAGGCCGACGTCGATTCGCTGCATGTCCAGCTCGCCGACGAAGCCATCTGCATCGGCGCACCGCCCAGCTCGCAATCCTATCTCAAGATCGATCGCATCATCAGCGCTGCCGAGATCGGCGACGTGGATGCCATCCATCCGGGTTACGGTTTCCTGAGCGAAAACGCACACTTCGCCGACGTCTGCACGAGCTGCAACATCAAGTTCATCGGGCCGCCCGCTGCGGCGATCCGTGCGATGGGCGACAAGAATACCGCCCGCGCTACGGCCAAGAAAGCCGGCATGCCCGTCACGCCCGGCTCCGAGGGCATCGTCGAGACCGAGAAGGATGCGCTCCGCATCGCTCGCCAGATCGGCTACCCGGTCATGATCAAGGCGACCGCCGGTGGCGGTGGCCGCGGCATGCGCCCGGCACACAATGACGGCTCACTCGTGCAGGGCTACCACGCCGCGCGCAACGAGGCGGAGAAGGCCTTCGGCAACTCCGGCGTCTACATCGAGAAGCTCATCGAGAACCCGCACCACATCGAGTTCCAGATCATGGCCGATTCGCACGGCGACGTAGTGCACCTCGGCGAGCGCGACTGCTCCATGCAACGGCGTAACCAGAAGATCATTGAGGAGACCCCCTCGCCGATCATGACGGACGAGATCCGCAAGAAGATGGGCGACGACTGCGTGCGTCTGGCCAAGGAAGTAGGCTACGTCGGCGCCGGCACCATCGAGTGCCTCATGGATGATAACGGCAACTACTACTTCATGGAGATGAACACGCGCATCCAGGTGGAGCACTGCATCACCGAGGAAGCGTACGGCGTGGATCTTGTGAAGGAGCAGATCAAGATCGCCGCCGGCGAGCGCCTCTCCCACTGGATGCACAATGCCGAGCGGCGCTATCACGCCATCGAGTGCCGCATCAACGCTGAGGATCCCTTCAATAACTTCCAGCCCTGCCCCGGCAAGATCGACCTCTACTACGCCCCGGGCGGCCGCGGCATCCGCATCGATTCGCACGCCTACGCCGGCTACACCGTGCCCCCGCACTACGACTCCATGATCGCCAAGGTCATCGGCATGGGTACCACTCGCGAGCACGCCATCCAGCGCATGCGCCGCGCCCTCGACGAGTACCTCATCACCGGCATCAAGACCACGATCCCCTTCCAGCAGGCGATCATGCACGACCCCGACTTCGTCCGCGGCCAGTACAACACCAGCTTCGTCACGAAATTGATCGCAGCGCGCGGGCAGGAATTCGGGAAGTAGAGAGGCAAATAGCCACCAGAAGGTAGTTCGGGTTATTTCGCTTTTATTGTGTTTTTTTGCGCAATGAAGACCGAGAGGGCATCGCTTCCCGCAGGGGCTTTCAATGTATTGACAATAGACTCAATTTCTATTGTCTGGCCGGCTTGCGGTTTTTCCATCCGATTTAGCTCCGCAGGGGCGACCGAAAATAGCCCAGCACTTCAGCGCTGAGATGAGCATTCCCGAACGCGACAATTCCCGTAGAGACAGCAGAGCGAAAACGCGCGCCTTGCTCTTTCGTCCCTGACGTCGCTCCCTATTCCGCCGCCGTTAATCAGGAAAGATCACCAGCACGCCCGTCCAGTTGCCTTGGGGAAGCACCAGATCCTGGCCCTTCTGCAGGGTCTTATGCAGCAGCACCACGCGCGTGCCTTTGCCGGTCTTGCCCTTGCCATCGGTATAGATAAACGACGTGCCCGGCTGGTTCCAAGACGCCAAATCCAACCCGCGCTGCTCGGTGGCCGTCATCACGTCGAGGACAAAGCTCTGCTTTGCATGGACGACCAGGTGCGGGAGGTCGCCTCCGGCCGATTGCGTGTAGCGGCGTCCGCGGAGGCTGACCGGCACAGACTGCCACACGTAACCCCGATTGCTAAAGGCCTTGGCTCCATCCTCCAGTTTTGCGATCACGAAGCCGCTCCCGGTCACCGAAAAGTCGCGAGATTCGATGACCGTTCCCTCCGGACGATTTTGCGACTCCTTCGCGTCCTGCGCCCGCAACCACCCACCGGCGCCGAAAATCAGCAGCAGGAGCGCCACTGCTTCCAGCGAACGCCAGCGCCCAAATCGAACCGTGGAATGCATGATCGAGTATTGAATTGGCGGGGCCGGTGGGTGTCAAGCCGCGCGGCAAGCAGAGGCCAAATCCGGGCACTCCCCACCTTACGCGATCACGTGTCCGCAAACCGTTGACCCTCGCCACCGCATTCAGGAATCATCCCGCCCGCCGTTCCACTCGCGCCGCGTCACGCTCCCTTCGCCCTTCGCCTTTCCCCATGCCCTGCCCCTTTGATCCCTTCGAACAAAAGCGCAAAGACACCGGCGTCCTCCCTTGCGACTTCGAGGGCGAGCGCGTGCCCATGATCCTGCGCCACGCCGACGTCAAGCGCACCGCCAAGGACTGGACCCACTTCAGCTCCGACGCCCCGCGTCGCCTCTCCTTCCCCACCGAGGAAGACGTCCGCTCCATGCGGCAGTACCCCCTCGAAGTCGACCCGCCCGACCACACCGAATCGCGCAAGCTCGTCGAGCCCTTCTTCAATCGGCCCAAGCTCCCCGAAGTCATCGCCCAGGTCGAAGCCCTCGCCCGACGCCTCGTCGCCGACGCCGCGCGCCAGCCTTCCCTCGAGCTCGTCCGCGACTTCGCCGTCGTCTACCAATCCAAGGCCCTCACCCACATGCTCAATGTGCCCGAGGCCGAAGCCGACGTCTGGATCTCCTGGGGCACCCACGTCTATCGCGACGTCGACGCCGCCGGCAAAGTCGAGCGCGGCCGGCAATTCGAAGCTTACCTCAATAGCCTCTTCGAACGCGCCCTCGCCGCCCCCGGCGATGACTTCTTCAGCTACCTGAATCGGGCCACTTTCCAGGGCCGCCCCATGACCCGTGTGGAAGCCCTCGGCATCGCCAACCTCGCCTTCGCCGGCGGACGCGACACCGTCATCAATTCCATCACCGGCGCCCTCGGCTACCTCGGCGGTAACGCTCAAGCGCTCGAGTATCTGCGCGCCGATCCCAAGCGCATCGTCAACGCCTGCGAAGAACTCTTCCGCCATATCTCGCCCCTCACCCATATCGGCCGCGTCAGCCCCGCCGAGACCGACGTCATGGGCGTCCCCGTCCAGCCGCAGGGCAAAGTCTCCCTCTGCTGGTCCTCCGCAAATTACGACGAGACCGTCTTCCCAAATCCCCACGAAGTGCACCTCGACCGCAAGCCCAATGCCCATATGGCCTTCGGCTTCGGCCTCCACCTCTGCCTCGGCGCCCCGCAAGCGCGGCTAGTCCTGCGCAGCCTCTTCAAGGCCCTGTGCGAACAAGTCCAGCGCATCGAAATCCAAAAGGCCGAACCTCACTTCGAAGCCGAAGCCGAATACCGCCGCCAGGTCGGCTACGATTCGCTGCAGGCGAAGCTGGTGCCGCTTCCTTAAACCGTTCCCTCTTTCGAGGCGTGGTATTTCACCACGAAGACACGAAGAGGGAAGGATCTTCGGCAGTGAGCCCAGCCCTCTGCCCCTTCGTGTCTTCGTGGTAAATATCTCCGTCAGTTTTCTCCGCCTCGTTCACCGCGAAACCATCTCCACTCGCGTAAGCCAGATCCAATCACACGGCCCGAACTTTTGGCCACGGATGGACACAGATGAAACACGGATCAGAAGAAGGGATAGAGTTCCTAATCCATCCGTGCTTACCCGTGTCCATCCGTGGCTAAGTTTTCCCACCTTCGTGTCTTCGCGTCTTCGTGGTAAAATATCCACGCCATCGGCTTGCCACCGGCCACCCGGTCGCCGACATTTTCCCCGACTCATTTTGGAATCCCCATCGCGTTTATGAAGCACGCCGGAAGCATCAGCCTTTCGAAGTTCTCCGAATCGCTGGAGCATCTCTACGAGCCGCTGCTCATCGAGCACTTCCCGCAACGGCTCTTCTCCGTCGTCGCCAGTCTCATCCCGGAGGTGATGATGAGCTTCGACGAGGTCAACAAGCAGACCGGCCAGCTCCGCCACGCGCGCAATTTCGAGCCGCCGAATGCCGCCGAATGGCTGGAACGCTTGGCGGTCAATTTGCAGCGCGACCATCCGGGCATGGCTTACCTGATGAACGGTGGCTCCGAGCGCGTGCTGCAGATGAGCGATTTTCTCAG
>JBGGMZ010000490.1:0-3252 GCA_041287745.1 Chthoniobacter sp. | reverse complement strand
GCCGCTACAGGCATGGGATGCCCGCTCGCCTATTGCATCGTTCCGGCTAAGGATGCCACTGCAAATGAGAGCGCCCCCTAGCCCTGCGACGCCGGCGTATTCCCCATCCGCATCTTGCGATACGTCGCCAGCGCCATGAGCGGGAAGTTGTTCCGATACATGTCGTAGCGCAGATAGAAGACGCGACGGAAGCCGGTGCCGGTGACTTCAGGCTCGATCCAGCTGCCATCCCCGGCCTGGGTGGAGAGCAGATACTCGACGCCGAGGCGGATTGATTTGCGATCGAGCGCAGCAGGCTCCGTGGGATCGGCAGCAGCGATGAGGCCCATGAGCGCCCACGCCGTTTGCGATGCGGTGCTCGGGCCCTTGCCTTTCAGCGTCGGATCGTCGTAGCTCGCGCACGTTTCGCCCCAGCCGCCGTCTTCATTCTGGCAGCTCTCCAGCCAGTCGCTCGCGCGCACGATCCACTGCTGGCGCATGTCTTCACCGATGGCGCGCAGACCGCGCAGCACCTGCCATGTGCCGTAGATGTAATTGACGCCCCAGCGCCCGTACCACGAGCCGTCGTCCTCCTGGGTATCGCGCACGAATTTCAGAGCGCGTTGCACGACGGTGCTCTCACGGTCGAAATCGATGTAACCGAGCAACTCCAGCACGCGACCGGTAAGGTCGCTGCACGTCGGATCCAGAATCGCGTTGTGGTCGGCAAAGGGCACATCCTCCAGCCAGCCTTGGGTCACATCCTTGTCGAAGGCCGCCCAGCCGCCATCCTTGCACTGGAAGCTCAGCAGCCACTTCAACGCGCGGTCAAAGCGCTCCTGCACCTCCGGCGGGGCCGATTTGTCACGCGTACCGGCGCGTGCCAGTGCGTTCAGCACCATCATCGTGTCGTCCGTATCGGGATAGTAGTCGTTGTTGAACTCGAAGGCCCAACCACTCGGCTCGACGCCCGGATCTTTCTCGCACCAGTCGCCCTTCTTGCGCACTTCCTTGGACCCCAGCCACGCGACGGCCTTCGCGATTTTCGGCTCCTGCGGATCCATGCCGCTCTCGAGCATGGCTACGAGACTGATCGCCGTATCCCATACCGGCGAGAGGCACGGCTGGATGCGGAAATCCTGCGGATCGTCGACAAACAGTCCCGCGAAATCATTCTTCGCCTTCACGTAGAGCGGATGCTCGCGCGAATAGCGCAACGTGCGCAACGCGATCATGGAGTTCAACATCGCCGGGAAAATAGCCGCAAGACCATCGCTCCCCTCGCCCATGCGTTCGGTCATCCACGCCTCGGCGCGCGCCAGGGCGGTGCGCTTCCACGGCTTCCACGGCAGGCTGTGCAGCACCTTGATCATCCGATCGCAGATGAGGAAGAAATTCGGCCACGAAAGCCGCGGCTTTTGCCAGCCGAGGCCGAGGTCGCTTTCCTCCGAACCGATGGGATACAGCTCGTGCAATTGCTTATCCGCCGGCAGATGCTTCGTCGGCTTGTAGTGATTCAGGATCGCCAGCGGCATGAGCATGGCGCGGCTCCACGAGGATACCTCGTAGATGTCGAAGAAAAACCAGCGCGGCATGAGCATGATCTCCACCGGCACCGTGGGCAGAAACTGCCAGGGAAACTGCCCGAGAAGCGCGAGGTAGAGCTTCGCGTAGGTGTTCATCTTCGGGATGCCGCCGAGACGCAGGATGCAGGCACGAGCCTCTTGCATCCAAGGCTGTGTAGGAGGGTGGCCGGCCAGCTTCAGGGCAAAGTAAGCCTTTACAGTGGCGTTCACGTCGCTTGGGCCACCCTCGTAGATATTCCAGCCGCCATCCTCGAGCTGGCGCCGGCGGATGTGCGCCACGCATTTGTCCTCGATCACCGGGTCGATTTCATCAGCCCAATGCATGAAAAGGACGTAATCCGAGCAGAGGGTGCTATCGACGAAGAGTTCGCCGCACCAGTAGCCGTCGGCATGTTGCAAACGCAGCAGGTTTTGCTGCGCCCGGCGGATGACCACGTCCAATCGGCTTTGCGTGGACCCCGTCGGGGTATCGGTAAATATCACGCGCCCAGTCTGTCTTGAGAGGGCACCGAAACGCAAAGCGGAATTTTCGTCCGAAGCGGGGTTAAGGCGATACTAGAGGAAATCGCCAACTACGGCGTGGCCGGAATAATCACAGCCCGTTTACAGATAGATACGGATCATTTGTCGCCAGTAGCGGAAGCGATGGGCGCTGCCGCACCAGGAGTGTAGTTGATGGTCGATCTTCTTTTCCGCCATGGCGCGGCAAAGCTCGACGTTGTTCTCGTAAAAAGGATCCTCATCGCCCACCGCGAAGGTGAAGTGCAGGCGACGGATGGCTTTGAGCTGCTTGCGATCCTCGAGCGCCGGCACAAAGTGGCTCGGCACGATCGCCCGCAGCGCATCGCTGTAGAAGCCATGGAAAAGCGAGTGATAGTGCGCAGTGTGCAGGGTGAGATCGAAGCGCCCGCTGAAGGCCAGCACCCGCTCGAAATGCTGTGGATGCCGGAGCGTAATCGTCACTGCGTGGTAGGCGCCCAAGCTGCAGCCATGCGCGATGAGCGGCGTGCGCGGGTTGAGCTTCGCGGAGAGCGGCAGCACCTCCTCGATGATGTGGCGCTCGTACTGCAAGTGCCGCTCGATGCGCTCCTCCGGCGTCTTTTCGAAACAATAGAGGCTTTCGTCATCCACTCCATCCACGCAGATGATCTGTACCTTTCCCGCGTCCACATGATGACGCAGCGAGTGAGTCATGCCGTGATCCTCGTACTCGTAAAACCGCGCCTTGCGCGAGGGAAAGACAAGCAGCCGCGGCCCTCCCGTGCCGAAGACGAGCAACTCCATCTCGCGCCCAAGCGCCGGGCTGTGCCATTTGTGATATTCGCGATTCACGGGATAAGTGGTCAACGTGGCAGATTCGCCCCCTGCGCTGCAACCTGTGTATGCGCGAAGGCGCGATTCTCTAGCTTTGTTTACAAGGCCGCCACGTTTGCAGCCATTTTTCGCCCTCGACTCCACGCGTTTCCTGACGAACTTCGCAGCAGATGGACCAGTCCCCCACCGAGCCCGCAGACGATCCTCCAGAGCCGGAGAAACCGCGCTTTCTGCTTCCGGATGGCTGCAAGGATTTGATCGACGCATTGCACCTGCGGGATGCCCCTCACCTTTCGCCATCCAGCCCCATTGTGATCCCAGATCCCGTCATCATCCTCGAACTGGCCAGCCGGTTGCGAGTCAAGCCGTATGA
>JBGGMZ010000489.1:0-12253 GCA_041287745.1 Chthoniobacter sp. | reverse complement strand
CGAGCAGCGCGCTACGCTCAGTCACGAAGCCCCAGAGCAGCAGAATGTCCGGCCGCTCATTCGTCTTCGCCAGGAATAGCCGCAGGTCGCTCTCGGTGATGACCGATTTCCCCGCAAGATCGCGGAAATGTTTTCGGTAATTCTCGGCCGCACTATTCACATACGGATTCGACCGCACATAACTCTCAGGAGGACGCATGACGCCGGGACTGCATACAGCACACTTGCGGAAGTGCCACGCAAATCGATGAAACCGCGTTGACACCGCGCAGGGGGCGCGGCACAACCCGCCATATCTGACACCCTCCGTCACTTTTTACACAGTCACGAATAATCGGTACTACGCGGGCACGGTCGCCACACTCTCCTCGATCCGCCGCTTTTATCGCGACGAACCCATCTGGGTCTTCTCCGAGTGGCGGCACCCGCTCACGCAGGCGCAAATCGACCATCTGCGTGCGTTGCCTAATGTGCGCTTGGTGCCGGCGAAGGAGGTGCCGATCGGCACGATCAAGGAAGCATGGCAGATGAAAGCGCACAGCGCGGCCTTCCTCGCCGAGCAGCAGGGGAGCCGTTGCATCGTGCAGGTCGATTCCGATGCAGTCCTCTGCGCACCGCTGGATCAGATCGTTGAGCAAGTTGTCACCCAAGGTTTGCCCGCCGGAGGCAGGGACGGCAACGGGGAGAAGTACGATCACTCAAAATACTTGCCCTACTACGAGCTGTGCCAGACCACGCCGGAAGATCGGCGCGCCACGATGACACCGTATGTCTCGACCAGTGTTTTCTTCCTGCCGGTGCCGGAGACGAGTGCGATTCTCAAGCTCTGGAGCACCGGCGTGGACGAAGCGCATTTCGGGCCGAAGGAACGCCAGCGCAAACTATACGCCGGCTACAGCGACCAGGGGATTCTCAATGCGATTTTTTATTTCAAGGGCGTCACCCCCATCGTGCTCGATAACAATCTGGTGTCGCAGCACTGGATCCACGGCCGCGACAAAATCGAGCTGAAGGACGGTGCATTCTGGAACAATGGACAGCGGCAGATTGCTTTTCATTCTGTCGGCCAATCGCCGAAATTCTGGACCGCGCCATATATCGATTACGTCGCCAAATCAGGGAACCTTGCAGATGTCTATCGTTACTGGTTATCTAATCTCTTCGACGGGCCGTGCGGTCTGCTCAATACGACCCCGCTTCCCCGCATCGAACAAATGCCAAACGATTACTTTCCCGGCGTGACGACTCCTCACCTCGTGCGCGAGTATCGCGCGAGAAACATCGACGGCCCGGCAGAGACGGCGACACCGTCGATGCCATCGCCAGCCTGACACTCGGCCAAACCCTCCTCACATGAAAACAGCCTTCCTGCTCTCGTTGATGATCTCGCTGTCAGCGTCGCTCGTGTTCGCCGCTGAACCGCCGCCGGAAAACTTTGACGCGGTCCGTGCGCGTGCGCGGCAAATGGGGGAGACTGAGGAGGGCAAGGTCTACGAGAAGCATTTTTCGGAAGCTCTCGCCAAGCCGATGCAGGCCGCTCTGCGGGAGTGCACGAAGGACACGAAGCCGCCCTACCTGGTCAATGTGGTTTTTGTCGTCGGCGCGGATGGCACCGTAACCCGCATCCTCTGGGCGTCGGATCAGTCGGTGTCCGCATGCGTGGCCAACAAGTTGAATGGAGTGAAGCTGGCCCTGCCGCCGAAAGCGGACTGGCTCGTTTCCGTAAATATCAAGATCGAGGAGTAAAAGGGGCGATTGCCGTATTGTTAAGCATCGATGTCATGACCGGATTCGAGATTACGCCATTGAGTCATTCGCCCGCGATTCGGCGGATGCTCGGTGAGATATTGGTCGAGGTGGTGGCCGCGGGAGGATCGGTCAGCTTCATGCACCCGCTCGACCAGGCTACCGCAGAGGCATTCTGGCAAGACTCCCTGAGTGCGGCAGAGCGAGGAGAGCGAATCATCCTCGGCGCATGGAAAGGCGATCTGCTCGTGAGCACAGTCACGCTGCAACTTTCGCTTCCGCCGAACCAACCGCACCGCGCGGAGATTGCCAAGATGATGACCCGTCCGCGCCATCGCGGCGGCGGCATGGCGTCCGCATTGCTCCAAGCCGCCGAGACGCTGGCCGTGGAGCATGGGCGCACCATGCTTGTCCTCGATACCGCCAGCGACGAAGGCGCCTCGGGTTTCTACGAGAGAATGGGATTCACGCTGGCCGGCGAGATTCCCGACTACGCGCTCAAGCCGCATGGCGGATTGACCGGAACGAAGATTTTTTGGAAGCGCATTGAGCCACGCTCGCTATAGTTGAGTCAAAGGGAAGTGAACCACGGATTTCACGGATGACACGGATTGATAGAAGACAGCGCTGCGGATTCTTCTATCCGTGAAATCTGTGTAATCCGTGGTCAAAGAGTTCCTCGCGGACACACACTTTTCCTCTGCGGCTCTCCGCGTTCTCTGCGTCCTCTGCGTTTATTTTAGGCTTCCGGTTTTCGCTGGGGAATGACGCCTAAAACCCATTCAACCCATCGCGTGCCACCTTCTGCGGCAATTGTACGAGCACAGGGTGCCTGGCTGCATCGATCCAGTGCAGCAGTTCCAGCAGATCCGCGCGATGCAGTGCCGTGCAGCCCGCCGTTCCGCTTTTCCCATTCGGCCACAGGTGGATGAAAATGGCCGAGCCCGCTCGCGCAACGTGCTCCGGATTATGCGCGACCTCGATGCCCAACTCATAAACGGGAATGTCTGCCATTCGCTCAGAAGATTTCCAATCGACCTGAGCGACCTGTGCGCGGTCGATAATGCGGTTGTAGTAGCGCGACGCCGGATCATCGACCGCCTCCGTCGTCGCGGTGAGTTGCAGGTAGGGGAATCGTAACCAGCGCATGTCTTCCCGCGACGCACGCCCAAAGGCCGTGCCCAGCACAAACACACCTGCCGGCGCGCGCAGATCGCCCTCTGCCTTTTGCGGCGAGCTATCGGTTGTGCGCCCGTGCAATCCCAGTCCCCACGCCAGCCCATGCTTGCCCAGCAATACCTCCACCGGGGCGCCCACTGGCTGCCAGCGCGCATGTGCATCGGCGCGTTCGTAGCGCCGCAGCGAGCCAGTTGTGACCGACCAGTCCGATGCGGTGACGAGCACGACCTGCCCGCAATTCGCCGGAATCGCCCCGGTCAAATCCACGGCGGATGCCGTCGCAGCGACAATGCAGAAAGCGAGGAGGGAAAGAAGACGCATGAGGAGGAAGTCGCTCCGCATCATGCGGTCCTGTCAAGCCTCGCAGGTGCTCCGTTTTTCGGAGCTTTGTGACGGGTACTAAAAAAAGTATCCATTTTCTCGGAAGAAACGCTTGCGCTCTCCGAATCGACTGCTAGACATTTCGCCCTCGCAGAAAAGCTCGGGTGGTGAAATGGCAGACACGTACGTTTGAGGTGCGTATGCCGAAAGGCGTGGGGGTTCAAGTCCCCCCCCGAGCACTTTTCCTAAATCCTCCATACGAGAGGTCGGGCGCGATCTTCATTCGGATTGATGCGGGGCATCGACTTGAGGCTGCAGGTTTCTTTCGAGCGAATCAAACGGCACGCGCGAAAAAGAGCGCGACTCTTGTGTGGTCGAAGGCATTTCATGGCCACGCCTCATGCTTCGATTCCCCTCGCTCAAATTTGTTCGGGTCCTCATGCCTGCCCTGTGCGGGCTGCTGTCGCTTTCCACCTTTGCGGCGGAGAAAGCGCCGCGGCCCAATATCGTCTTCATTCTCGTAGATGATTTGGGCTGGGGCGATATCGGCGTGTTTTACCAAAACGCGCGCCGCGCCGCGAATGATCGATCGCTGCCATGGCACTCCACCCCAAATCTCGATTCGCTCGCGACGCAAGGGTTGCAACTGCCGAATCAATACGCCTCCACGCCGGTGTGCGCCTCGTCGCGTTCCTCGTTGCTGCTCGGGGTCACGCAGGGGCATGCGAATGTGCGCGACAATCAATTTGACAAGGCGCTGGAAAACAATCACACGCTCGCGTCCGTGTTGAAGGGTGCGGGCTACGCGACCGCGGCGATTGGCAAATGGGGCCTCCAAGGCGGGCCCGGAGAGAAAAGCCCAGCCTCGGCGACCGCCACGCCGGAGCAGTGGCCTGCCTACCCGACGAAGCGCGGATTTGATTTCTACTACGGCTATGTGCGTCACAAGGATGGCCACTTCCACTATCCCAAGGAGGACGGACGCCAGGTGTGGGAAAATGACCGCGAAGTTTCTGCCGATCTGGCCGGATGCTACACGGCCGACCTTTTCACCGCGCGTGCGAAAAAGTGGATCACCGATCAACACGGCACGCATCCCGATCAGCCTTTTTTTTGCTACCTCGCCCTCGATACACCACACGCGAAGGTCCAGTATCCGCCGTGTGCCTTTCCCGCCGGTGGCGGGGCGAAGGGCGGCCTGCAGTGGCTGGGCACTCCCGGCCACATGATCAATGCCGCAGAGGGCAAGCCCGATAGCTATTGCTACCCGCAATACGCGGATGCCACGTGGGACGACGATCACAACGCTGCGACGCCGGAAAAGCCGTGGCCGGATGTGGATCGCCGCTACGCCACGGCCGTGCAGCGGATCGACGATTGCGTGGGCGATGTCGTGCAATTGCTCAAGGATCTGGGCATTGACGACCACACGCTCGTCATCTTCACCTCGGACAATGGTGTGAGCAACGAGTCCTACCTCACCGAGCCGTTCTCGCCGCAATTCTTCCGCAGCTTCGGGCCCTTCGATGGGATCAAACGCGATTGCTGGGAAGGGGGCATTCACGTGGGAGCGCTGGCGCGCTGGCCCAGTTTCATTCCTGCCGGGAGCGTGAGCCATGAGCCATCCGCGCACTACGATTGGCTGGCGACTTTCGCTGAACTGGCCGGCGTGCCAGTGCCCGCACGGGCTGACGGCGTATCGCTCGTGCCAACCCTGCGCGGGCAGGAGCCGAAGCGCACCGCGCCGATCTACTCGGAGTATTTCATGCGCGGGAAGACACCGAATTACGCCGAGTTTCTCCCGCAGCATCGGGGTCGGATGCGCGACCAGATGCAGTTGATTCGCGCCGGCGATTTCGTCGGCGTCCGCTATGGCATCACCAGCCCCACGGCGCCCTTCGAGATTTACGACGTGGTGAAAGACCCGCAGGAGAGTACTGACCTCGCCAATACCGGAGGTGAATTTGCCGCGCTGCAGCAACAGATGCAGGACACCGTGCGCAGCCTGCGCATGCCCGATGCCGAGGCGCAGCGACCGTACGACGGTGAGCTACAGCCGGCGGTGAAGCCCGCAGGCACGGAACCGGGAGTCGCCTGGAGCGCGCTCGAGTTGACTTCGCCTTGGGTGCCTCGTCTCGATGACATGAAGCCCACGGTGCAAGGCTTGCTTCCACGCCCGGACCTCGCGATAGCGCCGCGACAAAACGATGTCGCAATTCTTTTCAGCGGATTTGTGGAGGTGCCGGAGGATGGCGAATACCGGTTTTCCGTGGCCACCGATACCGGCGCGCTGCTGCGCATCGGCGGCGCTACCGTGATTGACGCGGATTTCGGCTACCAAGCCGGTCACGAGGCGAGCGGCGCCGTTCGCCTGCAGGCTGGGCGTCATCCGTTCCGCCTTTATTACGTGCGGCGCGAAGTGGGCGAACCGCAACTCGTAATGCGATGGAGCCGTGCCGGACAGCCCGCGCAGGACATTCCGGCGTCCGCTTTTTCGCATGACGCCACGGCGGCGACAAATCGTGGCGGGAAATAGCTGCGGGTGCCGTCTGCCTCCCGGTGAAAAAAGCTCTGGCCTTTTTTCTGCCTCCCCCTATTTGGAGGCGCATGAATTTGCGCCTCATCGCTTGTGCCCTGGCTCTGCTTTCGTTCGCGTCTTGTGAAGCCCTTCACAATTCCCCCTACAAAAAGAAGGACGACGAGGACAAGAAGCCGATGAAGGACCAGAGCAAAGACCAGAGCTTTCAATCGTTCCTCGGCCGCTTGCGAATCGCGGTGGCGAAGCACGACACGGCGATGCTCTCCACGCTGATGACGCCCGATTTCGGCTATCGCTGGGACGAAGCGCCTCCCGGAGAGACGGCTTTCATTTATTGGGACCAGCACAAGCTCTGGGGCGAGCTTTCCCACATCCTGCAGCAGCGATTTGTAGAGAGTGACATGTACATGGTCGCGCCTGCGGAGGTGGTCTCGGACTCGACCTACGCGGGTTACCGCGTCGGCGCGCGGACAATCCGTGGGAGCTGGCACCTGGCGTATTTCGTGTCGGGCGAAGGAGCGCGGTGAGCGGACAGGATCCCATCGCCTACGGCCTGCCGCATCGAGAGCCGTTCATCTTCATCGACTCCGTGACGGAGGTGCAGCCGGGGGAATCGGCGCTTTGCGAAAAGAGTTTTCCGCCGGAAGAACCATTCTTCCGCGGGCATTTTCCGGGCGAGCCGTTGGTGCCGGGCGTGATTCTCGCCGAGGCGCTCGCGCAGACAGCCGGGATCGCGGCCGGCCAGCCGGGACGCAGCTTTCGCCTCACGGCGATCAAAGGCATGAAATTCCTGCGCGCTGTGCGCCCGCTCGATGCGATCAAGCTGCACGCCCGCAAGATCGCCGCCGTCGGGCCGCTGTGGCAATTCGAAGTGACCGCCCGCGTGGACGAGGTCTCAGTGGCGGAGGGTGTGGTGGTGCTAAGCGAGGCTTAGGAGGGCCTACTCCTGCATGGGCGGCAGGGCTGCAGCAGGCGAATGCAGGTCGTAGATCGCACCCCAGTCACCGGACGCCACCGTAAGCGCTGTCTTGCGCCACGGTTGCGGTGAGTCCTTGTATCTTTCGTCTTCGAAACGTCCCCAGAAAAGGTAGCGTGCACCGAGTTTGTCGGCCAGCTGGCGCCAGTCTTCATCACCTCCCATGAGGGCGTCGAGATCTGCAGCCGGCTGCTCCCACGCGAGGCCGTGGCTGTGCACATGCCCGAGATAGCCGAGCACCATTTTGCGGCCATCGAGGAGTAGCGGATGATTGTAAGTCGGTGCGCCGGCAAAACGTTCCGTGACAGGAATGGCGCGCACGGCGTGCGCGACGCCATCGAGCTCAGAACGCTGTGCGATGGTGAAGCCGGTAAAGCTCGCATCGATGCCGCCGAGCGTGGAGACAAAGCCGGAGAAAAAGAGCACGAACACGATGATTTGCCGCGCCCAGTCGGGCCAGCGCACGAGCAGTTCACTCCAGAGGAAGGGCAGGATCGCGAGATACGACCAGATCATGAGCTTCGTGTTGTCCCATTCCCACGGGGCAAATTTCACAAAGCAGCAGAGGATGAAGATGGCCAGCGCGGGCAGAACGCAAAGGCGAGCGAAGGAATTCGTGGACGACGAGGATTTCAGACCGCACAGCGTGATGATCAAAATGCAGCAGAGAATGGGAATGCTGCCGCCTGCCACGAGCGTGATCGGAGCGCCGCGCCAGATCACGCTGGCCGCACAATAGAAGAGCCCAACGAGCAAAATAGCGGCGCCTACAACCAGGGTGGGGATGGGCCAGGACTTCGAAGAGGCTGACGGCTCCCGGCGGCAGAGGACGAGGGTGAGCATCAGCACGATGATCGGCAGGATGCCGAAATTGACCGGCCAGAAGGTGACTGCGGCGATGAGCGTTGAAGCGTGGCCGAAATGAGTTTGGCACCAGCCGATGAAGCCGGAGTCGTCCCACATCCATCCCGTCTTCCAGCCGATAAGGCTCCCACCCTTCAAGCCGCCCGTGATCAGGAGGACCAACGCTGTTGCCGGCACAAAGGCTGCCGCCACGAGCGCGGCGAGCGACCGACGAGCCAGTGGATGATAGATGAACCACACGCCGAGCAGCACCGAGAGGAACAGGAACGTGTGAAAGTGAAACAGCGGCAGCGAAGCGTAGAGCAGCAGCTCACCCCAGAAAGGCAGACGCCAGCCATCCTCCTTGCCCTCAAAGAAACGAGTGCGCCAGCTGCTCAGCAGCAGCAGCCCGGCGGGCAGGGCAAAGAGCAGCCCGCGCTGCGTGGCGAAAAGCGCGAGGGCGAAACTTTTCCAAGCGAGCTCGGTCTGGAAATCGGCGAGCTTGAGCGTGGTGAAAAGCTGGAAGCCTGCGAGGCCGCCGTTGGCCAGGAAGCCGAAGAGGGCAAAGCCGCGGCCCCAGCGCCAGAGCGCGGCGCCGGTGAGCACGGCGCCCACGAGGCCGATCCAGACGAAGCCGCGCAGGACATCGAGCCCGACCAGTGCGAGGAGGCTGTGAATGAGATCGACGCCGATAGGGTAGGTGAGCTTGCCGCTGGTGAAGATGGGATTGTCCGGCCAGAAGGGCACGCCGCTCCCGAGATAGCGGATGTAAGTGAGGTGCAGGGAGAGATCGCCGAGATTGTTTGGCGACAGCACCTGGAGTTCGTCGCCATTCACTATCACCACCCATAGGAAGATGCGCAGCGACACGAGCGCAAAGGCGATGATGGCCAGCCATTCCGCCAGGCTGGGCGGGCGCTTCGTGGCGGATGTATTGCGTCCCTGCCAGACTGTGAGCGAGAGGACGAGCAGCCCGCAACTGAGCGCCACGGCGGCGCTGGCGGAATTCAGCCCACCCCGGGCAAAGGCCAACAAGAGCGCCACGAGCGACGACGTGCTGACCGCGTAGAGAATTGCGGCGACGAAATTCATTTGGCTTCCTTGTTCTCCGGCTCCGGGGCGGGCGCGGGGATTTCCTTCTTCTCGCCGGGTTCGAATTTCGGCGTGTCGCTCGAGACAAATCCCCCGAAAGTTTGCGGGAAGAGATAGAGCGTGGCCGAGCTGTCCGAATTGCCGCGGATACGCATGGGCAGCTTGTAATATTCCAAGTGCAGCAGGGCTTCGACCTTCTCTACGTTGGCATCATCCACGAGCAGGAAATCCGCATCGAGATGCTCGGGGAGTTGATCGG
This sequence comes from Chthoniobacter sp., assembly GCA_041287745.1. GTDB lineage: Bacteria > Verrucomicrobiota > Verrucomicrobiia > Chthoniobacterales > Chthoniobacteraceae > Chthoniobacter. Next base: position 3,298 of record JBGGMZ010000489.1, on the reverse strand, counting down.
CATCGGGAAAATCCACCTGAGGGAAATCGCCGAGCAGCCAGGTGAAGGGGTATTGCTCGGTGAGGATGAGGTGGCCGCGGAGCTGATAGTTCAGCGGATCGCTCTTCGCGAGGGTCTGGAGCGGGAGGATCAGACGGTTTACGTCGGTCGTCGTCTGGACATAGACGTAGGGCTCCGCATCATCGGTGTAATCGCGGTAGTTTAGCTTCCAGCAGATGCCGAGGGATTCCAGCAGCAAAAGCGCCGTCAGGGTACCAGCCACCCAACGATCGGTCAGTTCCGCACCGCGCACGACGACGTAGCCAAACAGGAAATAGAAAGGCCACACCAGCGAGATGATGCACCACGGCGTCTTGTAGCTCACGATGCTGTAGGCAATAGCAGCGCCCAGCCCGTAGATGGCAAGGTAGCGCAGGATGCGCGGCGTGCGCGGCCACAGCATCCACAGCCCGCCCACCAAGCCCACGGCCCCGGGCCATTCGTAACGGCCGAGCAGTTGCAGCCAGTAGTACCACTCCTTCTCGTGGCCCGATTTCTTGTCCGTGCCGGTGTGCACCCAAGTGGCGAAAGTCTCCCACATGCCAGGCAACGCCGACCAATCCAGGAATCCGCCGGTGTAAAAGAAAAGGAGCAGCCCCACGCACACCGCCGCGACGATGCCCCCATCGCGCAGCCCGAATTTCCACCTTTGAAACTTCCACTCCTCGGATGGCGAGAGCCACTCGTAGCCGAGCAGGCACACCGCCGCGAGGAGGAAGGAGACGAGGTGAATGACGTAAGTCTCTTTCGTAAGAATGATCCCCGTGACACCGAGCGCCGTGGCCCATAGGTAGCGTCGTTCGCCGAAGTGCCACAACCCCGGCAGCCCCCACGCGATGAGCAAAAGAAAGAAAAGCAGCCACGTCTCGTGGATCGCGTAGCGCCCGTAGAAGACCATGCCGGGCGAGATGGCCATGGCCAGCGCCGCTACCTGGCAGACGCGCCCATCGACGTAGCGGCGGAAGCCCAGCACCAAGCCCACGCACGCGGTGCTCAGCAGCACGATCGGCATGCGCAGCACCCACAGGCTCCGGCCGAAAAGCGTCTGCGCAACGAAGAGCACGTAGAAATGCAGCGGACCGTGAAAATTGGTCGGGTCGTAGTGGTAGAACCCCTGGTGCGACATGCGATCGACGAACCAGCCATTGACGCCCTCGTCGAAATGCGCGGGTTTGATATCGAGCCACAGCAGGCGCAGGACAAAGGCGAGCACCAGGATGCCAGCGGAAATCCAATGACGTCGTGACATCATCGCTTTGACCGCGGTGGGGGGATGCTGGTATGTTCCCTGTTCCCCAATGCCGGATTCGCCATATCTCTCCATCGTCGTGCCTGCTTACAATGAGGCGCGGCGGTTGCCGCCGACATTGACGGCACTGGTGGAGTTTTTCCGGGGTTTCACGCGCACGTATGAGGTATTGGTCGTCGTCGAGCAGAGCACCGACGGGACGCTGGAAATAGCGGCGAAACAGGTGGCGCAACAAGCTCATTTTCAAGTGATCGACAACGGCCCCAAGCGGGGCAAAGGCCACGCCGTGCGTTCCGGCATGCAGCGGGCGCGGGGAGACATCGTCTTTTACATGGATGCCGATCTCAGCGTGCCTCTCGCGGAGGTGCCGGTTTTCCTGCAGCACTTCGAGCAGACGCCGAAGGTCGACGTGCTCATCGGCAATCGTCAGCACGCCATGAGCCGGATCACCCGACGGCAGTCGCCCCTGCGCGAAGGCATGGGCAAAATCTTCAACCGCGTCCTTCAGGCCCTGGTCCTGGTCGACCTGCGGGATACCCAGTGCGGCTTCAAGGCCTTCCGCCAGGCCGCCTGCCAGGAGATCTTTTCGCGCCAGCAGGTCGAGGGCTTTGCCTTCGATGTGGAGGTGCTGCTTCTGGCTGCGCGGCTCGGCTACGTCGTCGAGGACCTGCCGGTCGAATGGATCAACTCCCCTGAGAGCCATGTCGAGATCGTCGCCGACAGTCTGCGCATGCTCCGGGACACATGGCAGATTCGCCGCCGACTGCGGCACGTCCGCCCGGTGTCGGATGCGCGAATCGGGGGCGTACCGCAAAACGCTGCCCGCGCGGGGCACGAAAACTGATCCCTAAATCTCCTTCGATAGCTTAATCAATCTCCAACGATGCGACTTCTTGTTACCGGCGGCTGTGGTTTTGTAGGCAGCAATTTCATTCGATACGTCCTCCAGCATTACGGGCCGGAGATGATCACCAATGTCGACTCGCTGGTCACCAGCAACCTCGCCGGCGTCGATGGTATGGCGGAGGAATTCGGCGAGCGTTACGAGTTTCTTCGCGCCGACGTGGGCGACACCGATAAAATCGATGCCGTCCTTTCCACTCACCAATACTTCGCCGTGGTGAATTTCACCGGCGGCTCACCCAGCGGCACTCCCGCCATGCCCGTGCTACTCGAGCGGGCACGCCAGCATGGCGTCCGGCGTTTCCTGCAGGTCTCCAGCGACCGCGTCTTTTCCTCCGCCACGAACGGGCAGGGGAACCAGGCCGCCGCGGATGCCCTTGCGCTGGAGGCGTATCGGGATTGGGAACAGGAGGTCGTGGTTACGCGTGCGGTCGGCAGCTACGGTCCCTTCCAGACGCCGACGGATTTCATTCCTTCCTCCATCATTCATGCCCTGCGCGATGAACCGGTGGCCGTGCCGGGCGATGGCTCGAAAAAGCGCGGCTGGCTGCATGTGGAGGATCATTGCTCGGCCATTTTCGCCGCGCTGCTCAGCGGAGCGCCGGGCACGATCTATCCACTGGTCAACGAGGAGAAGAGCAGCGACCTCGAAGTCGTGCACGCCATTCTCGAGATCCTCGGAAAGTCGCGCCATTTGATCCAGTTGAATGGCGCGACCAGCGACAGCGGCCCCGGCATCAGCGACGAGGATCATCTTGCCTTTCAGCAACTGGAGTGGAAACCGCGCAAGCATTTCGCCGCGGCCCTGCGCGAGACGGTGGACTGGTACGTGCACAATCGCGAGTGGTGGGACCGGGACGAGGAAGAGCCGGAGCGCATCGCGCTCTGAGACATGCAGCGCACCATCGTCATTGTCGGCAGCGGCGGGCGCCTCGGCGCGGCGCTGCTGCGCGAATGGCGGACGCGTGGCGAGCAAGTGCTCGGCTTTAATCGCGAGTTGCTCGACCTCGGCGATCTGTCCGCCATCCGCGAGCGGCTGGAGCCGCTGGATTTCGATGTGCTCGTCAATTGTGCTGCGCAGACAAATGTGGATCGCTGCGAACGCGA
>JBGGMZ010000488.1:0-7979 GCA_041287745.1 Chthoniobacter sp. | reverse complement strand
CAGAGGGTGCAAACGTCGCTCCGCGACGATCTCGCTACCAAAACGAGTCCCGGGCTTGAAAGCCCGCGCTACCAGCATCAGATGGCTCCGCGATCAAAACCAGCACGATGGCTCGGCGCTGGTCGAGGTTCTCGTTTCGCGCCAGGAAATGTCCCGTTCCCAGCTGGTCGCGGTGTTAGCCGCAGGCGCCTTCCGCCTCGTTCAATTCGCCACTTGAACGATGCCGATGCAATCGCAGTCGGCACCGTGAAAACCGTAGACGCCGACGACCGGCCGGCCATCGCCGCCCAGCTCCTTGGGCTTGTCCTTGTGCGGTAGCGTTCCGAACCAGAGGCTCCGATAGGTACTGCTCGAACTATGATCGAGGCGCCCCTCGGAGGGGACCATCTTCATGAAGATGACCTGCAGCCCCTGAATGCGGCCATCATTGTTGGTGTGGTAAACATTGATTCCGCCCACCGCGTAGCCGGGCCGCGCCATGACTTTGTTGGTGACCTTCTCCATCTTGCCGCGGTCCATGCCCGGCTTGACGCCGACCGTCGTGAGAAAAATGGGGCGCAGTGAGCGAATGTCGGGATAGCCGTTGGACTTGGTTTCGAAGAATTCAAACCCGACCAGCACTGCTCCTTCATCGGGAACGTCGTTGCCCGCCCCACCCTTGGGTCGCGAGAGCTCCGAGAGGGCAAATTTTTTGTCGTGAACCGCGGCGGCGATCTTTGCGGCGAAAGCGGAATCCAACTGTCCCGCACTGGCCACAGCAGAGGGACTGAGGCCAGGCGGCGGAGTTGCCGCAGCAGGTCCCGCATTCGCATTTGGCGCGGCGGGACCGGCAATATTCTCTCGCTCCGTGCGTACGAGAGTGGCCTTGGGGAGTTGGTTTTGCGTGGTGAACTGACGCTGCAAGCGATCGAGCGCTGCCAGATAATCGCGCTTTTGCTGGTCTTCGGCGTTGCGGATCAAGGTGACGGTCGGCTCGATCTCTTTTTCGTAGCGAGTCCGGAGATTGGCGAGTGCCGGGGCCATCGCTTTGCGTTCCGCGGCCGTCGGTTCGTGGTTGCCGGTGAGCCGCTCGCGTTCGGCCCTTACTTGCAAAGCGCCATCGAGATCGCCAGAGGTGGTGATTTCACGCTGGAGACGCTCGAGTTCCGCCGCGTAGCTTTTGCGGGCTGCTTCCGTGCGCGTCTCCCGGGCCGTGGCAATCGCGGCCATGTTCTTTTGGTAGGAACTCCGCAAGGCGTCGAGTTCAGGCACGGCGGATGCGTTATCCGGGGCTCCTTGCGCCCGAACCAGAACCAGCACCGCCAGCCAAATTGCAATTATTCTCATGGGGAAGAATTCGCCCCGAGTATTGGCCACAAAGCCGGCGCCACAAGCTCAAATTCGGCCGTTGCCAGCGACTATCGAGCGCATGAGACGACCTAAACGCGGACCAGTTCCCATTCCACGGTTTTGTTCTCACTCAGTCGCAGCCACGCATAACTCGCGGGCGCTCCGCGGTTGGGACGGGTGATGCAGCCGGGATTGAGGAAGCGGACGCCGCCCATGGTCTCGTCGCGCGGGACGTGGGTGTGGCCGTGGAGGAAATAGTCGGCGCCGGCAGGAGCGGTGCGGGAAGGGATGTGCTCGAGGTGAAACCGATGCCCGGCGAGATCAAAATCAAGCGTGAGCGGCCAGGCGGCGTAGCTGTCGCAATTGCCGCGAACGATGCGCAGCTTGGGGCCGAGAATTCGGAGCGGGTCGAGGACCGAGGGCATGCAGACATCGCCGAGGTGCCAGATTTCATCGGCATCCGCGATCGCGGCGGAGATGTGAGCCGGCAGGCGGTCGTGGGTGTCGGAAATGACAGCGATGTGGAGGGTTTTCAATGACCGGCGATCCTAAAGATCAGTGCCACATTACAAACGCCCGAACCCAAATAGCAAATAGCAGGTTGCAAATTACTAACACCCCGCACCCTACATCTGCATCACATCGGCAATCCGAAATCCAAAATCCAAAATCCCCTCACCGCCCCGTATTCGCCTGCACGGCGTACGAGTTCTGAATCACGTCGCGGACGCGGGCGGAGGTGAGCACCTGTTTCGTCTGGTAGTCGAGGTTCCCATCCTTGCCGATGATGGCGATGTTGAATTTGTCCTGCACGCCATAGGCACTGGCCACGGCGGGACCATTGTTGACGACCACAAAGGGAACATCGGATTTCACCGGACCCGTTTCGCCGGTGAACGCGGCCGCGAAGATGACCTGCTTGTTGGCAAACTGCTGGTAGATCTCACGGATGTTTTTCACCTGCGTCTTGAAAGCCCCATACTTCGGGGAGGGCGCGATGAGGAGCACCACGGGCTGGCCGCGCACGCCCCTGAGCGATTGCGACTTGCTGATGCCGGGAAAAGTAAAATCCGCGGCAGGGCGGACGACGGCGGGCTTTGCCGGTGCCGCGGCATTCGCGGTGACGAGGCCGGCGGCGAGCAAAAGAACGGGCAGAATCGAGCGCATGGCAGGCATCAAACTTTGAGAATATCGGCTTCTTTGGTGAGGATGGCTTCGTCGATCTTCTTCGTGAAGCCGTCGGTGAGTTTCTGGATTTCCTTCTCGAAGTTGGTGAGGTCGTCCTCGGTGATTTTGCCATCCTTCTGCGCCTTCTTCAGGGTATCGATCCCCTCCCGACGCGAGGAGCGGATGCGCACGCGGGCTTCCTCGGCCATTTGCTTGATGCCTTTCACCAGGTCTTTGCGGCGCTCTTCGGAGAGAGCGGGAATGGGCAGGCGGATGATCTTGCCATCGACGATGGGATTGATGCCGAGCTTCGATTCCTTGATCGCTTTCTCGATGTCCTTCGTGGTGCTGCCATCGAAGGGCTGGATCACGAGCAGCCGAGGCTCGGGCGTGGTGATGACGGCGAGCTGCTTCAGCTTCATCTGGGCGCCGTAGGCCTCGACGTCGATGTTTTCTACGAGCGCTGGCGAAGCCTTGCCGGTGCGGACGGCGGCAAATTCGTGCTGCATATATTCGAAGCCTTTTTCCATGGTGGCTTCGGTTTCGAGGAGAATTTCATCTGGATCCATAACGGGAGAAAATTATTCGGAAGTGACGAGCGTGCCCACGGCCTGGCCGAGGACGACGCGCTTGATGTTGTCGGACTTCATCATGTCGAAAACGATAATCGGCATTTTGTTGTCCATGCAAAGGCTGAAGGCGGTCGAGTCCATCACCGAAAGCCGCTTGCCGAGTGCCTCGCTATAAGTGATGCGATCGTATTTCGTGGCCTTCGGATCTTTGAACGGGTCCGCGGTGTAAATGCCATCGACCTTGGTCGCTTTTAAGATGACCTCGGCGCCGACTTCATTGGCACGCAGGGCGGCGGTGGTGTCGGTGGAGAAGAAGGGATTGCCGGTGCCAGCGACGAAGATGACGATCTTCCCTTCATTGAGCTGATCGATGGCCCGGCGACGAATGAAGGGCTCGGCCACGTTTTCCATGCGGATGGCGGTCTGCACGCGGGTGGTGAGGCCCATTTGCTCGAGGGCGCTCTGCAGGGCGAGGCCATTGATGACGGTGGCGAGCATGCCCATGTAATCCGCGGTGGCGCGCTCCATGCCGCGATGGTGAGCGGAAAGACCGCGCCAGATATTGCCCCCGCCGATGACGACGGCGAGCTGCACACCCATCTCGTGCACTTCCTTGATCTGGGTGCAGACCTGGTGGACAATTTCGGGCGAAATATTGTCCGCGCTGCCCCGGGCCTTGAGCGCCTCGCCGCTCAATTTCAGGACGATGCGCTTGTACTTGGGCTTGTTGCTCTTTGCGGTTTTCTTGCTAGCGGTCGGCTTGGGCATCGCGCGCAGATAGAACACGAAGCGCGCGGCGCTTGGGAAGGGAAAAGCGCCACAGGCAGTGCCGGGAGCCCGGATACCAGAGCCGAGCGTCCTGCAACGAAAGCGCCACTTGGATCCTGGCTCTCGTCACCTGGCTCTTCCTTCTTACAGCATGCTGAAGGGCATGGAGCGCGTGGCCACCTTGCCGGGTTCGCCTTCCACAAAGCCGCCCGCGAAATCGATCACGCACATGGAACCGTAGGTGGCGTGGAAGCCACTGGCGGCACCCGCCACGCGGTAGCCGGGATTGAAGATGTTCTTGCGATGGCCGCGACCGCGCACGCCGTCGTCGACGATGAGGCGAATGACAATGGCGCGGGCGCCGTGATTGCCGTAGTCGATATTTTCACCGGCCTGGCCGACGAACCGGCCGAAGCGAGCCATGCGGTCCCACGGCTGGCTGCCATTCGAGCTCTGGTGGCCGCGACCGCCGACGGGGCCCATTTCCAGCACGTGGCTGAGGGCGCTGCTGGACATGCCGGACGAGGCTGCAAGAGGCGGGAGCGGGCGGGATTTTTCGAGAAAGCGGACGGCCTCGGCCACGGCTTTGTCGCCTTCGCCGCCGCGGTAGGCACCGGCTTGACTGGCGACGATTTGCGCGTATTGCTGCGGCGCGGTGCGAGCGAGGTTGATTTCGGCGAGGACTTGTTCGGAGAGCTCAGCGGCATGGGCGGCGAGCGGGGCGATAGCGACAAGAGCGAGTAGCCGAATCAGGTTTTTCACAATTTCTGTAAAGCAGGCGTAATGCCAACTTTCAGGCACTCGGCTTCGGAGGGGCAGTCGGGGATTGTGAAATTCTGGAGAAACGATGGGGCAAAAGGAGGTCGCCAAGCCCGTGCCCGGTCGTAGTTTTATGATGTAAGTGCCTGACAATAAGAATGAAAGGCACTTCACCTCCAAAGCGCCGATAAAGGCTCGGCAAGGAGGCAACCGACCAGAAATGGCGTCGGCGCCAGGTGCTCGCGATTTGCCAGTATCGAGGAGAGCAAGACAAGCGTATAATTACGCATTCCTCAATTCTGCGAAACAATCTTAAAAAAAGACAAAAAAAACGCGCGTCGGAATGACCGACGCGCGTCTTTTAAAAGCAAAATTGCTCCGAGACGAATTTTACCCGCCTACCTCAGCCTTTGCTTCCGCTGCGAGAGCGGTGGAGAGATAGCGTTCGCCCGTTGAGCAAGCGATCGTGACGATCAGCTTGCCCTTGTTTTCCGGACGCTTGGCGAGCTGAATGGCCGCCCAGACGTTGGCGCCGGAGCTGATGCCAGCGAGGATGCCTTCTTCCTTGGCCAGACGGCGGGCAATGGCAAATGCGTCGTCGTTGGTGACCTGAATGCACTCGACGATCTGGCTGTTGCCGGCGCTGTCCTTCAGGTGAAGGTTGTTCGGCACGAAACCGGCGCCAGTCCCTTGGATCTTGTGCGGACCGGGCTTCACCGGCTGGCCGGCGAGGGTCTGCGAAATGACCGGGGAATCCTTCGGCTCGACTGCGACCGCTTGGAAGGATGGCTTGCGCGGCTTGATCACTTCCGTGACGCCCGTGATGGTGCCACCAGTGCCTACGGCGGACACGAGGAAGTCGATCTTGCCATCGGTGTCTTCCCACAGCTCTTCCGCCGTCGTCTTCTTGTGAATCTCCGGGTTGGCCGGGTTGTTGAACTGCTGGGGGATCCAGGAGTTCGGCGTGTTCTTCGCCAGGTCTTCCGCGCGGGCGATGGCGCCCTTCATCCCTTCGGCACCCGGGGTGAGCACCAGCTTGGCGCCGAGCATGGCAAGCAGCGTGCGGCGCTCGAGCGACATGGTTTCAGGCATGGTGAGGATGAGCTTGTAGCCCTTGGCCGCGGCCACAAAGGCGAGCGCGATGCCGGTGTTGCCGCTGGTCGGCTCGATGATGACGGTGTCCTGGTTGAGCACGCCGCGCTTTTCCGCGTCCTCGATCATGGCCGCGCCGATACGATCTTTCACGCTGCCGAGCGGGTTGAAGTATTCGAGCTTGAGCGCGATCGTCGTGCTCGGGTCGACGCCGAGGCTTGCAGGGATCCTGTTCAGCTTCACCAGGGGGGTGCGGCCGACGGTCTCGATGATGTTGTTGTAGATTTTACCCATAAGAATTGGATGTCTGAAGGTTCGTCAGTGAAGGGGCGGTTTTCCTACTCCCGCAGTGGGGATTTGGCAAGGCGCTTATTTTTTCCACGAGTGGATGAAAAAGAAACGCAGATTTTCTTTTTGAAATGCCAAAGACGGATGTTACCTCTCCCACGAACCCAACCAACAGACTTATGGCCGACCTTCTCACAGCCCAAGACATCAAATCGTGGCTTAAAAAATTGCCCCACTGGGACCACGACAAAAAACACATCGAACGACTCTTCGAGTTCGATGACTTCTCGCAGGCCATCGAATTCGTGAATGGCGTGTCCGACATCGCCGAGGAAGACGATCACCATCCCGAGATCGACATCCGCTACAACAAGGTGACGCTGCGCCTCTCCACTCATAGTGAAGGCGGCCTCACCGACCTCGATTTCGAGGTGGCGGAAAAGATAGATACGCTCGTCGACGAATAAGCGGCGCGTGACTTCCCAGCCCACGCCCCTGCGAGTGATCCTCAGCGCGCTGGTGACGCTGGCTCTCGCGGTGGCGGTGTGGTGGTTCGTGGAGTGGCGTAGTGCGCCTCCGCCGCCACCCCACGTGGAGATGCCAGGCCGCTAGCGCCGCGCCATGAGCGAGCAGGCCCATCTCAACGAGCCCGTCTCCGCGCATGCGCGCAAAGAGTTCTCGCTCCTCCAGGCGGCGATGACGGTAGACGAAGCGCTGGCCGAGATCCGTCAGCACGGCATCGGCGAGCGCATCGTCTACTTTTACGTCGCCGATGCGGATGGCCGCCTCGTGGGCGTACTGCCCACGCGCCGTCTGCTCAGTGCTCCGCCGGAGTCGAAGCTCGAGGAGTTGATGATGCGCCGCGTGGTGGCCATCCCGGAGACCGCCACGCTGCTGGAAGCCTGCGAGCTCTTCGTGCTCTACAAGTTCTTCGCCATCCCGGTGGTGGATGCGCAGCGCAAAGTCGTCGGCGTCATCGACATCACCCTTTTCACCGAGGAGGTGATGGACCTCACCGAACCGGAAAAGGTGAACGACATGTTCGAGACGCTCGGCTTCCACATCACGCAGATGCGCGGGGCCTCGGCGCTCAAGGCTTTCCGCATTCGCTTTCCGTGGCTGCTCGCCACGGTCGGCAGCGGCACTGTGGGCGCGTTTCTCGCCGGAATGTTTGAAGCGACGCTCGAGCGGGCCATCATCATTTCCTTTTTCCTCGCCCTCGTGCTCGCGCTGTCCGAGGCGGTGAGCATTCAGTCGATGACTCTCACTCTGCAGGCCCTGCGCGCCTTCCGGCCCACGTGGAACTGGTTCTGGACGAACGCGCGCCGGGAACTCGCCGAGGCGGTGCTCATCGGCCTCGGGTGCGGCCTGGTGGTCTTTCTCATCGCGTGGTTGTGGCGAGGCGCCCTATTGCCCGCGACGGTGATCGCCACGACGATCTTCGGCGGCACAGTCATCGCCTGTGTCTCCGGTCTCGTCGTTCCCTCGGCATTGCACGCTCTGAAACTCGATCCCAAGATCGCCGCCGGCCCGATCACGCTGGCTGCGACCGATGTACTCACGCTCTCGCTTTATTTCGGCCTGGCGACGTGGCTTTTGTAGGAGGGCAGCTCTTCGGGATCTCTTAATCTTAATCGTAATCCTAATCTTAATCTCCGAAAAACCAGCCGGAGAGAGATTAAGATTACGATCAAGATTAAGATTAAGAACCATCCTACCCCCTCTTGCCTCCCATCCCGCTTCCCGCTAGGCACTCTCCACACCATGTCCGCCCACCCCATCGTCGTCGCTCCATCCATTCTGGCCTGCAATTTCGGGAAGCTGCATGAAGAAGTGCGCCGCGCCGAAGCTGCCGGTGCCGATTGGCTGCACCTCGACATCATGGACGGCCATTTCGTGGACAACATTTCCTTCGGCCCGGCCTTCGTCGACTTCGTGGCCCAAGTGGCTACCGTGCCGCTGGATGTGCATCTCATGGTCGAGCGGCCCGATCACTACTTCCCA
>JBGGMZ010000487.1:0-6243 GCA_041287745.1 Chthoniobacter sp. | reverse complement strand
GTGGAGAGCGAAATGGGAAAGGGCAGCCGGTTCATCCTCTATTTCCCATTGGAAACGGCGGCGATCGAAGCGGAGGCACCGCAGATATTGTCGCCCATGCCCGGGGCGAACGCGGAAACGCTGCTGGTCGTCGAGGACGAGGAGGTGGTACGGCAGTTGATGTGCGCGGTGCTGACCGATGCAGGCTACAGCGTGCTCTGTGCCGGCAGTCCCGAGGAAGCGCTACGGCTTGCCAGCCAGCATGCAGGCGCAATCGACCTGCTGGTGACCGACGTCGTGATGCCCGAGATGCCCGGCCCGGAACTGGCACGAAACATCACCGCGGTGCGCCCGGGATTGAAGGTGCTGTTTGTCTCCGGCTATTCGGAGAGCGATATCACGGAGCAAGGTGTCGTGGAGACCAGCCTGGAAGTTTTGCAAAAGCCATTCACCAAGATGGCTCTGATCCGCAGGGTGCGTGAGATGCTGGACGGAGAAGGCAAAGAGCCGGTGGCGTAAACGCGGACGATGTCAGTTGAAATGATCTACGCCGCGAGTTTTGCGGCGCGAGCCAATGCAGAGTCCATATCAGAGCAGAAATTCTCTTCACCGAGTTGCTTGACGAAGCCGCCTTTGCTCAGGGTCATGAAGGGCTGCGTGTGCACACCGGCGATGACGAGATGGCTGCCGCGCCGCTCGATGTCGTGGTGGAACTCCTCGAGCGCATGCAAGCCGGTGGCATCCAGGGCGAGCACGCGTTTCATGCCGAGCACGACGACTCTCGGGCGCTGCTCGCGACGGGCGAGAATGGATTCCAGGCGATCGGCAGCACCGAACATGAAGGCGCCCTGCATCTGGAAGGCGGCGACACCGGCTGGGACTATCTTGCCGCGCAGGGAGTGCTCGGGATCGTAGTCGAGGTCGCGTTCGTCGACGCTGGTGAGCTTGGTCGTTTCCGCGATACGGCGAATGAAAAGCACCGAGGCGAGGACCATGCCGACTTCCACCGCGATGGTGATATCGGTGAAGATGGTAAGCACGAAGGTGAGAAGGTAGACGACCACGTCGCTCAATGGCCAATGACGCAGACGCGCGAAGTGATGCCACTCGCCCATATTGAGTGCGACCACCACGAGCACTGCGCTCAGCACGGGCAACGGGATGTAGCGGGCGAGTGGGGCGGCCACCAGCACCACGGTGAGGATGGTGAGAGAGTGCGTGATGCCCGCGACGGGTGAACGCGCGCCGCTGCGGATATTCGCCGCCGTCCGGGCGAGAGCGCCCGTGGCGGGCAGTCCGCCGAAAAGTGCGCTGCCGATATTGGCGGCTCCCTGGGCGCAGAGCTCGGTATTCGAGTCGTGTTTATCCTCCGTCATGCCATCGGCGACGACTGCGCAGAGCAAAGACTCGATCGAGGCGAGCAGTGCGATGGTGAAGGCCGGGCGGACGAGGTCGCCGAGCTGACTCCAGTCGAATTGAGGCCAGTGCGGCATGGGGAGACTGCGCGGGATGGCGTCTATGCCGAAACGCGATCCGATCGTTGCCACCGGCAGCTGCAGCAGGGCGACCGCGATGGTGCCGAGGATCACCGCCACGATGGTGCCGGGTACCCGGCGGGCCCACTTTGCCGGCCAGAATTTAATGACCAGCAGCGTGCCCATCGCCACGGCGGTGCTGGTCCAGTCGATGGTGTCGATGTGCGTCGCAAGCACGTGCACTTTGCCGATGAAATCCGCGGGAATTTTCCCGGTGATACGCAGCCCGAGGAAGTCGCGCACTTGCGTGCTGAAGATATAGACGGCGATACCGGCCGTGAACCCGGCGATGACGGGCATGGGGATGTACTTGATCATCACGCCAAGACGCGAGATGCCCATCAGGATGAGGATGACACCGGCAAGCAACGTGCAGACCACGAGACCATCCACGCCGTAAGTCTGTGCGACGCCGACGACGACCGGAATGAAAGCGGCGGTGGGACCGCCGATCTGCACCTTGGAGCCGCTGAAGATGGCGTTGAGAAACCCGGCGATGATCGCGGTGATGATCCCTACCGCTGGCGTCCGGTCACTCGCGATGCCGAGGGCCATGGAGAGCGCGAGCGCAATGATGCCCACTGTGACGCCGGCAATGACGTCCGCAAAAAAGTCTGCACGAGTATAGCCGCGCAGCGTCTGGAGCAGACGCGGCCGAAAGAACGAAAGCATCTGGCGAAGACGTTACGGGTTAAACAAGCGTTGGGGCAAGCAGAACGCGGATGGGCGAAACGCATTTGCTTGATCAACGGCGGCGCAATCGCGATGACGCTCGGCTATCAAGCGATGGCAATGGAACGAGCAACCCCCTTTCTGAACCACCGGTACGGATGAACGAAAGCACGTCATCTTACGGCGATTCATCGGCCGAAAGTCAGCCGGATCCGGTGCCGGTCCTGAGCCTGGTCTCGCTGATCCACGCGCTGCTGGGTGTGTTCGGCTGGTTGACCTTCTTCATTTTAGCCGGTGCGATCGCGGTGAATCACAAAACCACCAGCGAGACAAACACGGCCATCGGCCTGCTGGCGATGATCGGGCTGGCGGTGAACCTTGTTATGATGATCTGCGCCTTGATCAGTGCATTCCGGACCAAATACAAAGCCCTCAGCCTGGCGGCCGCTTTTCTGAACGGTCTCGAGCTTGCCGTGATCATCGCGGTGATTATCCACGGCATATCCATCACGCGGCACCACTGATCACAGCGGTGCCGCGGTGGAAAATGGTGGGCGATTTAAGCGCCCAGCAACTGCCGCAAGACGAATGGCAGGATGCCGCCGTGGCGGACGTATTCCACCTCGATTGCGGTATCGATGCGGCTCTTGACGGTGAGCTGCTCCGTCGTGCCATCGGCGCGGTGGATGACCAGCGTCACATCGCTCATCGGCACGATGTCGTCACTCAGGCCGAGCACGTCAAAGGTCTCCGTGCCGTCGAGCTTGAGGGAAGCGGCATTGACGCCTTCCGGGAATTGCAGCGGGACGAGGCCCATGCCGCAGAGGTTGCTGCGATGGATGCGCTCGAAACTCTGCGCGACGACGACTTTCACGCCGAGTAGGCGCGTGCCTTTGGCCGCCCAGTCACGGGAACTGCCGGTGCCGTATTCCTGGCCGGCGAAGATAATGAGCGGCGTGCCGGCTGCCTGGTATTTCATCGAGGCATCGTAGATCGACATCTGTTCACCATCGGGCTGATGCTTGGTCACTCCGCCTTCCACGCCGGGCACCATGAGGTTCTTGATGCGCACGTTGGCGAAAGTGCCGCGGGTCATCACGCGATCATTACCACGGCGTGAGCCGTAGCTGTTGAAGTCGTCCTGGTTGACGCCATTCTCTTGCAGGAATTTGCCGGCGGGGCTGGTCTTCTTGATCGCACCGGCCGGGCTGATGTGATCCGTAGTGACGGAATCGCCGAAGATGCCGAGCGGACGTGCGCCCTTGATCTCTGTGATGTGACCGGCCTCCATGCCAAAGCCCTCGAAGAATGGCGGCTCCTGGATGTAGGTCGACTTCTCGTCCCACGAATAGACCTCGCCGACGGAGGAGGGGACTTCGTTCCACTTCGGGTTCTGCGTGGCGAAGTCGGTGTAGAGCTTGCGGAAGACTTCCGGCTTGAGCGCGCTGGCCATGGCCTCGTGGATTTCAGCGAGGGTCGGCCAGATATCCTTGAGGTAAACGGGTGCGCCGTCCTTGCCCTTGCCGAGCGGATCCTTGCTCAGGTCAATATTGACCGTGCCGGCGAGCGCGAAGGCGACGACCAGGGGCGGCGACATGAGGAAGTTCGCCTTGATATTCTTGTGGACGCGCGCCTCGAAGTTGCGGTTGCCCGAGAGCACGCTGGCGGCGACGAGATCATTGTCGGTGATCGCTTTTTCCAGGACCGGATGGAGCGGGCCGGAGTTGCCGATGCAGGTCGTGCAACCGTAGCCGACGGTCTGGAAACCAAGCGTATCCAGGTACTGGCTGAGGCCGGTTTTGTCGAGGTAGTCGGTCACGACGCGCGATCCTGGCCCGAGCGAAGTCTTCACTGCCGGGTTCACGGTGAGACCCTTCTCCACAGCCTTCTTCGCGAGCAGGCCGGCGCCGAGCATCACGCTCGGGTTCGAAGTATTCGTGCACGAAGTGATGGCGGCGATGAGCACACTGCCGTTGGTGATCGACGTGTCGGCATGCTTGTAGGGCGACTGGGACAGGTCGGCGGCAGAATCCGGCGTCGGACGATTGCCAATCATCTCCAGGACGTTCCGCGGCGTGCCTTCCTGAAGGTGTTTGCTTTCCGACTTTGAATCCGTGGAGAACATCTCGGTTGAGCCGTTCTCGGTGGAGCCATCGATGTGCACCGGGATCTGGATGGAGAGATCGTCCTCCTTCTTGCCGTAGCCGCCATCGGGCACCCCCTTGGTGAAGAGCGAGCGGAAGGTGCTGCCGAGCTCGGGAAGCACGATGCGATCTTGCGGGCGCTTCGGGCCGGCCACGCCGGGCACCACGGTGGAAATGTCGAGTTCGAGGTCGACCGAGTATTCGATCTGACCTTTTTCCGGAATGCCCCACAGGCCTTGCGCCTTGTAGTAATTTTCGAATGCCTGCACGTGTTCCGCACTGCGTCCGGTGCCAGTGAGATAGCGGGTCGTTTCTTCGTCCACGCCGAAGAAGCCCATCGTCGCGCCGCATTCAGGCGCCAAGTCGGCGATGGTCCCGCGATCGACCACTGGCAGCGACTTCGCGCCCGGGCCGTAAAATTCGACAAATTTGCCCACGACCTTCGCCTTGCGCAGCATCTGCGTGACGTGCAGCACGAGGTCGGTGGCGGTGACACCTTCCTTGACCGCACCGGTGAGGTAGACGCCGACCACTTCCGGTGTGAGGAAATACACGGGCTGGCCGAGCATGCCGGCTTCCGCCTCAATGCCGCCCACGCCCCAGCCGACCACGCCGAGACCATTGATCATGGTGGTGTGGGAATCGGTGCCGACGAGCGTATCGGGATAGTAGACGCCATCCTTCTCCAGCATGCCCTTGGCGAGGTATTCGAGATTCACCTGGTGCACGATGCCGATGCCCGGGGGCACGACGCCGAAAGTCTTAAAGGCCTGCTGGCCCCACTTGAGGAGCTGGTAACGCTCACGGTTGCGCTTAAATTCGAGATCGAGATTGAGCTGGAGCGCCTGCGCGGAGCCGAAGAAGTCGACCTGCACGGAGTGGTCGACCACGAGATCCACCGGCACGAGGGGTTCGATCATTTTCGGATCGCGGCCGAGGCGTGACACGGTGGAGCGCATCGCCGCGAGATCCACGAGGAGTGGCACCCCGGTGAAGTCCTGCAGGACCACCCGGGCGACGACGAAGGGAATCTCAACCTGTGCGGGACTCTTGGCGTTCCAGTTGGCGAGCGCCTTTACGTCCTGCTCGGAGACTTTCTTGCCGTCGCAATTGCGCAGCACCGACTCGAGGACGATGCGGATGGAGATAGGCAGTCGCGAGATAGGCCCGATGCCTTGCTTCTCCAGAGCGGGCAGCGAATAAAGGCTGCCCTGTTTCCCTGAACCGAGATCGAATTGCTGCTTGGTCTTGAATGCGTCGCTCATGGTCATTCACAAAAGCGAATAGCGGGACGGCTCGCAAGCGAATCGTCACGATGTGCTGCGTTTGTTGTCGGAAAACAGACCCGCTGCACTTTTCCGAAGCGGATTACGGGATCGCCCATTTGCCATTTGAAACACTGCCAGGCCGTGGCATCCTTGCGCGTCATGGCCGGAATTGCCCAAGGGAAACCCGTAGAATACCACGTACTGAAGCACGGGGAGATGTTTGGGCCTTTTTCGGAAGGAGATTTGCGCGCGGGCGTGGCCGATGGCCGCTTTGAATTGCGCGATTTCGTGCAAGTGGAAGGGCAGGTCGTCTGGCAGCCCTTGGGGCGGATTCTCGACGCGTCCGAGGAGGAAATGAAAGGCGCCGTGGCGCCGGACTGGATCTGCATCCTGAAGTGGGCTTGGGTGCGCCTGCGCTACAATCTCGATGAACAGGGCGCGCTCGCGGGAGTGACCTGTCTGGTGCTGGGCACGCTGTCGCTGGCGCTTTCCAGCTGGCCCTTTGTTTTCTGGGTTCCATGGTTTGTTGCGGCGGCGGTGGCGGCCTTTGCGCTTTTCCGGCGGAAGCGAGAGGGGGCTGGTGCGCTCATCCTCCTGGCCGCCCTTTCTGTGCCGTGGTTGTTTCATTTCTTCGGCCCCATGCCG
>JBGGMZ010000486.1:0-10101 GCA_041287745.1 Chthoniobacter sp. | reverse complement strand
CGCCCGTGCTTCCCCGCTACGCTCAGGATGACAGCCGATTTTTCGGCGCTATCGCTAGATCCGTGCGGCAACCTAAATCGAAGCTGCTCTCGATTTGCGATCCTCAGCACCCAAGCTTTGGGAAAGCAGCGGTGGGGGGAGCGTTACCGTCCCATTCGCCGCACCGCGGCGACAAAGCTTACTTGGTCGTCGGCATGTACCGGTAGTAGACCTCCAGCATCAGGATGCAGAAGTTCGTCCGGTAAAACGGCCCGTTGCCTTCGACCGATTTTTGGAAATCGCCCACCGATTTTCCCGCCATGGGAGGCCAGCTTCCATCAGGTGCCTGATTCTTCACCAGTTCCCCTTGGAAGAGACGATTCCACGTATTCCACGCCGCGCCACCCACCATCAGGCAGGCCTGCGTGTTGTAGTACCACGCATAGAGATCCGCTTTGTCGCCCTTGTACTCGACCGGGAAGTACTGATCCTTGAGCTGCGGCTTCGTGGTGTGGTCGATGATGTACTCGATACCCTCACGGACCATCTTATCCTTTTCCTGCTTCCAGAAATAAGTGCACAGAACGCCGACGCCGGTGAGACTGTATTTTTCCGAGGCCGCGTTGCGGTAGCCGAAACCGCCATTCTTGCCGCGCACGCGCTGAAGATTCAGCATCGCCTTATCGAGTGCGCCGTCCACGCCGGCGATATCGAGGCCGCTGAGGTGCGCCGCCTTGAGGGCCTGGATCTGCCAGCCGCTCACTGAAGTATCACTTTCGGTCTTGTCGTAGGCATACATCCAGCCGCCGTCCGGCCCCTGGCCTTCCACCACGTACCCGACCGCCTTCTTCAAAAGTTCGATTACCCGCTCATCCTTGGTCATCGTGTAGTACTCACCCAGAGCATACGCGACGATGGCATGGGCATAGACACCGGGCTGACTGAATGTCTTCTCCATGCTGAGACGGGCGTCATTCGCCTGGCCATTCTTCAGCACCCAATCGAGCGCCTTCTGCACCGTGGGACCAAACTCGGCGGAAACCGGCGTCTCGCCATGGCCGAGGAAAGAAAGAATCGAAAAGCCGGTCATCGCCGCGATCGTCGGGTTGCCCCCACCCTTGCCCCACGAACCATCGGGATTCTGGGTCTTCACCAGCCAACGCAAGCCACGGAGCACGGCTTCTTCGCTCTCCTTTTTGCCGCCGTTCATCTGCATGGCCATATTCCGCGCCGTGCCACCGACACGCGAAGCCATCGTGCCGGGGATGCCGCCGGACACACCCTTGCCCATCGCCTTGGTGGCGCTGGCCAGAGCCTTGGTCACGTCATTCGTCGGCGCAGACATCGTGGCCGGCAGTGCTTGGGCGACCTGAAACTGCGGCGTGCTCACGTTATTGGTCGTGATCGCCGAAAGCTGGGGTGCCGTGAGCTGTGGAGTCTGCGGCGTGAATTCCTGCTGGGTCAAATCCGGCGGTTGCTCTGGCGGTGCCTGCACCTGCGTATCGCTGGCCACGAGGTCGCCACCCGAGGCGGCAAAATCCGGCGTATCGGTAGCCTGTTTATAGAGAACGACGCCGCCACCGAGGAAGATCAGGATGGCGTGGAGAAGGGCGGAGAATGTCAGGAAGCGGGAGGCCGCCATCCGTTCCTGCAGACGGACCATGAAGGACTTTTTTTCCTCGGGGGTATACATAGCGATAAATAATTGCCTTCTAACTATTATAAAGTCAACGCCCGACCCGTCATTTTCGGCCGAATTCCCCGAAGGGCCGGTGGGAAAAGTCGTCCCACTGTTGCTGGAGCTTCTCCAGAGGAGGAATGCCAGCGTGAACATAAAGCGCATAGCGCAGGCGCAGAGGCTTGCCAGGCTCGATCACGAGTTCGCCGGGAAAGGTCAGGGACGCGCCCATCCAGCCATCGTTGCGCACATGGAAAGGCACGGGATGGTGTGGATTTTCCGGGTGATCCATGAGCGTGATGCCCGCGCTGACCTCAGGGGTAATCGGCCCCGCATAATCCACCCACCGGGCCGGCTTGCGGAAACAGCCAGCCTCGTCCACCCCGCCCTCGGAATTGCGAATCGTCCCGCCGCCATCGTTCACTCCGATGGTCTTGGCCATGCGCACGGCCATCATGCCGAAGGCGGTCTGACCGAGCGTAACGGGCGCATTGGGCGGAGCCTCGAGCTGCGAGTCGACATACAGCAGCCACTCGCCGTCCTTCAAGACATGGACGGCCATGCGGCGGTGTTCAGTCATCAGCGTCTTCGCGTCTTTGTCCTGCCATGCATTCAGCGTCTCGATCGAGGCATCCTCCGGACCATCGTCCAGCCGCTCCGTTCGCAGGTGCACGATGTGCGCCGCCCGATCTTCCCAGAAGTTCACCCCATTCACGAACTGATGCGACATCCATACGGAATTGTGATGACTGTGCGTCACCGGATCGTGCGGATGCCCCATACGGGTCAGCGAACGGCCGGAAGGGCCGATGATCGGATAGATGAACGGGCGAAACCCATCGTGCCCGGCGCGATAGCGGGCGATCTCCACGCCATCGCGCTGAAAGGAGACTTCATCGTGCGGCTCGGGGATGGCCTGTACCCGCGGGACAGGCTTTTGCTCGGCGTGGAGCGACGGCGCAAAGCCGAGGAACAACGTGAGGAGAAGAAAACATCCAACACTCAACACACAACATCCAACATCCAATGGAAGAGACCGCACCGTGCGAGCTTGCCCCATTGGATGTTGGGCGTTCGGTGTTGGGTGTTGGATGTTCTGCCTTTTCATTGGGGGGATGTCGGGCTCACTGCAGCCCTTGCGCCTTCAGCACGCTCGGCGGGAGCGGCGGGGCGGGCTTGGGGGCGGTGGGAAATTGTTCACGGATGAGTTCCCACTCACGATGACCATCCTGATAGATGATCCATAGGGAGATCGTGTGCATGAGGTGCGCGTAGCCACCCGCGTCGCTCAGTTCCCAGCCGCCCGCCGGCACGGTGGGCGTGTGCCAGCCGCTGGGGATGATTCCCCTCTCCTTCCACACCTTGTTCCAGAAATCGATCGTGCCGAGCACGGCATTTTCCAGCCGCTTTTGCACACGCGACGCTTCGCTCATCATGCACACGGTCTGCTGCGGTGCGGTGTCGATCCCCACCCGGTAGCGGCCGAAGTCCACACCATTGATCCATGCATTCTGCGCGGGCACGAAGGTATAGGGAATCCGCACCTCGGCGACCCACGCATCGGCGACACCTTGCTTGGAAGTATCGGGTTTGACCACGGCGACATTCAGCAGCGCTTCGCCTTTTTCATTCACCAGCGTGCACTGCCCTTCCTTCGTCAACGTGAGCTTGCCGCCTCGGCTGAAGACAGGCTCCGGCGGGCCGGGATCTTTCTTCGGCTTCTCTTCATCGTCATCTTTCTTGTGCGGCGTTTTCTTTTTCGCGGCGAGGTGCGTGATATCGCGAGTGTCGGAACTGCGTGTCGCGGCGTTGGTGTCGGCGGGCTCCGCCCCACGCGACGCGTGCAGGGGAGCGCCTTCCTCCTGGAAGGTCACCGTCAATTGCGGCCGCGTCGTCTCGATGAAGACATGCAGATTGCGCGGATCGCTAATGAGCCAGACACGCGCGCTTTCGTCCCCCACCGAGCCGGACTTCGCATAGACCGGATCCTTCACACCGTCGGTCGTCGGCGGTTCATCCACCAGGCGCACGATCACGTCGCCGGGATTGGTCTTGAGCATGCCATTCCAGAGCGCAGGCTGGGCCTTGAGCTCGGGCAGCACGGCGGCGGCGATCCACGCGAGCTCGGCGCCGCGCGAGCCGTAGAAATTCTTCGCCGTGGAACTGTAGTCGGCCAGCTTCCCCTTGCCATCCACGAACGCGGGCGCGCGCTGGAGATCGAAAAACCACGCGCCATACGGGTAGGGCCGGTCGTCGAAAAATGCCTCCATGCTCGCGACCGCACCATAGGAGCGCGCGATGGCATTTGCGGTAAAGCCGTGCGGCAACTCGCCTGAGATGAGCGCACCTGCTGTGCCCTGTCGGTACATCCACGCGAGTCCATCGTCGTAAACGGGAATCGCCGCCGCCCTTTTCTCAAACAATCCCGAATAGCAGGGCGAGAAGGCACGTGGCGAAACATCGGGCGAACGATACTTCAGGAACGCATTCGCCTGCCCGGCACAAACGGCCGCCGCAACATCAATGCCCTGGATCGGACCGAAGTACTCCTCCTTGTAATCGCGCAGGTGCGCCGCGGCTTCCGCGACCTGCGGATCGCGCGTGGAAAGCCACACATTGAGCAGCACATCGGCGAGATCCTGCGCGAGATGATTCGAGCCGGTGAAGTAGTCGTCGGGCATCGGCCGGCCGTTCTTGCGATCGAAGCCGGAGCCGTCGTCCCAGCCGCGCGGCGCCCAGCCCTTGAGCGGCGCAGGCCAGGGATGCTTGTCCTCCTCGGTAGGCTGCATCTTGGGGAAGAGCTGGTCACTGTGGTTCAGCAGATTCGTGTAAAACGGAATGCCGTAACGCTGCGCGCGATCGGACCAGTCGCCCTTCGGATCCGCGCGCTCGGCGACCATGAGCGCGGAAAGGTACCACGCCCCGTCGTGCATCGAATCGAGCCCGAACTCCTGCATCTTTTTCCCGTCTTTCCAGAACTCGTAGACCATCCCGTAAGTCTTCTTCGAGGGATCGCTGACCACGTGATTCTTCTCCACGAAATCCGCCATCTCGCGCATGAAGCCCAGCAGCTTTTCACGCGGCCACGCTTTGGGGTTCGGGGCGGTCGGCGGCGTGTAGGGTTTGAGCGCCAGCTCCGCCGGAGTCTCGGCCCGCAGCAGGGCAGCACCGAAAATCAAGGCGGCAAGAGGGAGGAGAAACTTCATGCGCACTAGCAGCTTAAACCCCGGCCCTACCCCACAGGGCGAGAGAAAAGCGCGCCAGTGGCACCCATGATCACCTCGCAAGCCAGCCGCTTCACGCTTGCGGGGTGAAGAGGACTCAAAGCTTGGCCGCCGATTTTGGCGCGGACCGCGCCGCCTGGATTAGCTCCCAAGAGAGCTGGTAATACTCCGGCGGATGCTGTCCGACCCGCGCGCGAGAGGAAGCGGCTTCAATGAAGCGGCCGAACCCCAGCGCACGCGTCTCCTCCACGATTCTCGGGCGCTCCTCCGGCTTGGCCGCAACATAGCGATCCATCTTTTCCCGCAGGGCGATTTCCATCTGCGGCGTAATGACCTCGGCACGGGCCACCATCACGCGCTCGATCGACTTCGGGGCCGGGGTGACGGCGAGCGGCAAGGCGCGGTCGGTCCATTCCCGCGGCAGGGTGTAAAGCACGCGCACGCCGCGCTCCCCAAACCACGAGCTTTCCCATGTCTTCACCATCGCGGCCGCCTCCTTTTCATAGAGTCCCTCGTGGACCAGCGCGCTCCGCAAGGAATCCATCAATTTGTCGCCCTCTGTCTCCGCTTGAGAAAGAGCCACGGATTGGGATTCGCCCGGCGCCAGCTTGGGCACGGCGATCCACGCGAGACGGCCATCCGCTCGCACTTCGTAGAGGAAGAGATTCCGCAACTCCTCTGCACCGGAGTTGGTCAGCGACACATGAGCAGCGTCGTCCCCGCTGGGCTTTACGGTCAGCGGCGCGACGAAGCTGGCTACGCCGCGATAGAAGAGAAATTTCTCCGTCTCAACTTTTCCGCCTGTCGTGGTGCGCAGGAGCGCGGCATCCGTCTCGCGCGCTGCGTAGTAGTGGCTGCCGGAGTTCTCCCAGGGCAGCGCCGCAGCATCAGCCGAAGGCGCAAGAACCTCCACCTTTTTCCAATGCAACGCCGGCGGAGCAACTACGGTCTTGCCTTGAACGCTGGCGCGGAGTTGCGCCGCAATCGCATCGGCAGGCGTCAGGTTTGCGGCGACAGCCGGGGGCGGGACATCTTTCGATGTCGGCACCAATCTCGCCAGGGGCTGGCTGGGCGGCGCCGCGGATTTATCGGGATACCATTCCGTCACCATACCCTCCGGGAAACGCACCGCCACATCCAGTGTGCGCGCGCGGTCGCTGTAAAAGTAGAGCACCGGCGTCTCCATGCGCTGGCGGGTCATGAAGCTTATTTTGAATGTGCCCCCCAACTCAGGCGGGTGGCGGTCGTAGACAAACTTGGGCAACTCCGGGGCCACCAAGGGATTCCAGGACATCTGCACCCCATCCGAACCTTGCACCGAGGTGAATGTGCCCCACTCGTGGACGGTCAGTCTTGGATCCGGCTCCGCCGCGCAGACGGCGGCAATGGTCGCGATGAAAATGGCGGGGAGAAGAAGGCGCGCTTTCATGACCGTAAAGATCGCATCATTTACCGGCCGGGTTGTCACGCCGCGGTGACCGATTTGTCAAAAAATTGTCAGAGCTCAGGCGCGATGAAACGCGTGTAAGCGCGTCCAACCAAAAAGTCATCCTGAGCCTGCGAAGGATCTCTGAAATCGCTCCTCTTGAGACCGATAGAAGAGAATTGCGCGGGGACCGTTGTTGCCGCCCAGCGACAGGCGCAAATGCAAAAGTCAGAGATCCTTCGCAGGCTCAGGATGACGTTTGGAGGAAGATGCTCCGCGCCGCGCGGCACACCTAATCCAGCGTCGACTTCGGCGGGGCGATGGTCACCGCAGCCGGCCCACCGGCCGGAGGAGGCGGCGGGGTGAAGGGCACGGAATACTCGACGGGCAGTGTGCGCTGGAACCATGGGTTGCCGTAAATATCCCAACCGACGGGCACGCCCATCTGGTCGGCGATTTCGCGGGCGGCGAGATAGGTCGGAATGGAATCCTTGTAGACGTGGAACCAGACGACCGCCTTTGGGTCGGCCTTGTATTTTTTGAGCTGCGTCTGGAAGACGGAGACGAGATTGCGGGTCTGGTCAAGGGTCTCGCCCGCATTCGGCATCGGCGTGAGCTTGATCGGGATGCGGCCGTTCGTGGGCGACAGCGCGAGGTCCACTTTCACGTCGCGATTGCCGAGGTGCACGCGGGTGAAATAGTCGGTGAGCTTCTTCGGATCGAAGACGATCTTGCGCTGCGGCGAGGCGTGGCCTGCCTTGTCTTTCACCATCACGGGCTTGCCATCGGCGCCCTTCACCGTCTCGCGGGTGAGCGCGGTGGTGGGCTCGGCACGTTTGAGCTCGGCTTCGGCAAGATCGGTCAGTTGCTCGTCGTAGAGAAAGAGCACGCGCGAGCCGTAGACGAGGAAGTGCTGGATCGACGCCTGGTCGGGCATGGGCCGTGGGTTCGGCAGCTTCACCACCACGGAGGGCGGCGGCGCGTAAACCGGCGTGGTGTCGAGGCGTTGTTTCAGCTTGTCGACGTCGGCGAGCATCTTCTCGACTTCCACCTTGCGCTGGTCGCGTTCCTTTTTCTTTTCCTCGATCTGCTTGGCGATGGCGTCGGTGTCGATGAGCTTGATCTGCTGCTTGTCCCGCGTGGTGTCCATCGTCTGGAGCGACTCTTTCACCTTCTTCAACTCCGCCTCCAGCTTCTGCGTCTGCTCGTCGACTTTGTCGGGATCGTGCTGCGGTTTGGTCTCCTCGACTTCCTTCTTCAGCTTGGCGTGCTCTTCCACCGTCACCGGTGGCAGATCGGAGAGGATCTTGTTCACCGAGCGCGCGAGGCCGATGCCCACCATAACGAGCACGATGATGAGCACGCCGACGACATTGGTCATCGTGTCCATCAGCGCCACGAAGGGCAGTTCTTCTTCGGAATGTCCGGATCTTCTGGCCATGAATTACGAAAGCGAAGGTTGTGGAGTGATCGCCTGCGCGGCCTTCGGCGGAGCTGGTGTGGCCGCCGGCGCGGGCGTCGCGCCTACGGGTTTCGGCGCAGCGCCGGGTGCGGGCGTGGCTCCCGCCGGTTTGGGAGCAGCGCCGGGAGCGGGAGGCGCCGCCGGCACGGCCTCGGGCGGACGCGGGACAGAGCCGAGGAATTCCTGGAACATCTTCAGATCGATCTCGCCGCGGCCGGGAATGGGCAAGCGGCCGACCTGCTCGACCTTGTAGCCGTAGGTGGCCTGCGCCCAGCCCGCGCCGAGATTGTAGGCGCCCATGCCGTCATCGCGCAGCAGGAAGATGATCTTGCTCTGCGGCACGGTCAGCACGGCTTTGAGGAAGGCATTGAAAGCCACATCGGTGGCGATGACATCGGGCGCAGCAGCCACGACATTCTTCGTCTTGTCGTCCCAATACATGGTCAGCTTGCCGCCCGACGCCTCGACGAAGAAGACCTTGGTCCCCTTGGCCAGGCCGGAGCCACCGGGATGCACGACCACGGGCGCACCGGTGTTAGCCGGCGGCTTGCGTTTCAGGATCTCGGCATTGAGCTCTGCGATCTGCTTTTTCAGCGGAGGTACCTGCGTGTTCAAGCCGCCGACTTCCACGAGCAGATTGTCGAGCTCCTTGGCCAGCGTCTCACTCACCTGCTTGTTTTTGTCGCGATCGGCGCTGGAGGTATCGAGCAACTTGCGCAGCTTGGCGGCTTCCTCTTCCTTTTGCTTCGACTCGGTCTCGAGCTTTTCCAGTTTCGCTACCTTGTCCTTGAGCAGTTCGTTGATGCGCTCGTTTTCCTTCTGCTGCTTGAGCATGCGCTGGTGCTCCTGCGCCCGCGTGATCTCTTCCATCGTGCGCCCCCTCACCTTCTGCGTCTGCGAAACGCAGAGCACGACGATGATCAGGACCAGCACGCCGATGAGCGAGCAAAGGATATCGAGGAACGGGATCAGCATGATCTCGTCGCTGCGATGGCCTCGTCTTCTGGTCAGTGCCATAGCGGTAAGTCAGGATGCGGAGGGATGCGCCTCAGTCGCGGCTGAACCAACCCTTTTTCTTCACGGGCTGGATGATGACCTGCTTTTCGCCGAGCTTTCCGAGCACGTCGTTCAGACCGTTCACGCCGGTCTCGAGCCCGCCGAAATAGGTGTTGGTCAACTTAATCGCGTCGGTCAGCGTCTGCTCCATCTCCTGGCGCATCGTGGTCATGTTCGTGATGAACTGCTGGATGGCCACGTTGTGCTGCACCTCCACGCGGCGGTCGAGATTGTCAGCGTACTCCAGCATGCGGGCGGAGAGCGCGTTGAGGTCCACGAGGAATTCCTTCTGCGTGCCGGCTAGGCCGCGCACGATGGAATCCGCCACGGCACCGAAGTCGCCGCCGCTGGCCGTGCCACCGTCATTGAGACGCGGAAGGAGCACTTCGTTGCAAAAGGCGTCGATTTCGTTGAGCGCCTCCTCCTCGTGCTTTGCCAACGAGTTGAGCGGGAAGTTCAGCGCCACGGCGAAGACGAGGCCGAGCAGCGTGGCGTCGAAGGCGGTGCCGAGGCCGCTGGTCACGTTATTGATCGAGCCCATGACTGCGCTGATGTCTTCCACGTTGCCGAAGTTCATGCCCGAGATGGCGTGCGAGAGACCGACCACGGTGCCGATGAAGCCGAGGAGCGGAATCGCCCAGAGGAAGGCGCGCAGGATGATATAGCTGCCCATGATGCGCGAGCCATCGATGGCCGACTGGCTGGTCATCATCGCCGAGACGTGGCTGACATTCTGCCGGACCTCGAAGAATTCGAGGGCCTTGCGGATGCGGTTGACCATGAGGCTGTCGCGCAGGTTGATCGGGAGGCGGTAGATGTGGTCGATGAACTTCGTGACATTGTCCCGATTGATGTCCTTGCCGAGCTCCATCGGCAGCACATCGAGCAGCATGGCCGCGCGCTGGTGCTTGAGCTTCTGCAGCTTCAGGTAGCAGATGGCCATGGCCCAGAAGAAGAAGAGCGTATTCAGGAAGCTGACCGTGAAGTGCTTGTAGAACAGGTTGGCCAGCGTGTTCATCGTCGTGTAGCTCGCGGCCGGCAGGTCGTGCCCCGGAGCAAACGGATAAACGATGGCGAACCACACGAGAGTGATGCCCATGCCGATGCCGAAGCTGATCTTGGCATTCGGGTTGGTGGGATCTTCTTCCTTCCACGCCTTGCGCTCCTGCGGCTGGCCGTTGGGATTCAGGCGGCCATCGCCGCGGGCGGTTGCCTTGGGCATCTTTACCTTCGCGCCGCCCGTGGGAGGGGGCAGGTGCGAAATGGTTGAATCCGG
>JBGGMZ010000485.1:0-12579 GCA_041287745.1 Chthoniobacter sp. | reverse complement strand
TGGACCTGCTCACGACCAGCCCCGGATTTCGTTTCGAGATATCGGTCGCTAAGGCGGTACGCAATCGTCTCCACACCGGCGCTCGCCGGATAGCCAGCAAAGCTCACCAGCACAGGCGCGGGCTGACGCGCAAACATCGGCAGCCGATTGCCCGCCGTGTGCTGCGCGAGGTCCACGAGGATGTCCACGCCATCCGCCCGGATCACCTCCGCCAGCGCTTCATCGGTCATTCCCAACGTGTTCCGCCATCGATCGGCACGACCGCGAAACTCTTCCGTCATCCGATCCGGTCGCACCACGCCCGCGTAACAAAAGATTTGGTGACTCCGCCGATCGTGATTCCGAAACAACGGCAGGATATTGCGGCCCACCACATGATCCCGAAAATCTGCGGAGACATAGCCGATGCGCAGCGGGCGGTCCGTATCGGATTCGTTGTCCGAGCGGCGGATAAAACGCTGCGCCGGCCCGCCGATTTGCTGATGCCAGCGCTCCTGCTCCGCCCGGACCACTCGATCATCGCCATCCGTGATGAAGAGCAGGGTGTAAATCAGGTTGCTCAACGCTGCTGCGTCCGCCGGCGCGAGTTCCAGACCACGCCGATAAACCGCCAGGGCTTCCTGCACGCGCCCTTGGTCCTTCAAGGCATTACCGAGATTCGTATATGCCATCGCATAGCCAGGGTGCAGCTTCAGCAGGCGTTCATAGACCTCGATCGCCTCATCCAGCCGCCCCTGCTCGGCCAGTGCAATACCGAGGTTGTTGTGCGCGTCCGCATGAGTAGGTTGAAGGCGGATCGCCCGCTCACTTTCGGCGACTGCCTCCGGGAACCGCCCCAGTGCCGTGAGGATGATTCCCGCGTTGCCATGCGCATCCGCATAATCTGGCTGAAGCTCCAAAGCCCGGCGACACGAGGCCATCGCTTCCGTGAGGCGCCCCTGTTCTTTCAACGCATTGCCGAGATTGTTGTGCGCTTCCGGATTGTCCGGTTGCAGTTCGATAGCGCGCAGATACTCCGCCATGGCTTCCTCCCATTGGCCCCGTCCTGCCAGCACGATCCCTAGATTATTGTGTGCATCCACATGGTCCGGCCGTAATTGCAAAACACACCGGTACGCGTGCATCGCTTCGTCGAAACGCCCGGACCGGGCCAGTGTCACGCCGAGATTGTTAAAAGCATCCGCGTAGCCGGGCAGAAATGCGATCGCCTGCCGGTAGGCCTCCACGGCCGTGTCGAGCTGCCCTACTTCGGCCAGCACGTTGGCAAGGTTGAAATGAGTCTGCGCGTTGTCCGGCTTGATCGCCAACGCGCGCCGGTAGCACGCAATCGCCTCCTCGAGCTTCCCCATGGCGCGATAGGCCTCGCTGAGATTGCCCAACGCGACGTAATGCCGCGGGTCCCGCGCCAGCGCCTGCTGCAGCAACTCTACTGCGACCGCAGGTTTCCCAACTTGATGCGCGAGCAACCCTAGCAGTTGCAACGCCTCCACATGCTCCGGCTGCACGGCGAGCACCTGCCGGTAAAGCTGCTCCGCCTCCATCCACCGCCCGTCTTGATGATGTTGCAGAGCAAGTTCGACGGCTTGCTGGAGCGTGAGGGCAGGCATGCAGGGAGAGAATTCGAAACAGGAACAACACACACCGTGCGGAACGGAAACGCAATCGTGTCCCGCTCAGGCAGTCTGTCGCGCGCACCATTGCCGCCACATCGTGCGGTAGGCGCCCTCGACCTGACGCGCGAAGTGCGGCGCGTCCATCAGCACGGACGCTTCCATGCGCGGGCGCAGCGTGGCGCGAAGTTCGGCCAACCGGGGCAGATCGGCAGCGAGGCAAGTGGCGATGCGGACGTATTCCTCCTCGGAAAAAGCGACCAGCTCGGCCAGGCCCAGATTCGAGAGCTGGCTCAGGCCTGCGCGCGAGATTCGACGCGGACCGGCGAGGCTTACCACCGGCAAGCCCATCCAAAGCGCATCGAGGCTCGTGGTGTGTCCATTGTAAGGAAACGGGTCCAGCATGATATCCGCCTGCTGGTAAAGTTCGAGATAGAGAGGGCGCGGACACGGATCAAAGAATTCGAGACGCTCCGGAGCGATCCCTTCCTCCCCCAGGAGGTCAATCGTGCGCTGCAGATGCGTGCCGCCCCGCCTAAGCATCATCAACCGCGAACCTTTCACACTGCGGAGCACTTGGGCCCACATTTTCAGCGCAGATTCGTTGACCTTGCTAAAGTCGTTCAGGCTCGCGAAGGTCAAAAAACCATTTGCCTCCGCCGGCGAGGAAGAGACTGCCAGCTCCACTCCGCACGGGTCGTAGCACCAAAAACTGTCGATGAGAACGGCTCGTTCGACCTCCGGCGCAGTCTCCAAATAGCGGTCGCTGATGTGATACTCGATCGTCTCCAATCCCGTACGACCGGGATATCCGGCAAAACTCACCTGCACGGGCGCGGGTTGCCGGGCAAACATCGGCAGACGGCATCCAGCGGTATGCAAAGCAAGATCGACAAGGACATCGATCTCCTCTCGGCGAACCAAGTCGGCCAGTTCTTCATCCCCCATTCCCGTGACATCGTACCAGCGGTCCGCTCGCTGGCGAAATTCAGTGGCCATCTCATCCACTTTGGTCCCGGCAGAAAAGCAGATGATCTCGTGCCGCGCGTGGTCGTGATGGCTAAAGAGCGGGCGCATATTTCGACCCACTACGTGTTCACAGAAATCAGGCGAGACATACCCGATGCGCAAGCGCCGGTCCGGGTCGCGTCCGTTGCGGTGAGGCTGGATGAATTGCTTCATCGGCTGCCCAAATCGCTCGTCCCAGCGCGCGCCTTCCGCAGCCACGTCCTGCTCACCCAGGTCCAATGAAGTCTGGAGCACGAGGATGAGATCGCTCTGCGCCCGTGGAACGTCCGGCGCGAGTTCGACCACCCGGCGCATGGCGGTTCGCGCCTCCCTCCACCGGCCTTGTTCCTTGAAAACGTCGGCCAGCCAATAGTGCGCCTCAACGTGCGTCGGCCGGATCTCGATCGCACACGCGTAGGCCGCAGCCGCTTCATCCAGGCGCCCCAGCCGCTGCAGGATCTGCCCCACGCGACAATGGCTAAGCGGGTCATCCAGCTGGCTCTCGAGCGCGCGGCGGTAGCTGACCAGCGCCTCCCCCAGGCTGCCGATTTCCTGCAACGCATGCCCCAGCGAGATCCAACTCTTCGGGTCGTCCGGAGCGCATCGGACGACGTGGCGAAATGCATCCACCGCCTTCTGCATGCGGCCTCGCTGGCGCAGTATATCGGCTAGGCTGAAAGAGACCTCAACCCATCGCGGTCGCAGCTCCAGTGCGCGGCGATAGGCCTGTATGACCTCATCCCATCGGCCAGCGCCCCGCAGGGCATTGCCTAGATTGTGATGAAAAATCGGCGAATCCGGATGGATCTGCAAGGCGCGGCGATACGATGCGGCCGCCTCTTCCATCCGGCCTTGTTCCGCGAGAGCCACCCCGAGATTGCTATGAAAATCCGCCTGACCCGGCTGGAGTTGCACCGCCCGCTGACAGGCTTCGGTTGCTTCATCCAGCCGCCCCAAGCTTCGCAAGATGTTGCCCAGATTATTCGCCGCTCGGGCATGGCCGGGATTGATGGCCAGCGCACGCTGATAGGCCGCCGCGGCCTCCTCGATCTGGCCCAACCCGGCGAGGGAAAGCCCGAGATGATAGTGCGCATCGGCAAAGCCCGGCTCCAACTCAATGGCGCGCCGACTGTGGGCCAGCGCTTCCCCTGGCTGCCCCACGGCCAGATAGACCGAAGCGAGATTCGAATGCGCGGCAAAATGCGAAGGATCGGCCGCGATCGCCTGCCGCATCAATTCGATAGCCAGGTCATTCCGCCCGCCCTGATGCGCAATGGCTCCGAGGAGATGCAGCGAATCCGCATGCCCCGGCTGCACGGCAAGGATCTGACGATAGAGATTTTCCGCCTCAGCCATTCGCCCAGCCCGATGGTGCTGGAGCGCGAGATCGAAAGGTTGCTGAACCGTGAGCTGCGACATGGGAGGAAATCTGAAATGCGAACAACACACCCAGGCGGACGGAAACGCAACTTCATCGCAAGCGGCAAGGATTTCGTGTAAAATCTTTCTCCATGAATGCATGGCTGCGTAGCTGGATCGGGGCTCTTTTCGGACTTCTGCTTGCCACGGCGCAAGGCGCAGATGTCCTGCAGGTGACGTGGCCCACGACGCATGCCTCAGAGCCACCACACCTGACGCCCGAGGCAGCTCGATTGCTTCCCGCGTTCCGGCTGGGCGTCCAAGCGTTGCCGGAGGCCGCGACGGTAGCGTTGGTTTTGAGCCAACCGACGCTGCTAAATCTTACGCCCACGCAAGCTGGCCGCCTCGCACCACTGACTGCCGAACGCTACCGGCTAATGGCGCAATCCCCAACGTTCGCCAAGGCGGCGTCCGCCCTGCCCTATTGTTATTCCGAGCAAAAACCGGATTACGGGCTGGCTAGTGTGTATGTGCCCGATGGCGTGGGTCCCGAGACGCCGACGATCGTTTTTGTGCACGGCTACGGCGGGAGTTTCCTCTGGTATCAGCATTACCTTAGCGAGGTGTTTCCGGATCGCATCATCATTTGCCCGGCGTATGGGATCACGACGGCATTCATGCCGGTGGAGTATTTGTCGGAGAGCATCGCGGCGGTTTCGAAACGGCTTGGGCTTCCGCTGGCGAAGCGGGCGCTGTTGGGGCTCTCAGCCGGTGGTTATGGTGCGTGTGAGATGTACGTCGCGGCGCCCAGCGGGTTTTCCCAATTCCTCTGCCTCGCGTGCAGTCCACCGCCGGATACCGTCGGGCGCTTTCAGCGCGACGCCCAGCCAAGGTTTCTCTCCGGCGGCGATGAGCCGTTCGTGGTTTCGGGCGAATTCCAGCGCAACTTAGAACTGGTCCGGAAAAGCTGCCCCGGCCTGGAGGCAGCGACGATTCCCGGGGCCGATCACTTTTTCCTACTCACGCATCGGGAAGCAACAATGGCCTACCTTCGACGGTGGCTCGCATCCACTCGTTGAACCCCGAAGAGGGAACCTTTTCAAAGGGTGCGGCGATACCTCGGGCAAAACGAACGCGAGGGCCTCTTCTGATGAATTGGAATCCAGCCCGGCCATACCAAAGCAAGCATGTTGCCCGTCCGATTCTCTCTCTCGACGCATTCCCACTAACAAACTGTGGCAAGCCAGCGTCTTCTGAATGGCGGATGTTCCCTTGCCACCATCAGCCTGCCGCGGTCATATCCACAATCATGCGGTTCGTAAAAATACCCAATGTCCCTATGCGTTTCCAGAGTAGTGCGGCCCGGGTCGTGCTTAAACGTGATTGATGGCCATCCCCTTTCTCCTTCCGTGAAAACCCGCATTTCCTTTTTCCGCACTACTTGCCGCACATGAGTGCCGGTGATAGCGTCGCCGCCGTCTTCATGGCTGCCTCCAAGAACTCGCTCATTCAGGAATGTATCACCTGCGGCGCACTGCTCGATGTCTCAGGTGAAGAACCCTTTGCGCTCATGCACTGCCCCACCTGCGGTGCGGCCATGCGTGTGCGGCGGCACTTCGACCATTTTGAAATCCAGGAGGAGCTCGGCGCCGGTGGCATGGGCACAGTCTACCGGGCGCAGGACATCAATCTCAGCCGCCCCTGTGCGCTGAAGCTGCTGCAGCGGGAGCACAGCGACAACCCGGAATTCGTCAAGCAATTCCAGAAGGAAGCGGCGATCACGGCTTCGATCAATCATCCCCACGTGGTGAAGGTCTACAGCACAGGTCAGGACAACGGGCTGCTCTACATCGCCATGGAGCTGGTGGACAAGGGATCGCTGGAGAGTCTGATGTCTTCGGACGATCAATTGCCCGAGGTCCAGGTCCTGTCGGTGGGCATCCAGATCGCGCAAGGGTTGCAGGCCGCTCTGGATAAGGGGCTGATCCACCGGGACATCAAGCCGGGGAACATTCTTTTCGCCGATGCGAATACCCCGAAGATCGTGGACTTCGGCCTCGCGGTGCTGCAGGAGCACGCCGGACACGTGGTCGGCGAGGTTTGGGCCACGCCTTACTACGTGGCGCCGGAGACGGTGGAGGGCAGGCCGGAGGATTTCCGCAGCGACATGTATTCCCTGGGGGCCACGCTTTTCCATGCGCTGGCGGGCAAGCCGCCGCATGTGGTGGAGACGAATTCCATGAGCGCGCTGGCCGAGGCGAAGAAGGTGCCGGTGAACCTCGCCGCGGTGGCTCCGATGGTCTCGAGCGCGACGGCTTATGCGCTAAATAAAGTGCTGCAGCACGATCCCGCCAAGCGGCAGCAGAGCTATGCGGAATTCATCGAGCACCTCGAATTCGCGCGGGCTGGGTTGCTAGGCATTTTGCCGAAAGATGAAAAGGACGCCGCTAAAAAGTCCGGCAAGCCGCACAGCTATCGCTGGCTGACCTACACGACAGCGGCAATGACCGTCGCAGCCGGTCTGGCAGGCTTTCAGTTTCGCGGTCCACTTCTCTCCCGCTTTCATCACGTGGATGAGAAGGCGGAGGCCGCCGCTGCGCAGCAAAATAAGCCGGCGGAAGAGATGACCTACGACAAAGCACGCCAGCTCCTGGCCAAGGGAGATCTGGAAAAGGCGACGGAGGCTTTTGCGCTCCTCGAGTCGAAGACCGAGGCGCAGCCGCAAAAGAACTGGATCACCTTGCATCAAGTGCTGGTGGATTTCCTCGCCGGGCGCAATGAGCAGGCAGATGCGAAGCTACAGCAGATCGAGGAGCGCGGGAAGTATTCGCCCGACCCGGCGGAAGACGATCTCGCGACCTTTTTCCTGACTGCGGCCGAGCGTGCAGGGGGAGCGAAGGCGATCACGGCGGAATCGGTGAAGGAGCAGGATCGTCGCAATTACGAAGCTCTCTCACTGCTGCTCTACGGATTGAAGGATTGGTCGCTCGGCGAGTATGAGGAAGCGGCCACGCTGTTCCGGCAGTACGCACAGATCACCCCGGACTCTCGCTTCACATGGGTGGCGGACTACAAAGGGCTCGTGCCTGCTTACGTCACGGAGGTGAATGCATTTCGTCCCGCAGCCGAAGCGGCGAAGGCAGCCGACTCGCTCGAGACTCGCAAGGAAGCGCTGAAGAGCGTGAAAGCGGCGCGGAAACAGATCCGGCTCGCAGCGAACTACGCGGCGAAACTGGATGCGAGCGCGCAGGATTTGCAGCAGAAGATCACCGCGGAGGAAGAGGAGATCGCGCGGCTCAAGGCGGAGATGGAAGCGGCGGACGACAAGGCACTGACTGAGGCGCGGAGCAAGATCAGCCCTCTCTGGCAGCAATTCCGCCCGGCGGATGCCTACCAAGTGATGAACGTCGTACAAGTGGCGGGCGAAAAAGGCAAACAACAGCGCGAGGCGTGGCTGAAGAAGCTGGCATGGCTGGCGCGGTTCAAGGCGACGCTCGTCCAGGACGTGAATGTAGTGGGTTACACATCCGCCGTGGCCAAGAAAACGGGCGGGCAGATGCCGGGGCCAATCAAGCACGCAACCGATGCGCAGTTGGAAACAGCCACGCCTTTTGGCTCGATCACGGCGCAGTGGACGGATCTGCCACCGGAAACGCTCATCGCCATGGCCAAATCGTTTCTCCGCTCGGATGCGCCGCCGGAACAACTTGGCGAGCGGCAGTGGATGATCGGCGTCTACGCCTACATGAGCGGCAAACCGAAGGATGGGCTCGATCTGCTGACGCAAGCCAGCAAGACGGCACCGGCACACAGCGCGGACCTGGGACTCTTCCCCGAGGGCGGCGAGACGCCCTAAAGCTCGTACTGGACAAGCAAACGGCCTCTGCTAGCGTGCGCACACCTCAAAGCCGTTTTTGATAAATCATCCCACATGAACAACAATTCCGATACTCCCCTGAACCGCCGCTCTTTCCTCGCCCGCTCCGCCGCAGCCGTCGCTGCAACGTCCGTGCTGGGCTTCCCTGCGATCGTTCGTGCCGACAATGAGAAGATCCTCAAGATCGGCATTGTGGGCTGCGGCGGCCGCGGCACTGGCGCGCTGGGCAACGCTCTCTCCGCCGACAAGAATGTGGTCGTCACCGCGATGGGCGAGATCGCCCGCGACCGCCTCTACACGAGCTTCGAAAACATCAGCAAACTCAAGCCCGACCAAGTGAAGGTGGAGGAAGGTCAGAAGTTCGTGGGTCTCGATGCAATCGACCAGGTGCTGGCCACGGACATCGATGTGGTCATTCTCACCACTCCGCCCGGATTCCGCCCGCAGCATCTGAAGAAGGCAATCGCGGCTGGGAAGCACGTGTTCTGCGAGAAGCCAGTGGCGACAGATGCCCCCGGCGTGCGCGATGTCATCGCCACGGCGCAGGAAGCGAAGAGGAAGGGGCTCGGCATCCAGTCGGGCTTTTGCTGGCGCTCGAACTACGCGGAGCGCGCGATCTTCCAGCAGATCAAGGATGGCGCAATCGGCAAGATGCGCTCCTACTACGGCACCTATCTCGCGAATTCTCCGTGGGTGAAGGAGCGCAAGCCCGAGTGGACCGATCTCGAGTGGCAGCTTCGCAACTGGATGTATTTCACCTGGCTCTCGGGCGACCACCTCGTGGAGCAGGCCATTCACACCGTGGACAAGATGAGCTGGGCTTTCGGCGATATCGATCCCATCAGCGTCACCGCGCTCGGCGGCCGGCAGCAGCGCGTCGAGGAGCAGTACGGGCACGTATACGATCACTTCGCCGTGTCGTATGAATATCCGGAAGGCGCGCGTGGCTTCGTCTATTGCCGCCAGCAGGCGGGTTGCGACAACGAGAACGCCGACGAGATCATCGGCAGCGACGGCACGGCCAATATCAATGGCTTCCGCAAGCTGCACACCATCACGGGTAAGAACACCTGGAAGTATGATGGCCCGCGCAATGATATGTATCAGACGGAGCACGAGGAAATGTTTGCCGCGTTGCGCAAGGGTGAGCCGCTGAACTATGGCGAGAAGCTCGCGCACAGCACGCTCATGGGCATCATGGGCCGGATGTCGGCTTACACCGGGAAGACGATAACCTGGGAGCAGGCCATGAAGTCGGAGGAAGTGCTCGCGCCGAAAGAACCGCTCACGTGGGACATGAAGTTGCCGATCCCGCCAGTGGCCATGCCGGGGCGCACGAAGTTCTCCTAATTACGGCGGACCTTCGATATAAGCCTCACCACTTATGCAAACCCCAGAATACAAACCCCTCACCATCGGTGACTGGATCGTCACCAAGATCATCCTTCTCATCCCGTTCGTCGGCTTGATCATGCTCTTCGTCTGGGCATTCTCCAGCGACACACACCCGAGCAAGAAGACGTTCTGTCAGTCTTCACTCATTCTCGCGGGCTGCATCATTGCGCTCATGCTCGTATTGGTCGTCGTGATGGGAGGATTCGCCGCGGTGATGGGGCACACCATGCAACAGCAGTTGTCCACACCACCGCCTCAATGAACCGGCGCACCTTCCTCCAGACGACCAGCGCCGCGCTGGCGGCATCCACGCTCGCTCCCCTCGCCCACTCCGCAGACGCGCCGGTGAAGAAGCGTCCGCTCAAGAAAGCCGTCAACCTCGGCATGGTGAAGGGTGGCACGTCGGTAGAGGACAAGTTCAAGATGGTGAAGGATGCGGGCTTCGACGGCATCGAGCTCAACCTCCCCGACGATGGCCTCACGGTGGATATCATCAACAAGGCCCGCGCCGCCAGTGGAGTGGAAGTCGCCGGCATCATCTGCACGCCGCACTGGAAATTCCCGCTCAGCGATCCCGAGCCCGCCAAGCGCGAACGGACGGTCATCGGCCTGCAGCAGGCGCTCACCCAAGGCGGCGAGATTGGCTGCACCCGAGTGCTACTCGTGCCGGGAGTGGTCAATAAGCAGGTCGACTACGCCCAGTGCTGGCAACGCTCGATCGAAGGCATCAAGCGCTGCACCGAAGCCGCCGAGAAAGCGAAGTGCCACATCGCCATCGAGAACGTCTGGAACATGTTCATCACCAATCCGGTCGAGGCCGCGCGCTACGTCTACGAGATCAACCATCCGTATGTCGGCTGGCATTTCGACATCGGCAACTGCGTCAATTACGGCTGGCCGGAGCATTGGGTCCGCATCCTCAACAAGCGCATCCGCAACCTGCACATCAAGGAATACAGTCGCAAGAAGCGCGATTCCGAGGGTCCCTACGCCGGCTTCAAAGTGGAGCTCGGGGAGGGCGACGACGATTGGCCGGCCATCATGACCGCGCTCGACGAGATCGGTTACCAAGGCTACGGCATCCTCGAAGTCGGAGGCGGCGACGCCGAGCGGCTCAAGTTCCTCGCCGAGCGGACAGACAAGCTCTTCGCGAGCTAAGTCGAAACTGGTCAAACTCCGCAAGAGCACCGAATAGAGTCCCGCGTGAATGCTGGGACAGGCATCCTGATTGCCGACGATTGGAGGGCTCACACCGCCTTCCGTCACGCCCGCCTTCCCGCGGAACCGTGTCCGCGCCTCCGAATCCCCTGCACCGCCAGCGCGGTGTCGGAACAAAAGAGCGCCTTTCTCGGCTCTGATTCGGAAACGAGCTCTTGGCTAAATACGAAAAGCAAAAAGGGCGCTGCGGAAGCAGCGCCCCTGATTGATTTTTTGTAGCAGCCCGACTGGCCTTAGAGGTTCCGGCGGCGCCTGACATTCACCTGCGCGAGGCTCTTCATGAGCGAGGCTTGCACCGACGCGACTTCTTCCTCGGCGAGGTCATGCTTGCTGGCGAGAGTGTCCCTGGCGCGCTTGATGGCGGCTTCAGCGGCGCTCTCATCGATGTGCTGCCATTCGATCGCCATGTCGGTGAGGATATTCACCCGGGTCTGGGTCACGGTGGCGAAGCCTTCGCCTACGGCGAGGTAGTCCTTCTTGCCATTCTGCATGATGACCACTTCGCCAGGCTTGATCTGCGTCATCAGCGGAATGTGCGATGGCAGGATGCCGAGTTCTCCCTCGGAGCCGGGAAGGACGACGGAGTCGACGTCGCCGGCAAAGGCGAGCCGCTCCGGCGTAACGATTTCGAGGCGAAGAGTGGCCATGGCGCGAATTAGCTGCGGATCTGGTCGATCGTGCCCTTCATGTAGAAGCTCGTCTCGCCGACGTCGTCGTGCTTGCCTTCGAGGATTTCCTTGAA
Source organism: Chthoniobacter sp. (assembly GCA_041287745.1). GTDB lineage: Bacteria > Verrucomicrobiota > Verrucomicrobiia > Chthoniobacterales > Chthoniobacteraceae > Chthoniobacter. The sequence continues at coordinate 1,370 of JBGGMZ010000485.1, read as the reverse complement.
GCCGCGGACAGTTTCCGCGATCGAGCAGTACTGACCGGGCGTGCCGGTGAAGACTTCCGCGACGTGGAAGGGCTGCGAAAGGAAGCGCTGGATCTTACGAGCGCGGAACACGGTCAGCTTGTCTTCGGGCGAGAGCTCATCCATGCCCAGAATGGCGATGATGTCCTGCAAGTCCTTGTACTTTTGCAGCACGCGCTGGACGCCACGGGCGACGTTGTAGTGCTCCTCACCCACGATCTCCGGCGCGAGCGCCTTGGAGGTGGAAGCGAGCGGATCCACGGCCGGGTAGATACCCAATTCCGCGATGGAACGCTCCAGCACGATGGTCGAATCCAAGTGGGCGAAGGTGTTCGCGGGCGCCGGATCGGTCAAATCGTCCGCGGGCACATACACCGCCTGCACCGAAGTGATCGAGCCCTTGGTCGTCGAGGTGATGCGCTCTTGCAGCGTACCCATCTCCGAGGCGAGCGTGGGCTGATAACCCACCGCCGAAGGCGTGCGGCCGAGGAGGGCCGACACTTCGGAACCGGCTTGCGAGAAGCGGAACACGTTATCGACGAAGAGGAGCACGTCCTGGTTCTTCTCGTCACGGAAGTATTCCGCCATGGAGAGAGCCGAAAGAGCCACGCGCAGACGGGCGCCTGGAGGCTCATTCATCTGGCCGTAGACGAGTGCCACCTTGGACTTGCTAAGATCCTTCTGGTTGATGACACCGGCGTCGCTCATTTCATGGTAAAGATCGTTGCCTTCGCGGGAGCGCTCGCCGACGCCGGCGAACACAGAGAAACCACCGTGCTGCTTGGCGATGTTGTTGATCAGCTCCAGAATGACAACCGTCTTGCCGACGCCCGCACCACCGAACGCGCCGACCTTGCCACCCTTGGTGAAGGGGCAGATCAAATCGATGACCTTGATGCCCGTCTCGAGGATGTTCGCTTTCACGTCCTGCTCCATGAGGGTCGGGGCCGTGCGGTGAATCGGGTAGCGCTTGGTGTGCGGCACTTCGCCACGCTCATCCACCGGGTCGCCGGTGACGTTGAAGATACGGCCGAGGATGCCTTCGCCGACGGGCACCGAAATCGGGGCGCCAGTCGCGACGACGGCGGATCCACGCTTCAAGCCTTCGCAGGAACTCATGGCGATGGCGCGGACCCAGCCTTCACCAAGATGCTGCTGCACTTCGAGCACGAGTTTGGACGATTTCCCGTCCACCTCGAACGTAATCTCGAGCGCTTCATAAATTTTCGGGAGAGTGCCCGCGGAAAAGTCGACGTCCACAACGGGACCGATGACTTGGACGATGGTGCCGGTATTGCTCATAAGTTGATTCGGAGATCTGGGTTGGAAGTTCTAAAGGTCGCGCGGTTAGC
>JBGGMZ010000484.1:0-7810 GCA_041287745.1 Chthoniobacter sp. | reverse complement strand
GGCGAGTTGAGCAGAAACAGGGCTTGCGATGGAACGGTGGTCGTTTCCCGCTGGCCGCTTACAAAACCCGGTTCCGCGAAATCGAAAACGGCAAGCGCATCGGGCAGCAATTCACGAGCAATCGGAAGATAGACCGAGCGCGCTGTGGTTCGGCTCCCTGCCTCCACCAGCACATCCTCCGGCACACCCGCATTGGGAAATTGCCGGAACTGTCCGATCGGACCATTGCCGCGCTCGGCAATTGGCGAACCGACCGGTGGCCTTAGATCGAGCTGGCCGCTGGCTGCGAGAATAGCATCCCGGATGGATTCGGCATCGAGCCGCCGCTGGCTCATCCGCCAGACAAGCGTATTCTCCGGATCAGCCGTGAAGTTCTTTTCGTCGAAGGTCGAGGAAAGCTGATAGGCGCGGCTTGTAACGATGTCTCGAATCAACGTTTTTACCGACCAACCGCCTTCGCGGAATTTCACGGCAAGCATGTCCAGCAACGCTTGGTTTGATGGAAGAGTTCCGGTTGTGCCGAAATTATCAGGAGTCGGCACCAAACCTTGCCCAAACAGCCATTGCCACGTGCGGTTTACCATGACGCGTGCGGTGAGCGGATTGCTGTCGGCCAGCATCCAGTCCGCCAGTTCGCGTCGGCCGCTGCTATTGGCGGGAATTTTCGGCGGCGGTTCGTGCGTCAGCGCTGATAAAAAGCCTCGACCCACCTTTCCGGCCGGTTTGGTTACATCACCCCGCTCGAACACCGGCGACTCGCCGACGACCCGTAATTCAGGCGGACGGGCGAAGCGTCCATAGCGTTCCAGCAAACGGGAGGCGATTGCCTGATCTGGTGTGCTCGATTCGTAACGCGGTGTTGCTACGGGACGCGATTGATTACCACCTGAAGATGTCCGTTGAGCCGGTTGATCCAGCACACCCATCGCCAGGGGGCGCATTTTCCCCTCATTGTCGAACGAGCTTAGCTCCGATTCGAGCAACCCGATCTGGTTCATCCGCAACAGGAGCAACTGCTGCTGATTGCGCGGCTGACGTCTGCCACCGCCAGTCGGCTGAAAAGTGGCGGCGGCCATGTCATTCGCCTCTTTAAGCAGTTTATCGAGTTCCGCCTGTTTGAGCTGACGGTCCTGCGGTGTCATCACCCGCGTTAACACGGGCACGCCCGCCCCTTTCGGAAGCTCGATCAGTTCAGCCGCGCTGCGGTTCTGCGCGGCAAAAAAGGTGCCGTAGCGGGTTTCGGTTGAGAGAAATATACCAGCCATCGAGTAATAATCCCGCTGCGAGATCGGGTCGAATTTGTGATCGTGGCAGCGGGCGCAGGCAGCGGTGACCCCGAGCAGGGCTTGCGAGACGGTGTCAATCTGCTCGTCCGCCAGGTCGAGCGCGAACTGGCGCGGGTTTGCCTGGTTGACACTTTTGGTCCCCAGCGCGAGGAACCCGGTAGCAATGAGTTGCTCCGCCCGTTGCTTGTCGTCCCTTGCTGGCAGGAGGTCGCCAGCGAGTTGCTCACGCAGGAACTGGTCATAGGGTTTGTTGTTGTTGAAAGCCGCGATGACGTAGTCGCGATAGCGCCAGGCATACGGAAATGCGAGATTGATGTCCTTGCCCGTGCTTTCAGCATACCGGGCTACATCCAGCCAATGGCGGCCCCATTTTTCACCGAACTGTGGGGAGTTCAACAGGCGATCCACTACTTTTTCAAACGCTTTGGCATCCTTGTCATTCAGGAAGGCACTGACTTCTTCCGGCGACGGGGGCAAACCGACGAGGTCAAAATATACCCGGCGCAACAGAGTGGCTTTGTCCGCATCGCCCACGGGCTTGAGTCCCTTCGCTTCAAGTCCGGCGAGGATGTGTCGGTCAATGTCGTTACGGGGCCAGGCTGTGTTTTTGACCGCGGGTGCGGTTTCACGTTTCGGCGGTTGAAATGCCCAGTGCTCCCGGCCGTTCTCCTTATTGATGGTTTTCTTCGACAGTCCCTTGCCTTCGCGCGGATCGGGAGCGCCCATCTTCACCCACGCTTCAAAATCGGCGATGACCTCGGCCGGGAGCTTGCCGCCATTTTTCTCCGGTGGCATGGCCACGTCTTTGTCCTGATAACGGATCGCCTTGATGAGAAGGCTCGCGCTCAAGTCACCCGGCACGATTGCATGGCCCGTGTCGCCGCCCGCGCGGATGCCTTCGCGGGTGTCGAGCACCAGTCCGCCCTTGATTTTCTCCGAGTCGGCGGCATGACATTTGTAACATTTGTCCACTAACACCGGTCGAATTTTCTTCTCGAAGAATGCGAGGCCGTCAGCGGTGGCCGGCTGTGGTGGCTTAGGCGCGGCAGTGGGAACCTTGGGTGCTGGGGAGGCTGAGGGAGGAGGGGACGCCGGTGTGGCGGGTGCCGAAGAAGGAGCTGGGGTGCTCGACGTGCCTTGAGGGGGAGTGGCCCCGGGGCGGCGGCCCTGAGCTGCCATGGCCCGGTATTCGTCGAGCGTGAGTGAGCCGTTGCCATTCTTATCCAACCGCTTGAACGCGGCGCCAACCGCTTCGGGGGATTGCCGGAGCGAGGGCATCCTTTCCTTGAGGGCGCCGAACTCGGCTTCTGAAACAGTGCCGCTCTTATCTTTATCTAGGAACTGGAAGATCTGCTCCGGGCTTCGGCTTCCAGGGGCAGCGCTTTCTTGGGCGAAGGCAGCAGCCGCCATGACGCCGACAATGCAGATGAAGAGCAGTTTCATGCCCGTATCTTAGAAACACGCACATGAGCGGAATATGAGCGTGGCTCATCATTTTTTGATTCGTAATGACATCCGCAACAGGTTCTGCGCGGACAGTTCAGCCGATAAATGGAACCCCAGTGCGGTGGCGCAACCTTCTGCAAGGGAGAGGCCTAGACCGGCGTGTGAAGAGTCACTGCGAACGGTATCCTTCTGCCAAAGCCGTTCAAAAAGATGCGGAATATCTTCAGCCCGGAGCATAGGTGCGGGATTGATTACCTCAATCGGATTGTCCCGGCTGCTGCTGACAACCTTCACCTCGCTGCCCGGCGGCGAGTATTCGACGGCATTCGCGATCAGGTTCATCACAATGATTCGCAGCAATCGCGCGTCCGTCTCCAAGGTGAGCGCATCAGGAAACTGCAATGTGAGCGTGATCTTCCGTTCACGCGCGCGTTGTGCATGCAGGGCGGTGCATTCCTCAACGAGTGAGCGAAGCCCCACTGATTCGCGTACGATGTCGGCTGAAACGGTTTCCATCCGCGCCAGCAGCAAGAGCGTATCTACCGTCTGTTGCAAACGCGTCGTGATGCGCGCGATTTCGGCATAATCTTCGGAGGAAGATTGTTCCGGCCATTTGGCGGCCACTTCGCTTGTCGAACGGATTGCCGCGAGCGGGGTGCGCAGTTCGTGCGCCAGATAGCCGCTGAAGCGCCGCTCACTTTCAAAGCTCTGTTCCAGTCGCGCGATAAGGTCGTTCAATCGCAACACGATGGGGACGATCTCTGACGGCATGGTTTCTGCCGGAAAACGCATGTGCAGCGAGCCTGCACCCATTGACGCGGCCTGATCGCCCAACCGTGTCAACGGGCGCATGGCGAATCGCAGCGCCAGGGCAAGGATCACGCACAGAGCGGCGCAGCATGCAAGGCCACCGACCGTCAGTTCGACGACCAGCCGGGACAATTTCTCATCCCCATCCTTGCGGCTTAGCGCCACGGCGAAGTCCACCGCCGGAGTCGTGCCCACCTGTGAAAATCGCATCGCGCTCACCCGGACCCGATCCCCATTCTCCAGTGTCGAATCATATCGCACTGCTTCTCGCACGAACTGATCGGGACGAGGCAGGTCCGCGTCGCCGAGGTTTGGTGATTTACGTTCCACCGTGTCGTCGGGCTTCCATTGCTCAAAATACTGGCCTGGCAATTTGAAATCCTCGCGTGCGATAAATGCCCTCAAGGTCATCGCTCGCGGTCCGCTGGCTGAGTCTCCGATTTGGTTATGCAGGGCCAGTCGCGCCATGCCGGCCAGTTTGCCAAGCCGTGCATCAAGATCAGCGTCGAACGCGTTGCGCGCGGAAAAATACACGCCCACACCAGCGGCAACACCCACAAGGATAAAGCCGGGCAAAAGCCAGGCGAGCAGTTGAGTGCGAAGACTGGTCATTCTACCGGCTCCTCTATGACGTAACCCATCCCGCGTCTGGTGTGTATGACCGGAATGCTGTCCTCGGACACCGTTATGGCTCGGCGCAGTGCGCATACCGCAGTGTCCACCACGTTGCTTGTCGGAGAAACCTGTTCGTCGTAGATGTGTTCTTCGATTTCCGTTCGGGAGACGACCTGTCCTTTTCGCAAAAGCAGATACTCCAGCAGCGCAAACAGCTGGGGCGCGAGCTTCAGCTCTTGCCCGCCTCGCCGCACGGTCTTCGCTGCCTGATCCAGTTCCAGGTCCGCGACTGTCAGCCGTGGTGTGTGCCGCACATACTTGCGTCGGCCTAGTGCCTCCACCCGAGCCAGCAACTCCTCAATCGCGAATGATTTCACCAGATAATCATCCGCACCCAACCGTAAACCCGCCACGCGATCCTCGATGGAATCCTTTGCCGTGAGGAACAGCACCGGAGTCTCATTGCCGATGGCCCGAAGTTGTTTCAAAATCTCCCACCCATCCATTCCCGGCAGCATGATGTCGAGAATGATCACGTCATAAGAGTGCTCCCGCGCAAGCCAGAAGCCCTCCTTACCGTCGCCAGTCGCGTCCACAGCGTAGCCCGACGCCTTGAGCGCCTTGACCACCGGCTTACGCAACGGCCCGGAGTCTTCGATGAGAAGGATTCGCATGCGTTAATTTGATCAAGAGTCAACCGCTATGCTAGCCGGGAATCATGAGTGGAACATGAGGAATGGCAATCACGAGCAGCCTGTGGGGCAGGGGCAATTAATGAATGGCTTTCCACGATTTAATCATCCTCGTACCCCTTCTCGTCCTCGTCCTCGAAATCTCATGCTGCGGGAACTGGATCGAGGACGAGGACGACGACGAGTACGAATGGGAAGGAGCGCTGGAAAATCGCGAAACTCAGGCAATTTCCCCCGTTGACACCCCCCCTTCCTTTGTTAGTCTCTCGCCTCCGTTTCCGCGGAATTTACCGAACAACCCAGTATTATTGTCACTACCATTTATGGCCAAAGCAGCTAAGTCAGCGAAATACGTTTACACGTGGGGCAACAAGAAGGCCGATGGCGACGGCTCGATGAAGGCCCTCCTGGGCGGCAAGGGCGCCAACCTCGCCGAGATGACCCGCATCGGCCTCCCGGTGCCTCCCGGATTCACCATCACCACCGAGGTCTGCACGTACTACTACGCGCACAAGAAGACCTATCCGAAGGAACTCCAGGCGCAGATGGAAGCCGGCGTTGCCAACATGGAAAAGATCATGGGCACGAAGTTCGGCTCCACCTCCGGCATGCCGCTGCTCGTGGCCGTCCGTTCGGGTGCCCGCGATTCCATGCCCGGCATGATGGACACGATTTTGAACCTCGGTCTGAACGACCAGACGGTTCTCGCGCTGGTCAAGGCCACCGGCAATGAACGTTTTGCATACGACTGTTACCGCCGCTTCATCCAGATGTATGGCGACGTCGTCATGGGCGTCCAGAAGCGCGAAGGCGAAGACCACGATCCCTTCGAACACACGATCCACAGATTTAAGCACGAGGTCTACCACAAGGACATCATTGATTCCGAACTGACCGCCGCCGACCAGCAGGAGCTCATCAAGCGCTTCAAGGCCCTCGTCAAGGAGCGCACCGGGAAAGCATTCCCGAACAGCGCCTGGGACCAGCTCCGTGGTGCCGCCGGTGCCGTGTTCTCCTCCTGGATGAACGACCGCGCGTGCGTCTATCGCCGCAAGTACAACATCCCCACGGAATGGGGAACCGCCGTCAACGTGCAGGCGATGGTGTTCGGCAACACCGGCGAAACCTCCGGTTCCGGCGTGGCCTTCACCCGTAACCCCGCGAACGGCACCAACGAATTCTATGGCGAATTCCTCGTCAACGCCCAGGGCGAAGACGTCGTTGCCGGTGTCCGCACCCCGGAACCCGTCCTCAAGCTGAAGGACGTGATGCCGAAGTCCTACGCCGAGCTGCTCGGCGTCCGCAAGACGCTTGAGAAGCACTTCAAGGACGTCCAGGACATCGAGTTCACCATCCAGGACGGCAAGCTGTTCATGCTCCAGACCCGCAATGGCAAGCGCACCGCCGCCGCCGGCCTGAAGTTCGCCGCCGACATGGTCAAGGAGAAGCTCATCGACTGGGAAACCGCGGTTCTCCGCAACCCCGCCGACCAGCTCGAGCAGCTCCTCGCCCCGATCTTCGATCTCTCCGAGGTCAAGAAGGCCAAGGTCATCGCCACCGGTCTTCCTGCCGGCCCCGGCGCCGCCACCGGCAAGATCTACTTCAACGCCGACCGCGCCGTTCTCGCCGCTGAAAAGGGCGAGAAGGTCCTCCTCGTCCGCGTCGAGACCTCTCCCGAAGATCTCCGCGGCATGATCGCTGCCGAAGGCATTCTCACCGCCCGCGGTGGTGTGTCCTCCCACGCCGCTCTCGTTGCCCGCCAGATGGGCAAGGTCTGCGTGTGCGGTGCCGCTGGCGTTTCCATCGATTACGACAAGAAGCTCGCCACCATCGACGGCCAGTCCTTCGGTGAAGGGGACTTCCTCTCCATCGACGGTACTTCCGGCCTCGTCTATGCCGGCCAGATCAAGACGGCTCCTTCCGAAATCATCTCCGGCCTCATCTCCGACGACAAGGAGGCCCAGAAGACCGAGAAGTATAAGAACTACGTGCAGCTCATGAAATGGTGCGCACAGAGCACCAAGCTCTCCGTCCGCACCAACGCCGACACGCCCGAACAGGCCCGCCAGGCGATTGCCTTCGGCGCCGTCGGCATCGGCCTCGTCCGTACCGAGCACATGTTCTTCGAAGGCGACCGTATCGATGCGATGCGTGAGATGATCCTTGCGGACAATCTCCCGGCCCGCGAAACCGCCCTCGCCAAGCTCCTGCCGTATCAGCGCGATGACTTCTTCGGAATCTTCAAGGCGCTCAAGGGCTATCCCGCTACCATCCGTTTCCTCGATCCGCCGCTCCACGAGTTCCTCCCGAACTCCAAGGAAGCGCAGATGGACCTCGCCCGGAAACTCGACGTTCCCGTGGAAAAGATCATCCACCGCGTCCACGAGCTCCACGAGTTCAACCCCATGCTCGGATTCCGCGGATGCCGTCTCGGCATCAAGTTCCCGGAGATCACCCGCATGCAGGCCCGCGCCGTTCTCGAAGCGGCCGCCGATGCGACCAAGGCCGGCCACAACGCCAAGCCCGAAATCATGATCCCGCTCGTCGGTTTCAAGAAGGAGCTCGATCTCCAGGTGGCCATCGTCCACGAAGTCGCCGCTCTCGTGCAGAAGGAGAAGAAGGTGAAGATCTCCTACTCCGTCGGTACGATGATCGAAATTCCCCGTGGCGCCCTCACGGCTGACGAAATCGCGCAGACCGCCGAGTTCTTCAGCTTCGGCACCAACGACCTCACGCAGACCTGCCTCGCCATGTCTCGTGACGACTCCGGCAGTTTCCTCGGCACCTACACCGAGAACGAGATCGTGAAGAAGAACCCCTTCGCCTCGATCGACCAGACCGGTGTCGGCCAGCTCGTCCAGATCGCCTGCGAGAAGGGCAACAAGACCCGCCCCGGCATCAAGCTCGGCATCTGCGGTGAACACGGTGGCGACCCGGACTCCGTCAAGTTCTGCCACAAGG
>JBGGMZ010000483.1:0-3036 GCA_041287745.1 Chthoniobacter sp. | reverse complement strand
GGTCGCGGCATTGAGCTGGGCGGTGAGGCCCCCGGAGAGAAGGCCGGCGATAGCGGCGCCACAGAGGATCGTTTTGCTGGTGGATTGCTTTTTCATTTCAGGTTTCTGGTTTGGTTTCTGGTTTTTTGCCCGGCGCTCTCGATTGGAAAATCGAGAATGCCTTGGCGGTGGTTTCTACGTGCGTCGAGCCGTGACTCTGCGCACGCAAAATTGGTTTGGGTGTTATGCGGCTGGGGGCGTGGAAGTGGATGCAGCGGCGCCGAGTTTTTTGCCAATGAGGTAGTCGATGGAGAAAGCACCAGGGCCGAAGATGAGAACGATCAGCGTGGCGAAGAGGAACTGAAACGGAGTGGCGCTCAGGAATTTGTCCGGATCGCTGAAGATCGATCGCAGCGCTTCACTATCCGCCGTGAGATAAGCGACGCAGAGGAGAATGGTGAGCGGAATGGAGATGAGCCGCGAGGCCAGCCCGACGAGAAGCAACAGACCGCCGAAGCATTCCGTCGCGCCGACCAGGGCGGCGTTGAAGGCGGGGAAGGGAATGTGCAGGCTCGCGAAGAATTCCGTCGGCTGGCTCAAGTCGGAGAGCTTGCCCTTCCCAGTCTGGAAAAACTGCCAGCCCCAATACAGCCGCACAATGAGCAGAAATGGCGACTGCAGACAGGAAGCACTGCGGATGAGCAGGCCGTAGGCGTTGCGGGCACGAGCGACCAGAGGATTCGTATTCATGACTTGGTGTTGCCTGAGACGACGAACGCCGCGGGCGTTTGATTGCACCTGCCTGAAATTTTTTCGCTCATGGGGGAAAGCGTGACAACCGACGGGATCTCTACACTAAGAGGTCGGCTCGCGGACGGGAAGTATGAATTGCGTGACAAGCGTGTGGCGGGTAAACGAGGGCGCGATCAAATTTGCGCAGCGACCCCATATCTTGGACGCCACCAACGACATTTCTATTCCCACCGATGCCGAGCGGCTGCAGAAAGGCTACCGCTACGCCGTGGCTCTGACGCATCATCCTGAAGATGCGCAAGATCTGGTGCACGAAGCGTGGCTCAATCTCTCACGGCGTTATGGAAGGGTGGAATCGAACGCCGTGCTCTTCACTGCCGTGCGGAATCTCTTTGTCGACCAATGCCGACGAAAGAAAGTGGTGCAATTTGAATCGCTCGACAAACCGGAAGCCCCCGATGTGCCGGAGCTCGCGGAAACTCAACCCGGAGTGCAGGGCGACCTCGATGCGTTGCTTGCCATCCTGCGACCGGTCGAGCGCGAAGCCCTCTTTCTCCACTATTACGAAGGCCGCACCGCGGAGGAAATCGGGCAACTCACCAGTCAGCCTCGCGGCACCGTGCTGAGCCTCTTGCATCGAGCGATCGCGAAATTGCGCTCAGCCGCCGTGCAAGTTGATGGCAAGACCCGCTGCAATCAGTGGCTGCTGTTATTCGTATCTCTCTTGTAATGTCCGATCTCCGCCAACAACTGCAAAAGCACTACGACGCCAAGGCGCTGCCTGCGGAGAAGGTGGAGGCCATCCTGGCGAAGGGGCGTGCCGAAGCCGGCAGCGGGGAGAAGGTGATCGCATTGCCAAAGCGACGGATGACCATCTGGCAACTGCTGCCCGCGATGGCGGCGGCGATCATTCTGCTGAGCGTCGTAGTGATTTGGTGGGTGCCTGGCCGGAACCGCGTCTCCTATGCGATGGTCGATTCCCGGATTGTCGAAATCTTCGGACCAGGTCCGACGCTCCCGAAGCGTTCACAAAACCCGGATGAGCTACGCTCGTGGTTGCTTGCTCAAGGCGCCCCAGCCGATTTCCAAATTCCGGCAAAGCTGCGCGGGCTCAAGAGCTTCGGTTGCGAAGTGGTGGATGTGCACGGTCGCCCGAGCTATCTCACATGCTTCTGGCGGGAGAAGAAACCCGATGTCGACGAAGGTTCGCTGGTGCACCTGCTGGTGGCGCGTCGGAAGGATTTCAAAGACGCACCGCCCGAAGGTACGCCGCAATTCAACACGATCGGCGACTGGAATTTTGCGGGATGGAGCGAGGGCGACGTGATCTACACCATGGCGGCCAATGCACCGATGGAGAAGCTGAAGGAGTTCGTCGCCATCTCCACCTGGCGAGAGAGCGCGCCGGAGACGCCGACGTTCCTACTTGCCGGACGCGGCAGCGGTCGCTTTTTCTTCAGCGGCCGGTGAGCCTTTGATTTTGTCCAGCTCGACGAGCAGACCGGCCTTCGAAATGGATTCCTGGACGTAGGGCTTTTCCTCACCCGGCCGGTAGAGCACGTAAAGGGGAATGCCCACCGCACCGTAGCTCTTCAGCATGCGCGTCACTTCCGGATCGTGAATGTTCGTCCAGTCGGCAGTGAAGAAGATGACGTTCTTCTCCTTGAACTTGGCCTGGATGGCGTCGGATTTCAGGACGGTCTTTTCGAAGAACTTGCAGTTCGGGCACCAGTCCGCAGTGAAGTCGATGAACACCGGCGATCCCGCCTGGCGGGCGGCGGCGATTTTCTGCTCGAGTCCCACGTTTGTGGTCGGCGCAGAATTATTCTCGAGCTGGCCGTGGACCAGACCCCAATAGCCGAGAATCGGCAACAGGATAGCTGCGGCCATCGTCAGCCGCGAGGAGTGCAAGCCGAAGAGCCACGCAGCAAAACCAAGCACGAGCAGGAACCAACTCATTGCTGCGACCGCTCCCGCGCCGTGGCTGCCCATGATGCCAAAGAGCCATGCCGTGATGGCCAGCATGATGAAGCCCATGATTTGTTTCACCCTCTCCATCCACAGGCCGGGCTTCGGCAGGAAACGCATCCATGCGGGCTGCAACGTGAGGAGGAAATAGGGGAGGCACATGCCCGTCGCGATCGCCGTGAAGATGAGAAAGATGACCGGCACGGGCTGCGTCACGGCGTAACTCAAACTGGCGCCGAGAAATGGTGCGGTGCACGACGTGCCCAGCAGCGTGGTGAACAAGCCATGCAAGAACGCGCCGCCGTAACCTTCCTTGCTCGACAGCTCGCCGATCGT
>JBGGMZ010000482.1:0-4146 GCA_041287745.1 Chthoniobacter sp. | reverse complement strand
AACAGTCGCGGTGCCTGGAGGTACCTCCAAACCGCGGTTGAGTAACCCCACAGGCGTTGGTCGTTTTAACACGGTCCCGCTACTTACAAAAGCATCGAAGGAGTCACCGCTGAATAACCTATTGAATTTAGTCTCTCGCTTCTGAGCGATAGCGGCGTTGGAATTACGGTCAGCGCCTTATTCTCATGCCCTCCCTCCGTTCCGCCTTGCTCTCATCTCAAAATCGAGACCAAAGTTCAATAGTTCATTCGGCGGCGACTCCTAAGTGCAATTGCTCTACGCTTGACCTCGGTTTTGCGCGTCTGGCGATGCCATGCTCAAATGAGCGTAACATTCACCAGACGCGTTGCCATCTCCTAAGCTATGGCAGAAGCCGGATCAGACCTTGGCTGCTTCCGGTGCCGGGGGCACTACCGTGATGGCGGCCTTGGTGGCGTGCGGAGTCACTTTCCAGAAGAGTTCCTGATACTTCGTCCAGTCTCCCAGAACCGTGTGAGCCACGGCGCTGTCAGTGAGCTCCAGATGCTTGTAGATCAGTTCCTTCAGCTTGCTGATGTCATCCTCTTCGGTGAGGCGGCTGATGCCGATCATCGCAGGGTTGTACAGCTTCTCGAAGGATTGAGAGCCATCCAGAATATAGGCCGTGCCGCCCGACATACCGGCGCCGAAGTTCTTCCCGGTCTGGCCGAGAATCACGATCGTGCCGTTTGTCATGTACTCGCAACCGTGATCGCCCACGCCTTCGACAACGGCGACAGCGCCGGAGTTACGAACCGCGAAGCGCTCACCGGCGCGACCACGTGCCAGGAGGAGACCCCCCGTTGCACCGTAGAGGCAGGTGTTGCCGCAGATGAAGTTTTCGGCAGGGTCGAACTTGGCACCCGCGAGCGGGACCAGGACAATTTCTCCGCCGGACATGCTCTTACCCACGTAATCGTTCGCTTCACCGGTAAGGTGGAGGCGTACGCCCTTGACGAGGAAAGCCCCGAGGCTCTGACCCGCGCTACCGGTGAGTTGCACCTGAATGGTGTTATCCGGCAGGCCGTCATCACCGTAGCGGTAGGCGATTTCGCCCGAGAGCTGGGTGCCGATGCTGCGGTGAATATTGCGCACCTTGTACTTCAGCACTGTCTTGATCTTGATCTGCAGCGCGCTCTTGGCGTCCTGCAGAATGATCTTGTCCAGCGGGCGGTCTTCGAGCTTGTCGTTGCGTTCCCAGGTGTGGAAGCGCGGCACGGTTTCGTCGATTTCCGGCATGGCCAGAAGCTTCTTCAGGTCGACCGTGTTGGCCTTAGGGTGGTCGAGCAACTCGCGCTGTTCCAGCAGTTCCGTGCGACCGATAATTTCGTCGAGCGAGTGAGCGCCGACGCTGGCCAGCAGCTCGCGGACTTCTTCGGCGACGCCGTTGAAGAAGTGCACGACGTTTTCAGGCGTGCCTTTGTACTTGGCGCGGAGACGCTCATCCAGCGTGGTGACGCCAACCGGACAGGTGTTGAGGTGACACTGGCGGACGTAAACGCAGCCGATGGCGATGAGGGCGGATGTGCCGAAGTTGAACTCTTCACCGCCGAGAATCGCGGCGATAAAGATGTCCATACCGGTGCGCATGCCGCCGTCGGTGCGCAGTGTGACGCGGTTACGGAGGCCGTTGAGGAGAAGTACCTGCTGGGCTTCTGCCAGGCCGAGCTCCCAGGGGCCGCCGGCGTACTTGATGGAGGAGAGCGGCGAGTTGCCGGTGCCGCCATCGTGGCCGGAGATAAGGATGATGTCCGCCTGGGCCTTCGCCACGCCGGCTGCGATAGTGCCCACGCCGGCTTCGGCGACGAGCTTCACACAGACTTTTGCGCGGGGGTTCACCTGCTTCAGATCGTAAATGAGCTGGGCCAGATCTTCGATCGAGTAAATGTCGTGATGCGGGGGAGGGGAGATGAGCGGGACGCCCTCGGTGGCGCGGCGCAGTTTGGCTATGATGCCGGTGACTTTCATGCCGCCGATCTGGCCGCCTTCGCCGGGTTTGGCTCCCTGGGCCATCTTGATCTCGATTTCCGTGGCGCTGGCGAGATACTCCGCGGTCAGGCCGAAGCGACCGGAGGCCACCTGCTTGATGGCGGAGTTCTTGCTGTCGCCGTTTTCCATCGGGATGAAGCGGGCTCTGTCTTCGCCGCCTTCGCCGGAGTTTGACTTACCGCCGATGCGATTCATCGCAATTGCCAGCGTCTCGTGGGCTTCCGGAGAGAGAGCACCGAGCGACATAGCAGCCGTGGTGAAGCGGCGGCGGATGTCTTCAATCGGCTCCACGTCTTCGACGGGAATCGGGTGCGCGCCGGGCTTCAGCTGGAACAGATGACGCAGGGCGACCGGCTCGTTGTCGGTCACGGCCTTGAGGTACTTCATGTAGTCCTCACGCTTTGCGGCCTTTTCCATGCCCTTGATGCCCACAAATGTGTGCAGGTTCTGGATGACAGCCGGCGTGTAGGCGTGAAGTTCACCGTCGCGGCGGTAGCGATAGAAGCCACCATCGTTGAGCTTGGCGTCGGCGCTGAATGCGTAGCGATGGCGCTGCAGCGTTTCTTCGCAAATATCCTCAAACTTCAGGCCAAACACGCGGGAAGGCGTGCCGGTGAAGCATTCGTCGATGACTTCCGGATGGATGCCGATCGCCTCGAAGATTTGGGCGCCGCTGTAGCTGGCGAGCGTGGAGATGCCCATCTTGGACATGATCTTCAGCAGACCTTTTTCGATCGCCTGGCGGTAATTCTTCGCGATCTGAGCCTTGTCCGCCACCTTTAGCTCTCCCTTGTCCAGCATAGCCGCATAAGTTGCGAAGATGATGTAGGGGTTGACTGCGCTGGCACCGTAGCCGATGAGGCACGCAAAGTGGTGCACGTCACGGGCTTCGGCGGTTTCCACGATCAGGCTCGCCTTCATGCGCTTTTCGGCGCGGATGAGGTAGTGATGCACAGCGCCGACGACCAGCATGCTGGGCAGCGGGGCTTTATCGGCCGAGATACCGCGATCACTCAGAATGAGCAGCGAGGCACCGTCATCTATGGCGGCTTCCGCTTCGCGGCGCACTTCGTCCAGACGGGCGTTGAAGGCTTCCGGGCCACCGCCGACGTCGAACAGCGTGGAGATTGTGACTGCCTTCAGGTGCGGCTGATCGAAGGACTTGATTGCGACGAGTTCCGCGTCCGTCAGAATGGGGCTCTTGAGGTGCAGCAGCTTGGCGTGATCGGGCGTCTCGGACAGCCAGTTGGGGCGAAAGCCGAGGTGCATGTCGAGGGCCATAACCGACTTTTCGCGAATCGGGTCGATTGGCGGGTTCGTGACCTGCGCGAAGAGTTGCCGGAAGTAGAGGAACAGCGGGCGGCTCTTCTTCGAGAGAACGGCCAGCGGCGCGTCGTCGCCCATGGAGCCCGAGCCTTCCTCACCGTTCTCGGCCATCGGCTTGAGCATGAATTTCACCTCTTCGTCGTTGATGCCGACGGTGAGATGGCGCTGCGTAAGAGTCGTGGAAGATTCTTCGGTGGCACCGAGATCATTGATCTGGCCCAGCTCGGTCAGGTTATCCTTCACCCACTGTGCGTAAGGCTTGCGCCTGGCGTACATGCCCTTGATCTCGTCGTTCCGCAGCAGCTTGCCTTCCAGGGTGTCGATCGCGATGATTTCGCCGGGCCCAAGGCGGCCTTTTTCGATAACATCCGCTTCCTTCATCGCCGTAACGCCAACTTCGGACGCCAGGGAGAAGATGCCGTCTTCGGTAATCTTGTAGCGGGCGGGGCGCAGACCGTTACGGTCCAGACACGCGCCGACAAAGCGACCGTCGCAGAACACAAGGCCTGCGGGGCCATCCCACGGCTCGTTCAGGCACGCGTGATAGTCGTAGAAGCCGCGGAGTTCGGGGCTGACGCTCGGGTCATACTGGTATGCGGCCGGCACCAGCATCAGCATGCTGTGCAGCAGATCTCGACCAGAAAGAGTGAGCAGTTCCAGCGAGTTATCCAGGTTGGCGGAATCCGAGCCGCCGGGCTGAATGATCGGGCGCAGGTTCTTGATGGAATCGCCCCAGAAAGCTTCTGCCAGCTCCGGTTCGCGGGCCCGCATCCACATGCTGTTGCCCTTTACCGTGTTGATTTCGCCATTGTG
>JBGGMZ010000481.1:0-13846 GCA_041287745.1 Chthoniobacter sp. | reverse complement strand
CCGGGAGAATTGAGACTGGGGTTCGGAATTCATAAGACAACGTTTTTATGGCTACCTGCGCAACTACGCATATATGCATCATCTTGGAGAAGATCCGTTTCGTCGAGGAAATCGGCGGCGACTTTAAAGAGTGCTGGTCGCCTTCGTCCGCCACCCGGCGAAAAATGGCTAATCAGATGCGTGCGACGCGGTGAAGTGTGTTGACCCTTTGCCCAGCCCCTTTTCTGATCTGCCCTCGTGACCGCCACCTTTCCTGTGAAACTCTCCCGCTCACTTCTGCTGCTCTCCCTCGCGGCTTCTTCGCTGCCGGCCGCACTCGCCGACGACGCCGCTGCGAAGACGGATGCACGTTACCCTTTCCGCACCGACTTCGCCAATGCCAGCCTGCCGTGGTACCAGCCGAAGCCGCTGGAGTTTCCGCCGCATCACTCGGACCGGCGCATCGGTGGAACATTGGTCAGCGCGGATTTTATCCATCGCACCGGCCAATTCCGCGTGAGCAAGACGGGCGAGATCATGGATTTCGTCATGCCGCCCTACGCCTCGGTGCACTATCTCAAGGCGGAAGCGGACCTGCGCGACGTGCCGCTCGGGACGGATTTCCTTTTCTTTCTCAATGACGATGGCCACGGCAATTTCACGCGGCTGGCCACGATGCAGGATCAGTTCAGCATCGATGCCGGGCACAGCTTTTCCTACAAGCTCGATGAAGTGAAACTCGGCGAGGGCAAGCTGCTCGCCACCAAGCAGAGCATTCCGAAAAATCAGCCCGATCTCGGCAAGGCCGAGCTGAACGTGAACGCCACGACGCGCGTGTGGCGGGACGGCCAGCAGATCAAGCTCGAGGACCTCAAGCCCGGCGACGAGCTGCTCTACAATCTCAGCGGGCGCACGGCCTCAAGCCCCGGCGTGTGCACGGATATCTGGGTCGGCGCGGAGACGCACAAGAATGTAACCGATGCGCAGACGGCCAAATTTGCCGAGCGCATGAAGCGGCTCGGCCTGCCCGGCTGGATCGACAAGACGGAGGGGAACAAGATCACCATTACCTTTTTCGGCGACGACGTCCCGGCCTTCAAGAAAGCGTGGGCGGACGATCTCGTCGCGGGCAAGGACGTATCCCTCTGCGTGGCCAATGATGAGCTGCGCACGTGGAATCCGCCGGTGGACAAGGAGAAGACGTCGATCGTGGAAGTGCAGAAAGTGCCGACGGAATGCTACGGCTGCAGCGGGACACGCTTGGTGGTGCAGGTGGCCTACATGCTCGAGGGCTTCCGCCGTGGGCGCGTGGTGCGACTCTTTGGTCCGGGTTGGGCGATCAAAGATCCCCCCTACGGCGAGGATCTCATGAATTACGGATATCGCGGCGACACCAATGCCGAGATCATGGAGAACACGGCGAAGGAATATCCGCTGCAGTACCCGTATCGCACGGATTTCAGCAATGAGGACCTGCCGTGGTTCAAGCTACGGGCCGGTGAAAAGCCGCCGCAATATTCCGAGCACCGCGTCTCCGGCGAGCTCGTGAAGGTGGACGCGGAAACGGGCAAGGGCCAATTCCGCACCGATCGCACCGGCGAGACGGTGGAGTTCACCTTCGTGCCCGGCGGCAAAGTGCAATACCTCAACGCAAACTCTTCGCTCGCGGACATCCCGCTCGGCACGCGTTGCTTCTTCAGCCTGTATCAAGACGGCACCGGCGCCTTTACCCAAGCCTGGCAGGTAGCGGACGACTTCTCGCGTCTCGCCGCCAATCACACGATGTATCGCGTCAGCGCCCTGAAGCTCGCCGAAGGCCGCGTCGATGTCGGCTGGCAGCTCGTCAAGATGAAGAACTACAACGGCGACATGGTGCAGACGCCCGACATCGCCCAGAGCATGCTCCGCCTGACGCCGGAGACCCGTGTGTGGAAGGACGACAAGCAAGTGAAGCTCGAGGACCTTGCCGTCGGCGATATCGTGCTCGCCAATGTCACCGGCGAGCAGACCGGCCAGCCCGCGCATTGCACCGATATCTGGATCGGCGAAGATCTGCACAAGACCGTGACTGAACGCCAGAGCAAGAAGCTCGCTGCGACGAAGAAGTGAGCTCGCTGCGCTCCGGTGAGCGGGTCGTTCTTTCGCGGTTGCCCGTGCGGCGGGCCTCTTCCAAGGTGGCCACGTCATGCCCCAGATCACCATCGAACAAGCGCTTCAGCTTGCCGCACAGCACCACAACGGCGGCAACATCGAAGCGGCCGAGTCGATGTGCCGGCAGGTCCTGGCAGTCGTGCCGGATCATCGCGACGCACTGCATCTGCTCGGTCTGAACGCGCTTTCGACAGGGCGCTACAACGAAGCCCTGCAGTGGTTCACTAAGGCGGCCTCCCAGTTTCCGCCGTTTGCGAGCTATCAATGCGACGTGGGGGTGGTGCATCGCTTTCTCGGCCAACCCGAGGAGGCCGCGCGCTGCTTCGAGCAGGCGCTCGCGACCGATCCCGGCCACGCGGTGGCGTGGAGCAACCTCTGCGATACGCTCATGCAACTCGGTCGGGTGGATGACGCGATCGCCAGCGGGCTGCGTGCCGTGGCCGCTCAACCGCCGCTCGCCGAGGCGCACAGCAATCTCGGCAACGCTCTGCGCGAAAAGCGCCGGCTGGACGAAGCTCTCGCACATTTCCAGCAGGCCATGGCGATCAATCCCAACCTGGCTGATGTGCACAAAAACCTCGCCTGCACTTACATCGAGATGGATCGCTGGGACGACGCGATCGCGAGCTGCGACCGCGCGATCGCGTTGCAGCCCGGCTTCGGGAAGGCCTATCTCAACCGAGGCACCGCCTGCATGGGCAAATGCGATATCGCCGAGGCTGAGCAATCCTTTCGCCGTGTGATCGAGTGCCCCGACGACCATGCCGACGGGCATTGGAATCTCAGCATCGCCTTGCTGCTGAGCGGACGTTACGAGGAAGGCTGGCGTGAATTCGAATGGCGGCGGATGGCCTCCGTCCAGGGCATCCTCGGCGCCTATCTGCAAGGCACGGACAAGCCGCGCTGGGATGGCAGCCCGGCGGAAGGGCAGACGATCCTCATCTACGCCGAGCAGGGACTGGGCGACGTGATTCAATTCTCGCGCTACGTGCCATTCGTGTGGGAGCAGGGGCTCGCACAGCGGGTCGTGTTTCTCTGCCCGCCTTCGCTGGCGGAGCTGCTGCAGCAATCCGGTGAATGGAATGCAGAGATCGTCGCTTACCGGGGACGGGACGAAACGGTGTTGCCGGATTTCGACCAGCACGTGGCTTTATTGAGCCTGCCTCTGGCGCTGGGAAAGTTCGAGCCGTGGGCGCCGCCCGCTCCTTATCTACATACCGATCCCGCGAAGAGGGCAACCTGGCGGGAGCGACTCGGCCCGGCTGCGCGGAAAAAAGTGGGCCTCGTATGGAAAGGCAATCCGACGCACGTGGACGACCGCCGCCGGTCGATCGATCCGCGCCGTTTGCTCCCGCTTTTCCAAGTGCCCGGCGTGGACCGCTACAGCCTTCAGCTCGACTGGAGTGATGGGCGGGCAGCGAATGAAGCGCCTGAGGGACTCATCGATCTGACCGACCACATCGCCGACTTCACCGACACGGCAGCCTTCATGGCTGAACTCGATCTCATCATCTCAGTCGATACCGCGACCGCGCACCTCGCCGGGGCACTAGGGCGGCCGGTGTGGCTGCTCCTGCCGTTCTCCCCCGACTGGCGATGGGGCCTGGGGTCGGAAGCGACGCCGTGGTATTCGACGATGCGACTCTTCCGGCAAAAATCCACAGGCGCCTGGGAGGAAGTCGTCCAGCGCGTGACCGCCGAACTATCGAACCTCTAGCAGCGGGTGGTCGAACCACCACCCCCGAGAACACGGGGTTGTGTCCCGCCCCTGCCAGTCCACAATCCCCGTTTTCCCCAAAGAAATGCTCCTCTTGCGTGTCACTCCTGCCGTGCATCGTAACGTATTGTTCTCCCTTGGCTCCGTAGTTGCGACTGGCCTGGCGCTTTTCGCCGCCGCGTCGCCAGCCCGTGCCGCGCAGACGCCGGAGAGTCTCGAGAAAGTCGCCCGCCCTTTTTTCCAGGAGCACTGCAACAAATGCCACGGCGAGAAAAAGCAGAAGGGCGACCTGCGGGTGGACAATCTCGGGATCGATTTCGATTCGCCGAAGATCATGGGGCACTGGGAGGAAATCATGAACCGCATCAACTCCGGCGACATGCCGCCGGACGATGTGGACAAGCGCCCCAAGGCGGATGACATCGCGCGCGTCTCCGAGTTCATCGCCGGGCAATTGCTCGAGGCCGATTCCGCCCGCAACTCCTCCTCCGGCGAACGCGTAGCCTTCCGCCGACTCTCCCGTGAGGAATACGCGAATAGCGTGTATGATTTGCTCGGCGTGAGTTTCGACGTCACCGATCCGATGGGGCTGCCGGAAGATCCCGACTGGCACGGCATCCAGCGCATCGGCTCCGTGCTCACGCTCTCGCCTGCGCACGTGGAGAAATATCTCGCGGCCGCCGATACCTTGCTCAACGAAGCGCTCTCGCTCGGGCCCGCGCCGAAGCGCGAGCTCGTGCACATGTCCGCCTTCGACCTGCGCGGCGGTGGCTGGAAGGGACTGGAGAAGGAATACGAAGCGCGCGGCATCGCGAACAAAGTCCGGGCCGACATCGTGCCGAACAACGGCGCGCTCGATGACCGCACCTTCGCCATTAAGACCGGTGGCGAATACATCGTGCGCATCAAGCTCAGCGGCATGCGCCCGGAAGGCGGCCGCGCCCCGCGCCTTCGGCTCTACGCGGCGGATATCGGCCGCACGCTTTTCGAGAAGGATATCGACACGCCGGAGGACAAGCCGGTGACTCTCGAGTTCCGCGTGCACCTGCCGCCGGGGCAGCATCCGGTTCACATCGTCAATTCCGTCCCCGGCCCGAACCCCGAGGCGCGCCGCTCGCGGGCGACCGGCACACCCAATGTCTTCACCGACCTGCGGGCTCGGGTGCCGTGGCAGATGAAATTCACCGATGATGACGGCAAGCCGATCCTGCCGTTCCTGCTCATCGACTACGTCGAGTTGGAAGGGCCGATCGTGAATTCCTGGCCGACCACCGCGCATCAGCAGATCTTCTTCGGCGGCGAAAATGCGACCAAGGATTCCGCCTACACGCGCGAGATCATCAACCGCTTCGCCTCGCGCGCCTTCCGCCGTCCGGCCACCACCGAGGAGCTCGACCGCTATACGAAGCTAGCGGAAAAAGCCCAGCAGCTCGGCGACAATTTCGAGGGCTCGATCAAGACAGCGCTCTCGGCGATCATGTGTGCCAAGAGCTTCCTCTACATCGAGGAAGGCAAAGCCGTCGCGCCGCAGCCCAAGCTCACCGACTACGAGCTCGCCTCGCGTCTCTCCTATTTCCTGTGGAGCAGCATGCCCGATGAACACCTGCTGGAGCTCGCCCGCGCCGGCAAGCTCCACGAGCACGACACCCTGCGCACCGAGGTGCGTCGCATGCTGGCCGATCCGAAGGCCGAGGAATTCGCCTCCTCCTTCCCGCGCCAGTGGCTGCAATTGCGCCGCGTAGGCATGTTTCCGCCGGACAAGGTGCTCTATCCCGACTACGACGAGTATCTCGAGAAGAGCATGATCAACGAGACCGTCGGGTTCTTCGAAGATGTGCTGAAGCGCAACGCCAGCCTGCGCGAATTTCTCGATTCCGATTGGACGCTGCTCAACGAACGCCTCGCGAAATTCTACGGCATCGAAGGCGTGCACGGCGACGGCTTCCAGCGCGTGGCGCTCAAGCCGGAGGATCATCGCGGCGGCATCATCACGCAGGCGGCCGTGCTCAGCCTCACCTCCGACGGCACGCGGCACCGTCCGGTGCATCGCGGGGTGTGGATGCTCGAGTCGATCGTCGGCAAACCCGCGCCGCCGCCCCCGGCCAATGTCCCCGCACTGACCACTCCGGAAGCGAACGCGCCCAAGACCACTGTGCGCCAGAAACTGGAGTCGCATCGCTCCGATCCGAATTGCAACGCCTGCCATCGCCGCATCGATCCGCTCGGCATCGCCTTCGACAACTACGACGCCATCGGCCACTGGCGCACGGTCGAGACCGTGACCGCCGGCACCGGCGAAAATCCGGCACTCGATCCAAGCGGCGAGCTCTACGATGGCCGGAGTTTCAAGGATGTGCCCGGGCTGAAGAAAATCCTGCTCGATGACACCGACCGCTTCGCCGTCGCCTTCACCGAAAAGCTCGCCACCTACGCGCTGCGCCGCGGCACCACCTTCTCCGACCGCACCGAGCTCAAGCACGTCACCGACCAGTGCAAGGCGGACAACTACAAGCTCGCCTCGCTCATCGAGACGCTCGTGACGAGCGACCTCTTCCAGAAGCGCTGAGCGCACACGGGATATGAACGCATGTGGGGCATTTCCTGTAAGCCTCCCGCAAATGCGTTAGTGCCGTCGCGCCCCGTTACCCTAGAGAACCATTTCCCCCGCATGAGCAGCCACGCCATCTCCCGTATCTCTCGCTCGCTCGCCATGATCGTCGCGCTGACCGGCGCAACTCTCCACGCCGCTGACGAATGGTCGCCCAAGCTCGACGCCACCAATACCGCCACGAAAGCGCGGGATGGCCGTCTCATCGAGCGCTACGTGCACGGCCCTCGCGAGGCGTGGCACTATCCGGAAAGCGCGGCCGGCGAGTGGGGCACGCCGCCGGATCACGAAACCGGCGTCGCGCAGCAGAACCACAATTCCTTCTACGTCGTCTCGCCCCAGCAACCGCGCGACAATGCACCGCTCTGCGTGGTGCTGCACTCGGCGAATCGCACGGCCTACGACTACCTCGGCTACGCCTGCCTCGGCCGCCAACTGGAGACGCACGAGGACACGACGACGGTGATGACCAACTCGCCACCCGATTTCTATTCGCTGTACCTCAACTCCACGAATGCCGAGTGGTGGGGCTACAGCGAGTCGCGAGTGAATCACGCGAAGGGAGTCAATGCGCCGACCGCTGCGGAATGGCGCGTGTTCGACACCATCGAGTGGGTCGCCGCGAAATATCACGTCGATCGCAATCGCTGCGGCGTCTCGATGGGCGGCTGCGGCACGCTGGGGCTGGGCATGCCGCATGGCGACATCTTCGCGGCCATCCGCGCCGATGTGCCCGCAGGCACGGCCTACGCGTCGAACCGCATGAATGACTGGGCGCCCGTGCCAGCGCCCGATGCGCCGGCCCTCATGCGCACGGAGTGGCTGCAGCGCGCGTCGGCCGCTCAGTTGCCTGATCCGCCGGTGATCGTCGACTTCTCCTCGCAGACCGACACGTGGTCCGTCACTCAGCCACCGCTCGTGCAGGCCGCGCAGGCCGGGCGGCTGCCGCTCATACTTGGCTGGGGGCCGTTTGGCCACACCACGTTCAGCACGGCCATCGCGAAGTTTCCGCCGGGCGAAGTCACTCTCGCGTTTCCCTGGCTGGAGATTCGCAAGAATGAAGCCTACCCGGTCTTTACGCACGCCTCCTGCGATCAGCGTTCGCCGTGGCTGAACGCGCCCGCGGAGTACGACAACGCCGGGCAGATGAACGCTTACTTCCGCTGGAAAAACGTGCGCGACACGCCAGATGCCTTTGCCATGCAGCTCTGGATCGATCACCCCGCCACGCAGACGCCACTGCCCATGCCCGGCACCGCGACCGCGGACGTGACGGTGCGGCGCTGGCAGCAGTTCAAGCCTCACGGCGGAGAGAGCTATGCGTGGCAACTCTCGCGCGATGGCAAGGTCCTCGCCTCGGGCAAGGCGACGCTCGATGAAGTGAACCTGCTCACCCTTCCCCATCTCCCGCTGGCTACCGCGCCGGCGGAATTGACGATCACCCGCTAAGCCTTCCTCCCATGCACACGCCTCTCACCCGCCGGCAAACTTTGAAAACCCTCGGCGGTGCCTTGCTCGGCGCAACCGCTGCACGCACTGCACTCTTCGCGGAGGAAGCACGACCGAAACCCACACTGCACGTCTATCCCGATTACGGCTGGGTGCGCGGCCTCGGCATCGTGCCCTCGTGGGGTGCGAATATCGTGGAGGCGTGGCAGCTCTACGACGGCGCGCGGTTCCGCGAGGAGATCGCGCTGGCCAAACAGATCCACGTGAATTCCATTCGCCTGTGGTTCGAGTACGCGGCGTGGAAGACCGATCCGGACAAGATGACCGAGCGCTTTCTCGATGCCGTCGCCGGTATCGCGGAGAATGGGATGAAAGTGATGCCGTGCCTTTTCAACCACTGGCACGACAAGAAGCTTGATTACCTCGGCACCCCGATCGCGGGCGATTGGACGCCGCATCTGGGGTACGTGAAGACGATCACCACCGCGCTCAAGGACGACGACCGCGTCTTCCTCTGGGACCTGTGCAACGAGCCGGGCTCACGCGATCCGAATACGCCCGAAGTGAAATGGCTGACCGCCATCGCCGCCAAGGCGCGCGAGTCCGGCGTGCGCCAGCCCATCACCATCGGCACGATGTCCGGCCCAAATATCATGGCCTTCGCACCCATCGTCGATGTGCTTAACGGGCATCCCTACGGTCATCATCGCAATAATCTCGAGGCGCTCATCACCTCTTTCACCGCGATGAGCAAGGAGACCGGCAAGCCCTTCATCGTCAACGAAACCTTCCCCGGCGCACTCGACGATCTCGTGCGTGCGGATGTCGTGCGCTTTTACTCCGAGATGCTTTCCGCCGCGGGCTTCGGCTGGATGGGCTGGGTCATTCGCGAAGGCAAAGCCATCGCCACCACCCGCGAGCTGCACGATGGCAACGGCATCGACGGCGGCGGCTACCACCCCTTCTTCACCAAGGAAGGCAAGCTGCGCGGCGGCCTCGAGTTTCTCACCGAACCACCCAAGCTCCGCGCGCCTTGGGAAAAAGCATGATCCCCATGAACCGCCTGTTCCCCCTGTTACTCGCCGCCCTGTCGGGCGCAGTCGCCTCCGCCGCCGATGATGGCGAGCTGCTCTACAATGGCATTCGACTACCCCGCGAATGGCCGCCGCGCGCTGACGTGAAAGCGGCATCGCGCGAGACGCCGCCCGTGCCCTATCTCAATGCGCCACCGGCAGTGATCCCGATCGATGTCGGCCGGCAGTTGTTCGTCGACGATTTCCTCATCGAGAAGACCACGCTCCAGCGCACCTTCCATCACGCGGAGAAATACGAGGGCAACCCGATTCTCAAGCCGGAAACGCCGGAGGAAATTCACGGCACTTACACGCACGCGAAGGACGACCCCACCGCCACGGCGTGCCCGTTCGACGACGGCGTTTTCTACGATCCCTCCGACCACCTTTTCAAGATGTGGTACATGAGCGGGTTCTATCGTCACACGGGGCTGGTCACGAGCACCGATGGCCTGCACTGGGAGCGGCCGAAATTCGATGTGCTGCCCGGCACGAACATCGTCATCCCCGATCACGCTGAGTTCTTCCGCGACGCCTTTTCGCCCTGGCTCGATTGGAACGCGACGAATCCCGACGAACGCTGGAAGGCCTTTCTCTACGCGCGCTTTGTCGAGCCGCCCGATCCGAAGCGCCACTCCGCGAGCTGGCTCTATACCTCGCCCGATGGCATCCACTGGAAGCAGGGCGAGAAGGTGGAGGCCAACGTCGATGACAACACGACGATCTTCTACAATCCCTTCCGCAAGAAGTGGGTCATGAGCGTGCGGCGTCACGTGCCGGAGCGCGGCCGGGCGCGGCTGTATTACGAGACGGACACCTTCCCGGGACTTGCGAAGATGAAGACGGATGACCCGGTCTTTTGGTCGGGCGCGGACGACCTCGATCCGCCCGATCCGCAAATCCCCACGCAGAAAACGACGCAGCTCTACTGCCTGAGCCCCATCGCCTACGAGAGTATCCTGCTCGGCGCCTTTGCCATTCACTACGGCCCGGAAAATGCCGAGTGCCAGAAAGGGAAATTTCCCAAGCTCACCGAGATCGAGCTCGGCTACAGTCGCGATGGCTTCCACTTCGCGCGGCCGGACCGCACCTCCTTCATCGGCGCGACGAAGCGCGAGGGCGATTGGGATCGCGGTTATGTTCGCCCCATCGGCAGCGTCTGCACCGTCGTCGGCGATCGGCTTTTCTTTTACTACAGCGCCTTCTCCGGAGAGGCGCCGGATGGGCAGAAACATTTCTACGCCGGCGGCAGCACACACGTCGCTTTCCTGCGGCGCGATGGCTTTGCCTCGATGGATGCGGATGCCAGTGGCGGCGAGCTCACGACCCGGCCGACCACTTTCCAAGGCACACATTTGTTCGTAAATGCCGCGGCGGCGAAAGGCGAACTGCGGGCCGAAATTCTCGATGAGAATGGCAAAGCGATCGCGCCATTCACCGCCCAGAATTGCCTGCCAATCACCACCGATAAAACGCTCCAAGCCGTGCACTGGCAGGGTGCGGACGATCTGGCTGCGCTCAAGGGGAAGCCGGTGCGGTTCCATTTCATCGCGAAGAACGCGAGTCTCTACGCGTTCTGGGTGAGCCCCGAGAAAACCGGCGCCAGCCACGGCTACGTCGCGGCGGGTGGACCGGGCTTCACCGGCCCCACCGATACCGTCGGCCAATGATCGCGAAGCTGCGCCTCCTGCTCCTCGCTGCCGCCTGCCTGCTCGGCCCCATGGCGCCGCGAGCGCACGCGCAATTTCATCCGCCGGGGATGTGGACGTGGGACAACTGGTTTGCCTACGACGGCGAGCGCTGGCACGCGTTCTATTTGCAATTGCCCCAGGCCGTGGGGCCGGATCGCCGCTGGAAGGACAACGATTTCTACAAGCACGTGGGTCACGCCACTTCCACCGACCTGCGCGCGTGGCAGGACCAAGGCCCGGCGGTCTGCGCACTCTCCGGCACGTGGAACGACCGGCACATCGCCACGGGCAGCGTCACTCGTTTCGACGGCCGCTGGTGGATGGCCTTCACCGGCCGCGGGACGAAGGGCGACGGCGTCGGCCTCGCCGTGAGCGATGACTTGATGAAATGGCAGCCGGCCCAAGCGGGGCCGCTCTTCCCACTTTCCGGCACGTGGGCCACCGGCTCGGACAATGGCGTCTTCTCCTCCGAGTGGAAAGGCACTCCGCGACGCTGGATTGGCATCAGCGATCCCTACCTCACCCCCGAGCCGATTGACGGTTGGTATCACATGGTGCTCTGCGCCCGCGTGCTGGATGTGCCGCTGGCCGAGAGCGGCTGCCTCACCGTGCTCAAGTCGCGCGACCTGCGCCATTGGGAGCAGCCCGCCATTCTCGCGTGGCCCGGTTGTTTCGAGCGCATGGAAACACCGCAGCTCTGGTCGCGACACGATCGCTGGTATCTGTCCTTCGGCGGCGTGCTCAATACCGATTGGGTAAAGGAACATGGGGAACAATTACCCGCGCCGGTGCGCGGCCAGCTGAGCCATCTGAACTATTACTACGTGCTCCCCGCGGCCAACGCGGTCGCCGCGGAGGCGGACCTGCATCGCATTGAGATTTCGCGCAGCCATTACATCATGAAAGTGCTCCCCGCCGGACCCGACCGTGACGTGGCCATCTTCAGCGTGGCGGACAAAGACAACTCCAGTATCTCGAAACCTTATCCCGTGCAGTACCACGCCGACCACTCTCTCGAGCTCGGCGAGACTCGCCCCACTTCCCCGTAGACAAACACACGCTTTCCAAGCTCACCGACAGCCGGAACCTGTTCGCAGCCGCGCTTAATCAGGCTTCATACACCCATGATCGCGAGAGCTTAAAAAAAGCGCTGTCGCATTCCGGGATATCTCGCTAGCTTACCCCAAGTGTATGGAAGCGATGATGGCAAATTGGACAACGACCAATCTGAATCGCAAACGCGTGCCTTCATTTGGAACCATCCCGGCCTCGGCGGAGTGCCGCACCCATTGATTTCAAATACCCAGCCAACCCCCGACCCTATGAAATACATCACCCTCCTACTTGCTTTCATTCTCCTTTCCGTCGGCCGAACCTTCGGCGAAGACCTGGACGGCCGCTCGGCCTTTCTGTCCGCCCCGGGTAGAGATGTGAGCCAAGCCCTGAAGCGGGCGGAACAGGAAAAGAAAAAGGTGCTGGTCTTCGTGGTCAACACCGCGAAAAAGCAGGCTGGCCACCTCATAGGAACCATGGAAGTGCCCGAGACGAAAAAGCTGGTTCACGATAACTTCGTCGTCGTCATCGTAACTAATCCCCACGAGAAACATGTCGCCGGCCTGGTCGATGATGTCGTCCCCATTCACCCTTCCTACGTCGTCTTCAAAGCGGACGGAACGGTGCTGGAAAAAGGTGACGCCGCCATGGGTGGCAACAACGGCCTCAACTGGATCAAAAAGCTGGTCGCGACGCCATAAGCTAGGCACGCGATCACGGGAAATCCATTTGAGCCCGGCGGCCAGCCCAATAGCCGGCACTCACCGTCGTCGCGGAGAAACAGGCGATACGGGTTTCATTCGGGTGAGATACCGTCCGAAATGATCTGGATGGCCTGCTGATACTCCGGGCTGGTGGTGCTATTTGAGAGCAGCGTGAACGCGGCGATTTGTTTCTGGACGACGATCACGCCCGACAGCGCATTGCGAAACTGGCCGGCCTGCGGATTCGGGACGCCCACGAGGTCCGCGTCCGTGAATGTCGAGTAGCAACCATGACCGACCTTCGAGACGAGTTGGGTGAGCGTGAGGCGCTTCTCCACGGAGCCGGCGACATACCGCTGATTGACCCCAGTCACGAGGCGATCCACACCTTCCTTGGTGGCAAAGCGCCCCTCCAGATCCGGGATGAAAGTCAGTTGCAGCGAAAGCGCATGGTCCGCGGACTCGATCTTCACCGTCGGCGGCAGTTCCGGTTTGGGCTGAATCACAGTTTGCTTCCACGCTGGAGGAATCCGAACCGCAAGCTTATCGCCCTTGGGGATGGTGATATGGAGGATTTGCGGTTCCTCGGCGGGTGAGAGGACCGAGCCAAAGGCGAGACAAGCAGCGATGAGTGGGAGGAGTCGGGAGGGTTTCATTTCGGAGATATTTTGGGGACGCTGAGATTGTCGGGAGCATACGATCTGTAGCGAGCGAGGTAGTCGGTGAACGCCCGCTCCATTTCGGTCACGGTGCCGTGAATGCCTTCTCGAGCCAGGTAGAAGTCCTCATCAAGGTTGGCTAGCGCGGAGTCAATGCGATCTGGGAAGTGCTCGGTCCGAGCCATATGGTGGAGACGAGTCAGAGTCTCCGTCAGGGCCAGCGATCCAGACTGAGAGAGTTGATGGCAATAGCCGAGAAGCATGAGCGCCGGCAAGTCAGGCGTAAGCGAGCCGGGAACTTCCCGGAGAAGGCTGACAACGGAGCTAATCGGCTGTGATTCGCAGATCGAAAGATCGCAGAAAGCAAATAGCGGCGACGAGTCCGAGGTGAGGACGGAATCCGCCCAACAGACAACCGCTGACAGGTCGCACACCCCGGCCAACAGACCGAGACGGAAGAACTCAGCGATGTCTCTGTGAGTCGGCAGTATCACTGTCATTAGATTCTCGAGCGGGAAAGCGTCTTGCATTTAAACGAAGGCTCAAGCGCTGCAGGCATTATGTGACCCCCAATTCCCCCAATTCTCCACTTGACCCCCAATTTCAAAATCCGGTCTCGCCTTGGGTAAGTCCTGTCCAAATATGTTGACTGACCCCAATTACCCCTTTCTACCTTTGGCTTGGTCGTATTTGGCCTTTGTATCTTCACAGAGTTTCCTTAAAGGGTGATTTGCTGGTATGAAAGACAGTGCTTCGGCGACT
>JBGGMZ010000480.1:0-6684 GCA_041287745.1 Chthoniobacter sp. | reverse complement strand
AAGTACAAGATCAAGGACAAGGAGATCACGCTGGAGGACATCCCCATGGATTTCGACACGCTGGCTGCGGCGGGCTCCATGGCTGGCTCGGGCGGTGTCATCGTCATGGATGACACGCGCAACATGGTCGAGACGCTGAACAATATTAACGAGTTCTACGCCCACGAATCCTGCGGCCAGTGCACGCCGTGCCGCGAAGGCGCGCTGTGGATGAAGAAGATCACCGACCGCATCGTGGAGGGTGGGGGAACGGCCAAGGATCCCGATGTGCTCAAGAACGTCGCCGACAATATCGCCGGCAAGACCATCTGCGCCTTTGGCGAAGCCTGCTCGTGGCCGACCCAGTCGTTCGTCCTCAAGTTCCGCGACGAATTCACTGCCAAGGCGAAGAAGGAAACGCCACCGCCCATGCCGCCGGAATACACTTCCGAGGAATTGATCGAGAACGAGAAGATCGAGACCGTGCACGACAAGCGCACCGGTTCTCCGCTTGCACCTGCCGCTTCGAAATAAATGAATCAGGAAAGCAAGAAAGCAGGAAAAGACTTAGTCCACGGGGACGTTACGGACCGAATAATCGGTGCGGCGATCCGTGTTCATAAAGAGCTTGGACCTGGCTTTCTGGAATCCGTTTATGAGGAGGCGCTCGCCGTGGAGTTTGCACTCTCTGGAATTCAATTTATTCGGCAGAAGACGGTGCCACTTTTTTACAAGGATCACCAAATCGGCGAGCACCGATTGGATTTTCTCGTCGATAACGAAATTGTAGTGGAATTAAAAGCGATCGTAGCCTTGGAAAATGTTCATTTCGCTGTGGGTCGTTCCTACTTGAAAGCCACACAACTTCAGCATGGCCTGCTTCTCAATTTCGCTACTATGCCACTAACCGTGAAGCGTTTCGGAAGGGAACCAAAACAGGTCGCCGAACTGCCCGATCTGCATCACTAACTTCCTGCTTTCCTGCTTTCCTAATTATTCATGAGCTCTCCTGCTCCAACTGAAGTTCCCATGTTGAACGTCCAGGTTGATGGCGTCTGGCATCAATTTCCCAAAGGCACCCGCGTGATTGAGGCCTGCTCGCAGGCCGGCAAGTTCGTTCCGCGTTATTGCTATCACCAAAAGCTCTCCTCGCCGGGCAATTGCCGCATGTGCCTCGTCGAGATGGGCATGCCGAAGATGACGCCCGATCGCAAGCCGGTCATCGGCGCCGACGGCAAGCCGGAGATCGCCTGGATCCCGCGTCCGCAGATCTCCTGCGCGCAGGATGTGGCAGAGGGCATGGGCATCCGCACCGATTCGCCCATGGCGAAAGAGTGCCGCCAGGGCGTGATGGAGTTTCTGCTCATCAATCACCCGCTCGATTGCCCCATCTGCGACCAAGCCGGTGAGTGCCGCCTGCAGGAGTTTTCGGTCGAATACGGCCAGGGTGAATCGCGCTTCCTCGAGCACAAGGTGAAGAAGGCGAAGAACGTCGAGCTCGGACCGCGGGTCACGCTCGATGGCGAGCGCTGCATTCTTTGCACGCGTTGCATCCGCTTCATGAAGGAAGTGGCCAAGGATGACGTGCTCGGCATCGTCGATCGCGGCAGCTACAACACCATCGCCTGCCATCCGGATCGCATCCTAGACAACAACTACTCGCTCAACACCGTGGACATCTGCCCGGTGGGCGCGCTGACCTCGACGGACTTCCGCTTCAAGATGCGCGTGTGGTTCCTCAAGGAAACCAAGACGATCGACGTCAATTGCGGCACCGGCTCGAACATCACGATCGGTTCCCGGGAGAACAAGATCTACCGCATCACGCCGCGCGAGAACAACGACGTGAATGGCGTCTGGCTGCCGGATTCGCATCGCCTCAATTTCAAGTACGTGGGAGATTCCCGCCGCCTGCATCAGCCCATGGTGAAGGGTCAACCGGTGGAGTGGCGGACCGCCATCGCCATCGCCGCGGAGATCCTGAAGTCCAAGCCGAGCGAGCAAATCTGGCTGCTCGCCTCCGGGCGACAGACGAACGAAGAGCTCTTCCTCACCACGCGCCTCATCAATGCGCTGAACATCAAGAAGCAGCACGACATCCTGCCGCGCAACGGCACGGCGGATGGCCTGCTCATTGCCGCGGACCGCAACCCGAACACGAACGGCGCGAAGGTGCTCGGTCTCACTACGACCAAGCCCGGCGGACGTCTCAAGAAATTTGTCGAAGGTGTGCGCGCCGGCACGATCAAGGTGGTCATCACCCTCGGTGAAGACCTCACCAAGACCGGGCTGACTGAAGAGGAGCTTTCCAAACTCGACGCGATTATCGCCCTCGACATCCTGCCGAACAAAACGACGGCGCACGCCACGGTGCTGCTGCCTGCGAGCGCCTGGGTGGAGAAGCGCGGTTCGATGATCAATCTCAAGGGCCGCCTCCAGCGCCTGAATCTCGCGGTGAATGCCCCGGGTGAGGCGCGCGACGACTGGGAGATCCTGCGTGATCTCATCCAGGCCGTTTCCGGCTCGAATGGCCTCTACATGATCGAGGACGTCTTTAAATCGCTCGCCGCCGAGGTGAAGGAATTCGCCGGGCTGAACCTGAGCAAGATCGGCGACCTCGGTGTGCAAGTCATCCAGGAAAAAGCGCCCGAACCGGAAGCCGCCGAACTCGCGGAGGTCGCGAAGTAAGCCACCCAATTTCTCTCGATGGATTTTCTTCCTTCCAACGACATTCTGTTCCTGGCGATCACGTCTATTCTTAAGACGGTTTTCCTCATCTTCGCCGTCGTGCTGCCCATGGTCAGCTACACGGTCTATGCCGAGCGGCGCGTCAGCGCGCTCATCCAGGACCGTGTCGGCCCGAACCGCACCGGCTTTCCGCTCTCGCTCATCGGCGGCAAAGACTGGTCGCCCTTCCTCGGCGGTCTCGGCCAGCCCATCGCCGACGCGGTGAAATTCCTCCTCAAGGAGGATTTCGTCCCGGGGCATGTCAACAAGCTCTACTTTTGGATCGCGCCAGCCCTTTCGATGATGCCGGCGCTCGTCACCCTCGCGGCGATTCCCTTCGGCAGCACAATCCTCGGCGTGCCGATGGTGGTGGCGAATATCAACGTGGGCCTGCTCTTCATGTTCGCGATTTCCAGCGTGAGCGTTTACGGCATCGTGCTCGCGGGCTGGTCGTCGAACTCGAAGTATCCCTTCCTCGGCGGCATTCGTAGCACCTCGCAGATGATCAGCTATGAGCTCTGTATGGGCCTGAGCGCCGTACCCGTACTGCTCGTCGCCGGCTCGACCAGCCTGCCGCAGATTGTCGATTTCCAAGTCAAGAACGGCTGGTTGATTTTCCCATTCACCAATCCGCATTTCCATTTCTCTCAAGTTCTCCTGTGGATTCCGATCGTCATCGCCTTCGTCACCTTCACGATCTCGATGTTTGCGGAAACGAATCGTCTACCGTTCGATCTTCCTGAGTCGGAGACCGAACTCGTCGCCGGTTATCACACGGAATACTCGTCGATGAAGTTCGCCCTTTTCTTCCTCGGCGAATATACGGCGATGATCGCCGGCAGCGCGCTGATCGTCGTGCTCTTCTTCGGCGGCTACCATCTTCCGGGCATTCCCAATGGCAACGGAGAAGGGGGCTTCATCCCGTTCCCTCATTTCGCGGACGGCACGTTCTGGCATGCAGCGGTGAACGTCTTCTGGGGCGTGGTCAACATCACGGTCTTCTTCGGAAAGGTGGCCCTGCTGCTCCTCTTCTTCATCTGGGTCCGCTGGACTCTCCCTCGCTTCCGCTATGACCAGCTCATGAAGCTCGGCTGGCTCTACCTCTTCGAAATCGCTCTCGTGAACATCTTCCTCACCGCGGGCATCCTCGCCTTCACCCACTAACATGGCTTACGTCGTCTCACGCCCCAACCTGACCTGGAAGGAGAAGATCTATCTCCCCTCCATCGTCGCCGGCCTCGCGATCACCTTCAAGCATCTCAAGCGGATGCTCAAGGGGGAGACGAAGGTCGTGATGCAGTATCCCGAGGAAAAATGGGATTCGCACATGCCCGAGCACTACCGTGGCGCCCCCACGTTGGTGAAGGATGAGCATGACCGCGAGCGTTGCGTAGCCTGCCAGCTTTGCGAATTCATCTGCCCGCCGCGTGCCATCACCATCATTCCCGAGGAGATTCCTGCGGAGTCGAAGTTTGCCAAGGTGGAGAAGCGCCCGAAGGAATTTGAGATCGATATGATCCGCTGCATCTACTGCGGCCTCTGCGAAGAAGTCTGCCCGGAGCAGGCCATCTTCCTGCGCAAGGATTACGCCATCACCGGCACGACCCGTGCCGAGATGAAGCACAACAAAGCCAAGCTCTATGAACTGGGCGGCGTGATGGACGGCCTCGTGCACAAGTGGAACCCCAAGAAGTAATCCGCTGATGTCACCAATCCTCTTCTATTTCTTTGCCGCACTGACGCTCATCTTCGGCGTCGCCGTGGTGGCGAATCGCAACCCGGTCGCGAGCGCGCTCTGCCTCGTGGTTTCCTTCCTCGGCCTCGCCGCGCTGTTTGTCGGGCTCGATGCCTACTTCATCGCTGTGATCCAGGTGCTGGTCTACGCGGGCGCGGTCATGGTGCTCTTTCTCTTCATCATCATGCTTCTGGACATGAAGGCCGAGACGCGACGCAAGCCCAACCTCATCGCCTATGCGGGCGGCGGGCTCGTGGCCATGGCCTTCGTCGCCCAGCTCTGGCTGGTGCTGGAGCGCTTCACCGCAGGGCATTCGCCGTTTCCCACCATCTGGTTGAAGGACGGCCAGCAGAGCATTGACGATGTGCATAACGTCGGCACCACGCTCTTCTCCGTGCACAATCTGCCGTTCCAGGTCATCGGCGTTCTCATCCTCGTGGCCACCGTCGGCGTGGTCGTTCTCTCCAAGCGCGAACTGAAATGACGCTGACTCTCAATCACTACCTCTTCGTCAGCGGCCTGCTTTTTGCCATCGGTCTCGGTGGCGTGATGCTTCGCCGCAATATCATCATCATCTTCATGTGCCTGGAGTTGATGCTGAACGCGGCCAATCTCTCGCTCGTCGCGTTCTCCCGGTTCAACCTCGTGAACGGCCTGCCGAACTACAACGCGCAGGTCCTCGTGTTCTTCATCATTACCGTCGCCGCCGCAGAAGTGGCGGTCGGCCTCGCCATCATCGTGGCGCTCTACCGCGCCCGGCAGACGACCCACGTCGAGGACATCAATTCGCTGAAATTCTAGGTCGCAAATGGACAAATACTTTCCCTGGACGATCCTCCTCGCACCGCTTTTGAGTGCGGTCCTGATCCAGCTCTTCCTCCGCAAGTCGCGTGGGACTAGCGCCGCGATTTCTGTAATTGCGGTGTGCATCTCTTTCGTCGGCAGCCTTTTTGTGTTCGCCGGCCACGGCGCCTCGAGCGAAATCCCGTGGTTGGATTTCCGCACACCGGGAATGACCGGTGCGGGGGCTGGATTCTACGTGCCGATTGGGGTGACCATCGATGAGCTAAGTCGGTTAATGCTGCTCGTTGTCACCGGTGTCGGTGCGCTGGTGCACATTTACTCACTCGTCTACATGGAGGAAGACGAGAGCGAGGCTCGATTCTTCGGCAACCTGTCGCTCTTCATGTTCTCGATGCTCGGCATCGTGCTGGCGAACAACTTCGGCATGATGTTCATCTTCTGGGAGCTCGTGGGTGTGAGTTCGTATCTGCTCATCGGCCACTGGTTAACCCGCGATAGCGCCGCTGCTGCGGCAAACAAAGCCTTCCTCGCCAATCGAATCGGCGACTTCGGTTTCATGCTCGGCATCCTGATGCTTTGGACCGCGAGCGGCACGGTGGTCTTCAGCGAGATTCAGGCGACGCTGCCTTCTCTCAGCCTCACCGCTGGGTTCCTCACGCTGACGACGGTGCTCATCTTCTGCGGCGCGGTCGGTAAGAGCGCGCAGTTCCCGCTGCACGTGTGGTTGCCGGACGCCATGGAAGGCCCGACTCCGGTCTCCGCGCTCATCCATGCGGCGACCATGGTGGCTGCGGGCGTCTACATGCTCGCGCGGGTGTCATTCCTCATCGAGCTTTCCCCGACCGGGCAGACGGTCATCGCGACCATCGGCATCGTCACAGCGGTGCTGGCGGCGCTCATCGCCACCCAGCAGGACGACATCAAGCGGATCCTCGCTTACTCCACGCTCTCCCAGCTCGGCTACATGATCTGCGCGATCGGCCTCGCTGCTCCGGGTGCTGCGATGTTCCACCTCTTCACCCACGCTTTCTTCAAGGCCCTCCTCTTCCTCGGTGCCGGCGCGATCATCCACGCCATGCATCATGAGCAGGACATCTGGAAGATGGGCGGCCTCGGTGGAAAGATGAAGCTGACCTCGTTCACGTTTGCCGCGGGCTACCTCGCGCTGATCGGCTTCCCCGGATTGAGCGGCTTCTTCTCGAAGGACGTCATCCTCCTCGCCGCGTGGCAGCACAATAAACTGATCTTCCTTGCCGCGCTCTTCACCGCCTTCCTCACGGCCTTCTACATGACGCGCCTTTTCGTCGTGACCTTCCTCGGCCGCACTCGCAGTGAGGCGGCGGATCACGCGCACGATGGCCCGGTTCGCATGACCGGCCCGCTCGTCATCCTCGCCCTCCTCTCGGTCTTCGCCGGTTATTCTTTCATTGCGCACAACG
>JBGGMZ010000479.1:0-10206 GCA_041287745.1 Chthoniobacter sp. | reverse complement strand
AGTGCGGCGTCCACCCACGCGTGATAATGACTCGAGCCTTCGACCACCTTGATCTCGAACGTCCCAAACTTCTCCTTCGGATAAAGCTGCGGCATGCTGACGTGCGGAAGAATCATCGTGCCTCCCTCGCCAATGAAGAGTGAGCCGGAGCCGGGCAGCTTTCCGTCCGCCGGCATTTGTGCGAGTGCGAGCTCGGGCAGGCGTCCGCCGTCGTACCACGTGAGCGGCAGCGTTTTGTCCGCCGTCCATCTGGTGCGGGGAAAAACATAGCTGATGGTCTCTGCCGAAGGCCACGTCTGGGAATTCAGCCCTTCATTTTCCGCGCGGATGCTGGTCGGCGCGGTCAATTCCAGCGCAGTGAAAACCGGATCCATTATGTGACACCCGAAGTCACCCATCGTACCAGCACCGAAGTCCTGCCAGTCGCGCCACTTGAAAGGATGATAGACGTCGGGCGCGTATTCCCGCTGCGGAGCAACTCCGAGCCACATGTCCCAATTCAGCGACGCCGGCACCGTGCCACCTGCAGGCGGCACGGTGAGCTTGGTGTAGCCATTGCCCGGATTTTTTTGCCATGAGTGCACGGCCTTGATCTTTCCGATCACCCCATCGCGCACGAGCTTCACGGCAGTGCGATATTCCTTGGCCGAATGGATCTGGTTTCCCATCTGGGTGACAACCTTCGACTTGATCGCCTGCAGGCGCATCTGCCGCGCCTCCCATACGGTATGCGAGAGTGGCTTCTGGCAGTAGACGTGTTTGCCGAGCCTCATCGCGTCAAGGGAGATGCAGGCGTGCATATGATCGGGCGTGGAAACGGTGACGGCGTCGAACTTGTCGCCGAGTTTGGCGAACATCTCGTGGAAATCCTGGAAGTGCGGCACGCCGGGAAACTTCGCATCCACCTTTTCGAAATGCGTGGTGTCCACATCGCAAAACCCGATGAATTTCGCCTTGGGATGCGAGCCTGTCTCCGTGATGTCCGACAGCCCCTTGCCGGAGCACCCGACGCCGACGATCTGCAGGGTCGAGTTAAGATTGGCCGCGCGCACCAGCGCGGGAAAACCCAGGATCGCGGCGCTGGAGGTCTTGAGGAATGTTCTGCGGGTCGTGTTCATGAGAGTCGGGGGATTAGCGGGTGGGATCGATTTCGGGGACGAGGATGCGCGACCGGTGGGCCTGATCGTGCCAGATGGTATTGATCGCAGGCACAGTCTGCTTCATCCAATCCTGTGTCTGCCGCCCGCCGGTCTGATTGTTCGGCTCATAGAGCGGATAGCCGGTGCTGGCGATGGTCACGCGGATACGATGACCTTTGTTCAGGATAATGCTCGTCCAGCCGATGTGCCACGCGAGCTTCGCCGGTTCGCCGGGCTTGAGCAGCACTTCCTTGTCGAAGCCCTCGCGATAGCGGGCCCGCAGCGGATAATCCATGAGCAGCATGCTGCGCCCATCGGGATAGACATCGCTGACCCGCAGAATGAAGTCTGTATCCTTCGCCGTGGAGCTGGCCCAGATCTCCGCCTGCACCTCGCCGGTCCATTCGATCGGCGCCGTGAGCGGTGCGGTCGTCCACGTTCGCACTTCGCTCTGCTCTTCGAAAGGCCGCGAATCCTTGGCCCCGGGGAACGCAGTGCCAGGAATGCTCATCGGCTGGCGTGGGTCGCTCGCGTAGCTCGTGGAACTCGCACTTGCAGGCGCTGGTGTGCGCTCCAGCGCGCCATCGGCTCGGAGATAGAGCGGCGTTGCCTGCACGTGTGGTGGAAAGTCCTGCGCCTCGCGCCAGAGGTTACCCGGTGCGCCCGCCTCACCCGCCGCGCCCATCACGTAGTAGCGCACCGCCGGCACTTTCTCCGGGCCGTTCTGCTCACCCTTGAGGAAATGGTTAAACCACTTCGTCATGTCCGCATAGACGTCGAACTGCGCGTTCTCCGGGAAGACAAGCTCACCGATCTTGTTCGATTTCGGGTAGCCACCATGGAGCCACGGGCCGAGCACGATGTGTTGCTGCCCGCGCGAATTCGCGCCGCCGTGCTGTTGCCGCCCGACAAAGCTCGCGACTGAGCCTTGCACCATGAAGTCATACCAACTGCCGATGGTGAAGCACGGCAGGTTCATCTTGTCGAAGTGCAGTGTGCAATCCTCGTCGCGCCAATAGTCGTCGTAGTCGGGATGCTGCTCCCACTCTTTCAGAAACGCATCATTGTCCGCTGGGTCGCGCGCGACTTTGCCGATATTAATGAAGCGCTCCGGACGCGTGACACCGCCGATGCGATAGCCTTCCTGGTAGAGGCTCAGGCCGGTATCGGTCATGTATTGCGTAACGAGGTGTGGCGGCTGCGTGACCGCGAGATAATTCTGCGCAAAGCCGGCCTGCGAACCGCCGTAGGTGCCGATCTTGCCCGTGCACCACGGCTGCGCCGCGAGCCATTCACATACGTCGTAGCCATCGCGCAATTCCCCCCACTGCAGCGAACGGTAGCCACGCCACACGCCCTCGCTCTCGTGAGTCCCACGGTAGTTGACCACGGCGATGACGAACCCACTCTCGGCCCATTTCGCCGAGGCCTTGCGGGAGCCCGCACTCGCGATGTCCGCGTAGCGCTGCTCGAAAATCGCCGGCTGCTTTTCACCACCTGCCGGGAAATACAAATACGCTGAAAGCCGCTTGCCATCACGCATGGGAATCATCACGTGCTCCTCGCGCACGCTTCCGAAATCGAGCTTCGGCAGATCGGCGGCGAAGGCGCTGAGAGTGAGCGAGGCAGTGGCGAAGATGGCCGTGTAAATAGAGCGGAAGGTCATGGGGTGGATTTGAGAAAATGTTCGAAGAAGCGGTAAATCTGCTCATTCGACTCGGGAGTGGGATCGTGCTTGGGGCGATTCGACATCCCGACGCGCTGCTCGAAGCGGAGCAGGCGATTCAGCGCGATGGCGTGATTCAGCGCCGGCCAGCGCGCAGGCGTGTCTTCCGCACCGCCGGAGACGAGGAAGGGCCGCGGAGCCATGAGCGCGTGTAATTCGGTAAGGTCCATCCCCTGCTCGATCATCACACGATAGGCGCCGGTCCGCGGGTGCGTTTCATCCGGCAGTCCCGTTGGGCGCAACGGCCCGGGCTGCAGGCCGAGATACCATGGGTCCCAATAGTTCACGCTAGGGCGCTTTTCATCGAAGACGATGCCTGGATCGGACCACGCGGCGCAGGCGAAGATCTCGCTCAGGCACGAGGCAAACATCGACCACTTCCCACCGTAGGAATGGCCGACAACACCGATGCGCTTTGCATCCACCTCGGGTAGATTGGCCAGGGCCTGCGCGCAATTCGTCGCGATATACGCGAGATAAGAAAGCGGCTGGCATTGCGCATCGCCGATGTCCGGCTTGCGTGCATCGCCGCCGGGCGAACCGATCGCCATTGTCACGAAGCCCCGCTTCGCGAGTTGGTAGGCGAAGTCGCGCAGCTCCTTTTGCAGGCCCACGCTCGTCTCCGGATCATAGTAGGGCACGAACACTGCGGGAAATTTCGGCTGGCCGTTTGGAATCAGCAGATAGCCCGCGCTCATTCGTCTCGGCGCGATCTCCACCTCGATACGGCATTGGGTGAAATTCTCTCGCTGGGTCTTCTCAAGAATCGTGAGACGTGGCTTCTCCAAAAGTGGAGGCCACGCCCCCATCACCTCAAACCAATGCTGCCGGATTTCCGCGCGGCGCTTCGCCCAATCCTCGGACGTCTTCACCTCGCGTCCGTCGTTGAACTTCAGCGGCGATCGAAAATTGCCGAGCTGACCCGCATACTCCTTCGGCGGCTGAAAGAGCGGTTTGAGTTCTTCCGGCAGCGGCTTCGCCTGCTCAGCGGCAAACGCCATGGGCAGGGCTGCGAGTGTGAGGCACACGACGCGGATGAGAGATAGAGGGCTGGTCACGGTTCTGGGGATGGCGTGGACATTTCAGTAA
Source organism: Chthoniobacter sp. (assembly GCA_041287745.1). Lineage (GTDB taxonomy): Bacteria > Verrucomicrobiota > Verrucomicrobiia > Chthoniobacterales > Chthoniobacteraceae > Chthoniobacter. Next base: position 6,252 of record JBGGMZ010000479.1, on the reverse strand, counting down.
ACCGCGCCGCCTTGGAATCCTTTTATCGTTTTCGCCAAGTATCTCTCTTTTTTTACCCAGAGCGCTCCGGCCCGGAATTTGCTGACTCTTCGGAATGGCCTTCGCCAGCATCGCTGTGCTAATGCCCTGCTGCTCAATCCCCCATCCAACCCCGGTTAGAAAGCACAACTCGTATGGCAAATAGTTTCGTCGTCACCACTACCTTCAACGTCGATGGCTTCCGCATCGCGGAATACAAAGGACTCGTCCGCGGCATCATCGTGCGCGCTCCCACCATTGCCCAAGGCATCATCGGCGGCCTGAAGAATATCATCGGCGGCCGCATCGGCGCCTACACGGAAATGTGCGAGCAGGCGCGCCAGACGGCCTACGACGAGATGGTTCTGCACGCCCAGCAGTTGGGCGCGAATGCCATCGTCGGCGTGCGCTACGACGCCTCGGAAGTCGTGAGCAAAGGCTCGGCTACCGAGGTCCTTTGCTACGGCACGGCGGTCGTTCTCGCCCCCGCGTAGACCAGCGACGGATCTCAGGCGCGCCCTCTTCGCAAATCGACGGGATGGTGCCGCATCGGGCGTGACAAACCCACGCCCTTTCCCACAAATCGGGCCGCCCATGGATCCCGTCCTTTTGTCCCTGCTCATCGCCGCCACAGCGCTGTCGATGATCGCAGTCGGACTATTGCTCGTCCTGCTCTTTCGCCGGCCGGAAAATGTAATCGCCGCAAGCCTGCGCAGCGAGGTCGATCGCGTGAACAATGTCGTCCGCGAGGAGTTGCAAGCGGGCCGAGGAGAAAGCCTCAGCGCCGCGCGTGACGCTCGCGAAGAGATCGCCCGGGCAGTGCGGGAACTGACGGATTCGCTCCAGCAGCGCATCGAGGAACTGCGCACGACGCTGGACTCGCGCCTGCAGCAGTTGAGCGAAGCAGACCGTGCCTCCGATGCGCAAAACCGACTGGAACTGCAAGGGGCGCTCAAGGATTCCCGCGAGGTACAGGCGCAGCGGCTCGATGATTCCACGAAGAGCCAGGGTGAACGTCTGCAATCCTTCGCCCAGCAACTGGCCGACCTCGGCACGCGCAATGAAGCGAAGCTGGAAGCGCTCCGCACGACCGTGGAAACGAAGCTCACGCAATTGCAGAACGACAACGAGGCCAAGCTGGAGCGCATCCGCCAGACGGTGGACGAGAAGCTGCACCAGACGCTGGAGCAGCGCCTCGGCGAATCGTTCAAGCTGGTGAGCGAACGGCTGGAGCAAGTGCACAGCGGGCTGGGCGAGATGAAGTCGCTCGCCGTGGGCGTAGGCGACCTGAAGAAAATCCTGAGCAACGTGAAGACGCGCGGCACCTGGGGCGAAGTGCAGCTCGGCAATCTGCTGGAGCAAACGCTCACCCCGGAGCAATTCACCCGGAACTTTGCACCCAACGAAGACAGCCCGGAGCGCGTGGAATTTGCCATCAAACTGCCCGGCCGCGATGTGGATGGAAAACCCATCTGGCTGCCGCTCGACTCGAAATTTCCCAATGAAGAATACCAGCGGCTGGTGGAGGCCCAGGAACGAGGAGACGCGGGCGCCGTCGAGGCTGCGGCGGCAGCGCTCGAGCAGGGCATCCGCATGGAAGCGCGCAAGATTTCCGAGAAATACATCTGCCCGCCCACGACCACCGATTTCGCCATCCTGTTCCTGCCCACCGAGGGGCTCTTCGCAGAGGTATTGCGCCGCCCGGGTCTGAGCGAAGCACTACAGCGCCAGCATCGCGTGGTGGTCAGCGGACCGACCACACTCACCGCGCTGCTCACCAGCTTGCAGATGGGCTTCCGCACGCTCGCCATCGAGCAGCGCTCGAGCGAAGTGTGGAGGGTGCTCGGCGCGGTGAAAGCGGAGTTCGGAAAATTTGGCGAGACGCTCGATAAGGTGCAGCGGAAGCTGACCGAGGCATCAGCTACCATCGATAAAGCTCAGCAACGCTCACGTGCAGTGGAGCGAAAGCTACGTCCCGCGGATGAGTTGCCGGCAGTAGAAGCGGCGGCCCTGTTGGGATTGGAGAATAGCGGAGCGGAGGACGTCGCGGAAGAGACCGAGGCTGGTAGTGAGGGAGCGTAAAGAAGCGGAGCGTTAGGACGCCACGCACCGATGGAGGGCAGACCTGCGGTTCGCCGTCCTCTCCACCTCCGCGTTCTCTGCGCCTTTGCGGTGAATATAAACCGCTCAGATCAACCGAAACCGCGCCAGGTCCTGCGAATCTACCACACCGACGGGCCGATTGTGCTCATCCACCACCGGGAGGTCATCGATGCGGTGTTGCTCGATGAGGTGCAGCACTTCCACCGCGAGCTTCTCCGAGCGGATGGTGATCGGGCGCCGCGTCATGAATTCATCGATCTGCCGCTCGAGCAAATCCTGATGTTGCCGAAAATGGCGGCCAAAATCGCCGTGAGTGAAAATGCCGGCCAGCGTGCCGTCTTCATCCACCACCACGGCGAGCCCCGCCCGGACCTCGGCCATCTTCAGCAGCACTTCACGGATACTCATCTGCGGATCGACCAACGCCATCTGCTCCGCGCTGCGCATGATCTGGTTCACCTTGAGCAACAGCGTGCGCCCAAGCCGCCCACCGGGGTGAAAGCGCGCGAAATCCTCCTTCTGAAAACCACGCGACTCAAGCAGCACCATGGCCAGCGCGTCGCCCAGCACGAGCATGACCGTCGTGCTGGAAGTCGGCGCCAGATTCAGCGGACAGGCCTCCTGCTCCACATTCACGTCGAGATGAACGTGGCAGTTCTGCGCGAGGAAGGATTTCGGATTGCCCGTCATCGCGATGATGCGCACATCGAAGCGGGAAAGCGCCGGGAGAATGTTCACCAGTTCATCCGTCTCACCGCTCGAGCTCAACGCGAGAATCACATCGCCATCGGCTAAAACCCCAAGGTCTCCATGCAGCGCATTCAGAGAATTCAGCACCACGGCCGGCGAGCCCGTGCTGGTCAGCGTCGCCGCGATCTTTTCACCGATATGTCCCGACTTCCCCACGCCCACCACCACCACCTTGCCGCGATTTTCCACGCAGCGCTTGATCGTCTCCACCGCCTCGATGAACGAACGATCCAGCCGGTCGAGCAGGCGCTGCACTTCGGCAAGTTCGAGCGCTATCACGCGACGGGCTTTTTCGAGGTAATCCATTCGGGAAAGAGTTTCTGGTTTCTGGTTTCTAGTTTCTGGTTCTCCGAAGCAAAGCGCTATCGCTGCGGAGGAACCAGAAAATAGCTCTACGCCTGCCAGTCCTTCTCCTGCTCCTTGAATTCGAAGAGTAGCTTTTCGAGCCGGTCGAGCGCTTCCTCGGCATCCGAGCCGATGGCCTCGATGGTGATGCGTGAGCCGCAATCGAGATTCGCGCTCAACACCTCGAGGATGCTGTGAGCCGAGAAGTGTTCCTCTCCTTTTCGAATGGTGATTTCCGAGCTGAACTTGTGCACTGTGCGCACGAATTCCGCCGCCGGACGCGCGTGCAGGCCAAGTGGGTTTAAGATTTCGACTTCTCTCCGCATGATCGCAGTACGATAAACGAGCCATCCCCACCGGCAAGCTACAGCCGTCGCCGGCACACGATTTCCACTCTATTTTAAATTTGCATGGCTGAGCCGATCCACCGCCACAACTCTCCTCCGCTTGCCGGAAATGTTCCCGTGGCCGCGCAATACCTCGCCACTTTCCTCAAGCCCGAGATGCTGCATATCTATCGGCAGATCACCGCTCTGCGCGAATTTCGCCCCGTCGTGCTCTGCCAGAATCGCGAACAACGGGAAGCGTTCCCCTTCGACGATATCCGCCAACTGCCAAAGCCTCGGACTCGCGCCCTGCGCCGCATCTGGCAAAAACAGATTTTAGGGCGCCCGATCACGATTTACCGCGCCGAGGCGCGCCACATCGTCGGCATTCTGCGCGAGATTCGCGCACAGGTGTTACATGTTTACTTCGGCCACATCGGCGTCCATCTGCTGCCGCTGCTGGAAATTTGCCCCCTGCCGATCATCGTCAGCTTTCATGGCGCGGATGCGGGTATCGACCTCGACAAGCCGGTGCACCTCGCGCTCACCCGCCGCATGCTCGATCTCTCCACACTGCTACTTGTGCGGTCCGATTCCCTGGCTAGGCGCCTCGTCGCGCTCGGCGCCGACTCGGGCAAGATCCGACTCCATCGCACCGGCATCCCGCTGGGCGAGATTCCTTTCCAGCAGCGCCAGGCTCCCACCGACAATGCCTGGCATTGCGTGCAGGCCTGCCGTTTGATCGCCAAGAAAGGCCTCACGACTACCCTGCGCGCCTTCGCAGATTTCACCTGCGAATACCCAAAGGCCACGCTCACCATTGCCGGCGAAGGCCCGCAATTGCCTGAGCTGCAAGCGCTCGCCGCCACTCTTGGGATCGCCGAGCGCGTCCATTTCCCTGGTTTTCTCTCGCAGACGAAATTGCGCGAGCTTTACTCCAGCGCACACTTCTTCCTTCATCCGAGTGAAACGGCGCCCGATGGCGACCAGGAAGGCGTCCCAAATTCCATGCTTGAAGCCATGGCCAGCGGTCTGCCACCGGTTGCTACCCTTCACGGCGGCATCCCCGAGGCGGTCGAGAATCACGTCAGCGGCTGGCTTGTCCCCGAGCGCGACCACTCCGCACTCGCCCAAGCCTTGCTCGCTCTCGCCCGCGATCCCGCGCGCTATGCGCAGATGAGTGCCGCCGCCGCGACGCGCGTCTCCACGGCCTTCGATCTCCAAGCCCAAGCCCGCCTGCTGGAAAGGTGCTATACGGAAGCGATCGCCATGGCCCCGCGTCCAATTATTGTCTAGTATCGAACGCATGAGCGTCCTGTGTCACACCCTTGCTGCTTTCCTGCTGGTTGTTTGCACCGCGAATTGGAGCTCCGCCGCAGACGCACCGATCCTCAAGTGTCCGTCGCCGGACAAACGGTTGGCCCTCAAGCTCACCCCTCCCAAGGGCGGTGATTCGTTCGAATACCGAGCCGAATTGGTCGAGCAGGCATCCGGTGAGTTTCTGCTCGATCTCGGAACCGCCTATCCAAAACACCTTCAGGAGACGGTGTTGGTCTGGTCGGCGAAATCGAATTGGGTCGCTTACGCCACCCGCGGCGACAAGGAGGGTGACGTGAACGTCTATTTCTGGAATGGCGCCGTCTTCGAGGAAGTGCAGCTTCCCAGCGATCTACCGCGGCCGGTGCTTCAATACCGCCACGGCGCGGGCGCCAACGTTAAGAATTACGGCGGCGCGGTCACTCCCTTGCGCTGGCTGAGATCCGGCGACCTCGAACTTTCCAGCGACGTGATGATGCTCTCGCGAGTGGACAACCACGCCTACACCGGTGTCGTGAAGTTTACCCTGCACTTCGACAAACAGCACCACGCCACGGTAAATAGCGTCGGGAAAACCAAGATGCAGGTGGACGATTGACCAGCGCGTTGCCAAACCGCGGGAGCCGATCGCGATGGGGTCGGAATCGTCGGTATCGAGATGATGCCGAGCTGTGCAGGCCTCTCACATAAAATGGAAACTGAGGAAGAACGTATTGTCCGACTCGGCCGCGAGGAAATCCGCATCGCTCCTTACGATGCGCAGTGGCCGGAACTATTCTGCAGTGAACGCGACCATCTGCGCGCGCGCCTGCCATCGGAGTTGCTGGGCCGTATCGAGCATTTCGGCAGCACCGCGGTGCCGGGCCTGGCCGCGAAGCCCATCATCGATCTCCTCGTGGAGGTCACTGATCTCGAGGCTACCAAGACCCGCATCGTTCCGATCCTGGAAGCACAGGGCTACGACTATCTCTGGCGTCCGGCCATGTCGGTGGACGATGGCCTGCCGTTCTATGCCTGGTTCATCAAGCGCAATGCCGCTGGCACCCGCACCCATCACATCCACATGGTCGAGCCCCATTTTTCCCAGTGGGATGCTTTGATCTTTCGGGACTATCTCCTCACCCACCCCGCCGCCGCACAGGATTACCAAGAGCTAAAACTCCACCTCGCGGCCGCGCATCCCAACGATCGCGAAGCCTACACCACGGGCAAATCGGAATTCGTCGGGCGGATCATGCAGGATGCACAGCTCGGCTAGAGCGGTTTAAATTGAACTGTGGTCGTTCGCCGGTCGCTGTAGTCGCCCCGCTCTGTCGGGGCGTGAGCGCCAGCGAATCTTGATCATTCAGGTTTTCGCTGTTCACCGTCCTCCACACGGCGGCAGAGCGCCGTG
>JBGGMZ010000478.1:0-14286 GCA_041287745.1 Chthoniobacter sp. | reverse complement strand
CCGTGGAAAAGAGCGAGCGTGTGGTGCCGCCCCCCAGCGTCGCTGAGGTGAGAGCGCCCGCACCCGGGCCGCAAATCGTGCCCGCGCCCGCGATCAAGCCGCTGCCGGTGAATCCCGTGAAAGCTCCGGAGCCCATCGCTGAGTTGGAACCTGTGCCGCCGACTCCCGCTCCGCTGCTGGAAACGCCCGTGCCGGCCGCTACTCCACCACCTGCGGCGATCGCCACAGTCGTGCCGCATTACGGTCCCGCTCCGATTGCTCCCGTCCAAGCCCAGGCGCCGGCTACTCCCGCGCCAGCTTCGCTGCTTTCCGCCGCCGGAAAGCTCGCTGGCGCCATGGTGCCACTTCTCGCCGAGAAGGTTTCCCTGCCTTCGCTGCCCGGTCTGCCCGGAACTACCCCGTCCTCTGCACCTAGCGAGGGGGTAAATGCGGTGATGGATCCCAAGGCAGCCGAGGCGGAGGCGGCTGCTGCAGCTAAAGCGGCGGAAGCCAATGTGATACAAACCCACAACGACGCCTTTGTCATCGTGAAGGGAATCAATGGCTCCGGCAGCGGCTTTGCCTGCCGGCAGGACGACAAGACGTGGCTCTTTTCCAATATTCACGTCGTCTCGGAGATCAAGCAACCGACACTCACCCGGCTCGATGGCGTAACGCTTTCGGCTGGCGCCGCGGAGGTCGCCGCCGGGCCCGATATTGCCCGCATGGTGCTCACGAAGGCGCCGGAGCATCCACTGGAAATGATCACGGACTTCGAGGCGAACGTGCACATCGGTGATGACGTCCTGGTGCTGGGCAACAGCGGCGGCGGTGGGGTGGTCACTTCGCTGAAGGGCAAGGTCGTGGGCATCGGCCCGGATCGCATCGAGGTCTCGGCGGAGTTTATCCCGGGCAACAGCGGCAGCCCGATCGTGCATCTCAAGACGGGCAAAGTGATCGGCATCGCCACCTATCTCACGCGTCGCTACGAGCAGTTTGGCTCGGGTGGCGGCAACGGCTCGGTGGTTGTGCGCCGCTTTGGATACCGGTTGGACAAAGTGCCGGTGTGGGAGCCGGTGAACTGGCCCGAGCTTTACGCTGAGGCCGATCAACTCGAGCAGGTTTCCAAATTGACCGAAGACATCTTCAATTTTCTGGATGCCCTGCGAAACAAGAAGGACCCTACCTTCGCCACCGACACCCTGCGCCGGCCCGCGCAGGATTGGACGACCAAGATACACACTCGCAACATGAGCGACTCCGACCGACTGAGCGCCACGCAGAGCTTCCTCACCGCCTTGCGCTTCATGGTACGAGGGGATGTGGCTGTCGCGCAGACGCGCTTTCGCTATGTCTATTTTCGCAATCGGCTGAAGGACGAGGAAAAGGTGCGCGACCGGATGTATCAGGCCTTCGATTCCGAGCTGGCCAAACTCGGCACTCCGCTCAGCCGTCATAGCTTTCGGTGAGGCTTTTCAGTCCGTCTACGATCCCTAAGATCGCCCTGCGGAGCCGCTTTTGCCGTTGATTCCCGTCAATGCAAAGTGCCATGTTGCCGCACATGGCCTGTCTTGAAACGGGGCACCCCCAGCTTTTTGCGTTTTGAAAAATGGGCTGATGATCGGCCCTATGAGCGAAGAGGAATTACACGCGGGAGTAGCCGAAGGACGCTTTGAGCGTACGGATTTGGTCCACCTCGAGGGGCAGGAGGAGTGGCAACCATTGGAGCGGCTTCTCGGAGCGCAGGAGGTCGAAGCCATGACCGATTTCGAGGCCAATGTTCACATTGGCGACGAGGTGATGGTATTGGGCAACAGCGGCGGTGGAGGCGTGGTGACCCGGCTGCGCGGGAAGATTCAGGGCATCGGCCCGAGGCGCGCTGTCACCACACTTTCTTCCGCAACGAGTTGAAGAAGCAACAAATGGTCCGGGAACGGATGTACGAGGTCTTTGATCGCATTCTGGCCAACCGCCAAAGTTCGCTGAGCGCGCCGGCTCGCTAGCCAATTCTCCGCCTCCGGCGAGTCACACGTGATCCTCAGGTGACCGTGACGAGATATTCGTGGTGCCCCTCCTCGTTGCCGAGAATGAGCCGATTCTCGCCGCGGGCGAGCGGGGCGGAAGTTTCCGTAGCCTCGGCGCCAAGTGGAATGCCATTGACGATCGTGCCCAAGCGGCTGCCGCAGTCGCGCACGAAATAACCATCCGCGGTGCGTTCGATGAGGCAATGGCCACGCGAGACGCTGTAAGGCCGGTGATCCGGCAGCGCCAGATCCACCCGGCCAAAGCCTGAGAGGCCATCGTGCTCATGCTCGTGCCCGGCTTCACGGCCAATGCGGAAAGGGAACTTGCGAATCGCCGCGTTCAACCCGCCCGGATGCAGCGGGGCGGAACGCTCCGTGGTCGTGATGGTGATGGCACCGGCTTCGGGCGGAGTAGGGGAGGGAATTACCGCCCCGGCATCGTGCGGGGCAGGGCGATCTCCGCTGCTACGCTGCCGGGCCATCTCGGCGCGCAGCATGGCATTTGTGCTGCGCAGGCGCTCGAAAAGGGTGTCGATGTACGGTAGCAGCCTCGCTTGGTCGCGCAGGACTTCGTACTGGAAATCGCGTTCGTTGACGACGTCCACCTCGGTCTCGGAAATCGCCCGGGCGCTGGCGGCCCGCGGCAGGTCGTCGATCATGCCCATCTCGCCGAAGATTTCACCCTCCTCGAGGATGGTGAGCACCTTGCGGCCTTGCGGAGTCTCGATGCTGATCTCGACCTGGCCGGAGAGCACCCAATAGGCGTCACTGGATTCGTCGCCTTCGCGGAAGATGAATTCGCCGGGTTGAAATGTCGCTCGATGCATGCGGCGAGCGTAAGGGGGAGAGGCAGAACATCCAACTCCCAACATCGAACATCCAACGCCCAATGAAGACACTGCCACCGTCTGGCGCTTGCGTCATTGGATGTTGGGTGTTGGATGTTTTGCCCTTCTCCTTTCTGCCTTTTCTTCCCCTACATTCTACGCTGACATAAGCGCCATCCCGGCCCATGCAGCCCCTGAGCCTACCTTCATGAATGCTCCCGGTATTCAACCGACCTTGGAAATTGCGGGTGAACAGCGCATCCCTTCGCCGACCGATGCGCAGATTCGCGAGGCGGTGACCAGCCTCGACGCCTGCACGACCTACGCTTTTCTGATTCTCGATCGGGATGCCCGGCACTCCATGGAGATCAGTGGCGATGCCCGTGAGGGCTTCGAGATCGAGCATTACGATGGCGGTTCCGGCCGACGCTATCGAGCCGCGGGCGATTTCGGCGCCGAGCGGGTCATCGCCCTGCTCATCGGCTACCGCGATTCCGTCCCGACGTGGGGGGAAGGCGTGCAGTGGGAAGAAGTGGATATCTGACAAGTTTCAGGGGCCGGGCAACGCGAGCCGAGTGGCGTTACGAGTTGCATCCGACGCGTAAATACCTGGCTCTTCTAATAAACACGGCCGCCTGCACGTGTTGCGCTTAGACACCCTATGCCTGCCCCGGACGCGCTGGAATTGACGGCCTTACTCGATCGCTTTGAGCGGCCGCTCGTGCGGTATGCTCAAAGCATCACCGGCGATCTCGAATCGGCGCGCGATGTGGTGCAGGAGACTTTCATCAAACTGGCCCGTGGCGGCATGAACTCCAGCTCTGAAGGCGGGGACAATGCGCGCCACACCGAGGCCTGGCTTTTTACGGTCACGCGCAACCGCGCGCTCGACCATCAACGCAAATTCAGCCGCATCATCCCCATGCCGATCACCGAAGATCGCCCCTGCGCGGCGCCGGGCCCGGCTGCCGTGCTCGAGCAGCAGGAGTCCGCCTCCGCGCTCTTCCGCCTGCTCGATGCGCTCAGCCCGAACCAGCGCGAAGTCATCCGCCTGAAATTCCAGAACGACCTGTCCTATCGGGAGATCGCCGACGTCACCCGCCTGAGCGTGACCAATGTCGGCTTTCTCCTTCACACCGGCCTGAAGAAACTCCGCGAACTGCTGCGTGAACGCGCGCCGGAGGACTTTGACCTTTCCCGCTCCGTCCTATGAACGCTGACGACCCGAAATTCACCGCCCACGTGCTGGGTGAAATGGAAGACCTCACGCCTGCCGAGCGCGCGGAGATCGAGGCGCTGCTCGCCAGTGATTCCGCCGCTGTCGCGGAGGCAGCCGAGACCCGTGCGCTGGCCGCACGGCTGCGCGCCGAATTGTCCGCCGAAGCCGCCGCGCCGCTGGCGGAACATCAGCGTGCGGCCGTGCTCGAGGCTGCAAAGACGCCCGTGCCGACGGCGAAGATTGTTCAGTTTCCCCGCCGTGCGACGCTGCTCACGATGCTGGCCGCCTGCGCGGTCGTGGGGATTTCCATCGGGCTGGTTTACCAGGCCATGCAGGTGCCCGTTCACTCGAGTCTCCCGTTAGTGGCGGCGGTGTCGAGTGTGCCGGAAAGTCTGCCCACGGACCTCACGAAACTGGTTGTGCAGGAGTCGTTCGAGCAATTGCCAGCGCAGTCCCATTTCGCCTCCGGTCCTGTTTCTCCAGTATCGGCGCATCCGGTCATGGTCGGCGGCGCCGGTGCCTTTCAGCCTGTGGCGGGCCTCGTGAATGCGGGCACCTTGACGCCTGTCGTTCCTCATCTGGATGCCTCCATGGCAACCCATGCGAATACTTTCACCGGCACGACAGTGCTCTCCACCGGCGTGATCAGCGTGAACGGCGGTGTCACGACATTCAGCAGCTCGACCATCACCACTTTCAATTCGAACGTAAGCCTGGCGCAGGCACCCACGGTGGCTGGTACGAATGGAGGCGTACTCGCTTCAGGAACCGTGGCAACTGCCGACGCGAGCAATTACAGACGATGGGAAAACCAGGCGGGCATCGAACCTGCAGCTGCAGCATTTCAGCTTCAGGACAAGGACGAAGGTCTGCGATTCCCGGAGAAGGTAACGAAGGCGGTTCCCAGCCCCCAGATTGCTGCGCTCAAGCGGTCTGTCCCGGCTGGAGGTTACGCAGGGAGCTACTTCGATACCCCACGCGACTACTCGCGGGGCTTCGACACCAACGCTTTCGATGCCGTCGCGGAAAATGATTTTCTCGCCGCGCGCGACAATCCGCTCTCCACCTTCAGCGCGGATGTGGACACTGCGAGCTACGCCATTGTGCGACGGATGCTCAGCAGCAATCAGCTCCCGCCCAAGGGCGCGGTGCGCACGGAGGAGTTGCTCAACTACTTTACCTACGAATATCCGCAGCCGAACGGCGATGCGCCTTTCTCTGCGACCATGGAAGTGGCCGCCTGCCCGTGGGAGCCGGAGCACCGGCTCGTGCGCGTGGGCTTGAAGGGACGCGAGGTGCCGCGCGACCAGCGCCCGCCGAGCAATCTCGTCTTCCTCATCGATGTCTCGGGCTCGATGAATATGCCGAACAAGTTGCCGCTCCTGCAGCAGGCTTTCCGCCTGCTCATTGAACAGCTCGGGCCAAAGGATCGCGTGGCGATTGTGACCTATGCGGGCGCCACGGGCATCGTGCTCGAGCCTACGCAGGACAAGGAAGCGATGCAGGCGGCGGTGGATCGGTTGCGTGCCGGCGGCTCGACCAATGGGGCGAGCGGAGTGCAGCTGGCTTATCAAGTAGCCGAGCGCAGCTTCATCCGCGGCGGCACAAATCGAGTGATCCTGGCCACGGATGGCGACTGGAATGTGGGAGTGACCAACCAGAGCGACCTGCTCGACATGATCGCGCAAAAGGCGAAGGGCGGCGTCTTTCTTACCGTGCTTGGCTTCGGCATGGACAATCTCAAGGACTCGATGCTTGTGAAGCTGGCTGACCGCGGCAATGGGCACTATGACTATATCGACACGCCGCTGGAGGCGAAAAAGGTCTTCGTCGATCAGCTCAGCGGTACGCTTGTGACGATCGCCAAGGATGTGAAGTTGCAGGTGGAGTTCAACCCCGCCCGCGTCGGAGCGTACCGGCTCATCGGCTATGAGAAGCGGTTGCTGGCGAAGGAGGATTTCAACAACGACAAGAAGGACGCCGGCGAGATTGGCGCGGGTCACACCGTCACGGCGCTCTATGAAGTGGTGCCGGCCGGCAAGGAGATGCCGCCCATCGCGACGGTGGACAAGCTGAAGTATGCTGCGCTCGCCCCGCAGCCGATTCCCGGGGCCAATCCCGTGAATAAGCCTGTGCAGGAAAATCCCCGCGAAGCGGACGGAACAGCGCCTGACATTCACCCCGATAAGCCAAATCCCGAGCCGGCCCAGCCGGAAGAAAAGGGCGGTCTGAATCAGATCAACATCGTCACAACCAGCGACGGTCGCGTGACCGTCACGCTGGACAAGGCTGAGGCTGACGGATCAATCACGCACACCCTCGCTCTTACCGACCGTGCGCAACGCGTTGCCGAGACTGGCGACGTTCTGCTTTACGGGATGCCGGATGTGACCCAAGGGGTAAACCGTTGCATCGCCACGACGCCGCAGACCTGGATAAAACTCGCTCGCAATGGCCAGGTGGAAGCCCACGGTCCGCATCGAACGCTGGTGGTGGACCGCGATCGCGATCGCTCCAAGCCTGCCCCCTCCATTGCCGATCCAAGCGGCCTTCCGGCCTCTGCGCGCAATGAAATGCTCACGCTCAAGCTGCGCTATAAGGCGCCCGATGGTGATAAGAGCACGCTGTTGGAATATCCGCTCATCGACCCCGGCACGAGCTGGGACAAGAGCTCGCGGGATTTCCGCTTCGCCGCCGCCGTGGCCGGCTACGGCATGCTGCTGCAAGACTCCAGCTATCGTGGGCAGGCCACATGGGAGTCCGTCGCCGCATGGGCGCACGAAGGCATTGGGGAAGACAAAAGCGGCTACCGCGAGGAGTTCCTTAGCCTCGTGAAGAGGGCGAAGGAGCTGACTCGGTGAAATGTTGAATAAGACAGGAGAGGCCAGAGGCGCAATGAAACTGCCCATTGACATTCCGGCGCCTTCGTAGGTGTAAGCCTTTTCTCTCCCCTCTTCTTCGCGTCTCTGCGCCTCTGCGTTTAAAAAATCAAGGCACGCTAGTCAGCTTCTGCACCGCCGCGGTGATGCCCGCATTGTCCGTGGCAATGATGTCCAAGGCGTCACATTCACCGACAAAGGGCGAACGCGTGTAGAGCAGCGCAGCTTCGTTAGGGCCCGGTGGCGCGAAGTTGCGTGGCAGGATCTCACCGCGGGCCTGGTCGAGCAGGAGGATGTTATTCGCCGGGGTGCCGAAGAGGACGAGATCGGTGGTCGTGGTCTTCCATTGCGGGAAGCGGTTCGGCGAGCGAAGCGGTTGAAGGCTCTCAACCACGCCGCCGGGTTTCACCGTGTTCACGGAAACAACACGACCTTTCTTTTGGTAGTACGCCTTCAGCATCTGCACCTGCGTGGCGAGCGTCTTGTCCTTCTCCTGATCGGGCGTGAGCGCGATGGTCAGCGGCACTTTCTTGCGCGTGGCAAACTTGTTCACGACCGACTGCTCGCGCACCTGCACCTGCGCGCGGGCGTTGACGGTCGCAGCGGTGTGGTTCGAGATCTTCGTCGTTTCCGAAAGTCCGCTGAGGAGTTCTGTGGCGGTAATGGTGTAGTCGCCATCGTCGCTATCGCGCAGGGGCAGACGCAGGGTCGATTCGGTCATGCCGTAGACCGTGGCTTTGTCGTTCGGGCCGGTGACGGTCACCTGTACCGGCACGCCGCCCATGTGTTGCGCGCCCTGCAGGATGATGCGGGCCTCGTAGAAACCGGAGACTTCCTTGTCGATCACGATCTCGGGCTTCGTCACCTCGGCCGGTGGCAGCGCGTACCAGCGGAAGCCATCCTTGGTGAGATCGACTTGGGTCGCTTCTTCCGTGGTCAGTTTGCGCCCCAGCCGTACGTCGTAGATGGGGCGGTCGGTGTTCCACTTCAGAACGCCGGTCTGCGGCTTCACATACAGGCTCGCATTACCCTTGAACTTCCATGGCTCCGGCTTGCTCGCTTTGGGATCGGGAGGGAGCAGGCGCTCCTTGGCCTCGTCGCCGCTGGCGGAGGCTTGATTGACCACCGTGAGGTATTGCGTGTCCGCGCAGCGCGTGGGAACGGCCCACACAGTTTGGTTTTCCGAGACAGCCAGCGGCGCGGGCACATCTCGCATGGCCGAGCAGAGCTTCGAGATATTGTCCGCATTGCGGGTGAAGAGCAGAGGGGTCGGGTCGAAATTCGATTCCGTGACGTAGGCCGCCACTTTCATTCCAGTCTTCGTGCAGGGCAAGGAGCAGACCGATTCCTCGTCGGTGAGAATGCGCCCGCCGCGATCGATGAATTTTTGCAGCGTCGGATCGAGACCCGAGCCCCAGCTCCAACTCGCATCCGCTTGATCGAGGCCCACGAGCAGGATGGCCTTCATGTTCGATGGGAGCGGGCCGCGGAGCAATTCCTGGTAGGTAATGACCCGCGCCGGCCAGCCCGCCGCATGGCAGATGAAGAGCGCCTCGGCGACCTTGCCCTCATGCGAGCCGTGCTGGAGCGCATCCTCGCTGGGGCTCTCGCCCGTGAGCACGCGGCGTTGCACCGCCTGGAGGTGGCCGTAGAAAATGCCGATGGTCGCATCTGGCTCCGTGTGTGCGTAGACGCCGCCGTATTTATGCATCCACGCATTCATCTCACCCTGTGCGGCCACGGTTTCGGGATGAGCGCCTTCGCCATCCGGATGCGCGAGGAAGTTTGTGCCCAAACCCTGCACTCCGCGAGTGAGAAGCAGGGCGCAAGAGCGCTGCCAGGCCTCGCGACCATGAAGGAAGAAGTGATTGTCCAGCAGGCCCCAAGTGATCTTCTTCGGAAAGTAGCTGCGGAGGCGATCGGCCTGCGCGAGGCAGTGCAGCGGTTTGGCCGCGTGCAGTTCGTTCGCATCAAAGGCCTGCTGCACGGAAAGTCCTTCACTCATCGTGCGCCCCGGAATGCTCGCCCACGGCCAGCCGCCCCGCGCTCCCGTGCTCGGCGCGCTGCCAAACGAGCCCGAGGTGAAGACGAAACGCGGGCTGATCTCTCGCACTGCTTCCGCGAAATAGCCGTACTGCTGAAACGCGGTCTCATACCGGTCGACGTATTTGGTGAATTCGGCCTCCGTTTTTACCGGTTGCTCAAAGGGCAGTTCGGGTGCCCCGAGGCTCGGGCCGCGCGGTACCCGGGGCTGCGGTGAGTTAAAGAAAGCGGTCATCGCCTCGCCCCACGGGCGGTCCGGGATGGGAAGCGCCGACCAAAGATCGGATGCGTAACCGGCGTTATTCGAGCCCACGCAGATGCCGGCGAAATTCGGCAGCCGCGCAAAACGCTGGGTAGCGAGAGAGAGGCTGCGGTAGAGCGGCGCATGCCACTCGGGCAGGGTGTGGGCGAAGATGGCGAGGTTTGGATGCTGGAAGGAAGGGCGTGTCCAATTGTTGTCGTACTGGAGGCCGAACCGGATATTGCTGCGCGCCAGGGCGGCGGCGCGTTTCTCGAAGCTCTCCGGGTCGGCGGGCGAGGGGAGGCTGTAGACCGGATCGAAGAGGGTGTCGTAATTTTGCGCCGCGAGCTCTTTCGCATACGTCTCGGGGTCGGTGCCCTTCTTGAAAAAACCGCCGCTCATCCCGTGCGGCAGCGCTGCCGCGTAAACGGTGAGCGGAGAGATCGGCACTTCCGAACCGAGGTAGCGATGCACTCCAGTGCCGCGATCGAACGGCAGAGTTGCGGGCAATGGTTTGCCCAGCGTGGCGAGGTCGGCGGCCCATTCCTTGGCATGGGGAAACTCTTCCGGCTTCGCTAGATTGCGCACGGAGATCTTCTGGCCATCGCCTTGGATGGTAAGGTTTACCGGGATGACGACCTCGCGCGGATTGCCGGGCTTCACGGGTTGCAAGCCGGCTTGGAAGGTGACCGGCGGGCGACCATCCACGGTCAGCGTGTAGGGCTTGCCGGTTTCACTTTGCGGCACAAGCAGGGTGAGCGAACGCCACGGGCCAGCCTGCTTGTAGATGACGGCGTTGCCCGCCTTGAGCTCCACGTTTTTCACCACCGGCCCGCCTTCGCCCTGGATGAAGATCGGGAAGAGCCAGAGCTCATAGCGTCCGTTCATGGAAGGGGCCGCGTTGGCGGTGCGCGCCGTGGTGTCTGCGGTGTAGATGTGGCGAGTATCCTTGCGCCACTCGAGCGCGCGAAACCAGTGGTTGCCGGGCTGAATGACGTTGTCGCTGGGAAGCTGAAAGGGCGATTTGGCCTCAGCACCCGTGCGCATTTTCAGGGGGACTTGCTCTTCGTTCTTCCCACGGAAGACAGGCTTGCCATCCAAGGTGAGGTCGGGCCAGGCGATTTCCTCTTCGCCATCTTTGTGCTTCACCGCCTGGCGGGTGGGAGCGAGGCCATCGGAAAAGGCAATTGGCATGTCATAGCGCACGAGAGTGAGCTTGCCGATGTATTGCTGCGGCGGCGGAGGAGGAGTCGGTGTGTCGGCGGCAATAGCCGAACCAAGCGCGGCCAGCCAGATTCCGCACGCCGCGAGCTGGGGGAGGAACGAGCGCATGATTAATGGATGGATGGAAATAGGGCGGAAGTAAAAGCGAATATGCGCTGCTGAATCGCCGCGAGTTACGTTCGTGGATTTCCGGTCGACAAATCCACCCCGCCGCCTCCTACTGGCCGCGCCCGACCGCATGATATCACTGACCATCGACCACGTGACCAAGCGCTTCGGTGAGACCGTGGCGTTGCATCAGCTCGACTTGAAGATCGAGCCTGGGGAGATCTTTTTCCTGCTCGGCCCGAGCGGCTGCGGGAAGACGACGCTGCTGCGGAGCGTGGCCGGGTTTGTGATGCCTGAGGAGGGAAGGATCCTTTTCGGGGACGAAGACGTGACTCGCCAGCCACCGCATCTGCGCAATACCGGAATGATGTTCCAGAGCTACGCACTGTGGCCGCACCTGACCGTGGCGCAGAATGTCGCCTTCGGGTTGGAAGAACGGAAACTGCCGCGAGCGGAGATCGACCGGCGGGTGGAAGAGGCACTGGCATCGGTGCGGATGGGCGGCTACGGCGGGCGGAGGATTCACCAGCTTTCGGGCGGGCAACAACAGCGGGTGGCGCTGGCCCGGGCGCTCGTGATTCGGCCTCGTTGCTTGCTGCTGGATGAGCCGCTTTCGAACCTCGATGCGAAGCTGCGGCTGGAGATGCGCACGGAGATCCGGCGCGTCTGCAAAGAGTTCGGGCTAACGGCTATTTACGTGACACACGAACAAAAAGAAGCCCTCGCGATTGCAGATCGCATGGCGGTAATGGAGAGCGGGCATATACGCCAAATAGGAAAGCCTGTTGAATTGTATCGCGCTCCCATATCGCGCTTTGTGGCTGATTTTATGGGAGAAACCAACTTTATTTCTGGAAAGATACTGGCGAGTAATTACGGCTTGGAAGTAGAAACGCCGTTCGGAATTTTTACTGCGGCTATTCCGCCGGGGACTTTAGCGCCCAAGGCCGGTGAGGAGTGTGTGCTTTCCATTCGTCCCGAGAGCTGGCAGCTCTCCACCACTGCGCCAAAAGTGAACGCAGTGACGGGCCGAATCGAGCACTGCACCTATCTCGGCGAGACCGCCCAATACCGCTTCGCAGCACTTGGCGGAACGCTCAAGATTTACGAACTCAACCCTCGGTTTGTGGACCACGCTGGCGACCGCGAGGTCTTCGCCAGCGTGTCGCCGGACGACGTGGTGGTGCTGCCCAAGTGACCCCCATGGCCCGTCAATTGCCACTGCTCCTTGCGTTGGTTTGCGTGCTGATCGGGCCCATCCTATTGCGACCAAAGGGAACGGATATCCCCACGCCGGGCGAGAAGACGGTGGTCATCATCACCCCGCACAATGAGTCCATCCGGTATGAATTCGGTCGCGCCTTTGAGGCATGGCATCTGGCGAAAAAGGGGCAGCGAGTGCATGTCGACTGGCGCATCCCGGGTGGCACCAGCGAGATCGGCCGGTATGTCGATTCCGAGTACCTGGCCTCCTTCCAAAACTACTGGTCCGGTACGCTGCACCGTCCGTGGAGCAAGGTGGTCGAGGGTGGCTTTGGTAACAAGAAAGTCGTCCTCGGTCCCGACCCTGCGAAGGATACGCCCGAGCAGCAAGCCAAGCGGGCTTTCCTGGAGTCCAATGTCGGTTGCAAGCTGGACCTCTTTTTCGGCGGCGGCGCCTACGATTACCAGCAGGCGTCGGCCAAAGGGCAGCTGGTCGATTGCGGATTTCTGAAGGCGCATCCGGAAATGTTCGGAGACGAGCCGGGGCGGATTCCGAAGGTGGTCAGCGGCGAGCCCTATTGGGATCCGCAGGGGCGCTGGGTCGGCACGGTGATTTCGGCCTTTGGCATCTGCTACAACACGGAGTCGCTGCAGCGGCTGGGTATCGAGGAGCCGCCGAAGCGCTGGGATGATCTCGCGTCACCGAGTTATTTCCGTGCGCTCGCGCTGGCCAACCCGACGCAAAGCAGTTCGGTCAACCGGACCTTCGAGATGCTCATCCAACAGCAGATCATGGAAAAGATTGCCGATCACCAGCTCACGGCCGGCGACGAGAGAATGGCAGTCAGTGTGGGGTGGGCGCGAGGGATGCGGTTGCTGATGAAGATCGGGGCAAATTCCCGGTACTTCACCGATTCCTCCACCAAGATCGCCATGGACGTAGCTGCCGGCGAGGCGGCCGCAGGGATGACGATCGACTTTTACGGACGCTTCCAGAGCGAGGCCGTGCGGGGGCCGGACGGAGGCTCCCGCTTGCAATACGTGAACGCCGAAGGCGGTACGTCGTACGGCGTCGATCCGATCGGGCTCTTCCGCGGGGCGCCTCATCCGGAGATGGCCCGGGAGTTCATCGAGTTCGTCATGTCGCAGGAGGGGCAGAAGCTGTGGAATGGGAAAGTCGGCGTCGCGGGCGGTCCGCACCATTACGCGCTACGCCGTTCGCCGATCCTACCTTTGCTCTACGCACCGGAGTTTCGGGCGTCGCGTACGGATCCCGACGTCGACCCCTACGAGTTGGCGAAGACCTTCGTCTATCACGACCAATGGACCGCGCCACTCTTCCGGCAGATCGCTTTCATCTTCCGCGTCATGTGCATCGATGCGCATGAAGAACTGCAGGACGCGTGGAGTGCGCTGCAGGCGGCGCAATTTCCCGGGGAAGCGACAGCGGTCTTCGAGAACGTGAGCGCCGTCGACTACGCCACGGCCAACGGGCGAATGCGCGAGGCGCTGAGCGGGGACAAGATCAAGGAAGTGCAGCTGGCCAAGGAACTGGCCGATCATTTCCGCGCCCAGTATGCGCGCGCCGCCGCACTGGCTCGCGCGAACCGTTAATCGTCAGGCGTTGAGCCGCCAGATGGAGATATTCAGGGCCGAGGCAAACGTGACCCACGCGAGGTAAGGAAGGAGCAACCACGCGGCCACGCGCGAGACGCGGCCAAACTGCTGCATGGACACCACGATCGCGGCCCACAGGAGGAGAATATCGAATACCGCCCAGCCGGGCGCCTTGAGGCCGAAGAAGATGAGCGGCCACAGGACATTCAACACGAGCTGTCCGAAATACGCGGTCATCGCCGGGATCACTTCCATTTCCGAGCCGCGACGCCAGACCAGCCACGCTGAGATGGCCATGATCAGATAAAGCGCCGTCCACACCGGGCCGAAAATTTCCTGCGGGGGATTCCACGCCGGCTTGGCGAGCGATTGATACCAGTGCGTGAGCGAACTACTGGCCGCGAGAACGCCGAATGCGCTGATCCCAAAAGTGACGCAAATCAGGACAAATAGGGACAGCCAGTGGTGCTTCTTGGACATCTCCATGCGCTGGAAGAACGGATTTCGACAGCCGTGTGGATGCCCGATCCTTGAAGATACGCGACTTACAGAGGTGGGCATTCGAGCTGCTAATGCTGCGCCGTATGATTGCAAACTGGCCATTATCACCTGCCTTGATGATCCTGAGCTTCCCAGTCGTATGCACGCTTCTCATGATGTATGTGCATAGCACGGTGGAATTTGCCCCCCGGACCATTCGCGCGCACCGCGTGAGCTATCGGCCGATCCAGACCCGCATCGCGGACTGGGTCCTCATCCTGCGACTCGCTTTTACCCGCGACTAGCAGCCTGTCGGACTATCCTTCCATGGTTTGAGGCGGTGGCGGGTTGAAGACGTATGGCCGCGCGATTTGTTCCTGTTGATCACGATACGCCGTTGTTGTTGGCGCCGGATTTGCGGCAATGGGTTCCGGCGGACCAT
>JBGGMZ010000477.1:0-5004 GCA_041287745.1 Chthoniobacter sp. | reverse complement strand
CACGATCTTGGGTGCGAAGCCGCGTTTCTCCGCTTCCTTGGAGGTTTTCTTGGCGAGTCCTTCCGCCGTCCCCGTCTGGCTGCCATAAAAGACGACGAGCGGCTTGGTCGCCACGGCAGGCGCAGCGCCGAGTCCCGCCATGGCGCGCTCGGCGAGGCTCGCGTCGGAAAATAAACCGGCGAGGTAGCCGTTGAGCCAGAGGCGCTGTTCCGGGGAGAACGGAGCGTTGTCCGGGATAAACGGGATCTTGTTCATGTCAGTGGTGCAGCAGTTTCGCGAGGAGGTAGAGAGTGACGGCAAGCAGGGTGAAAAAGCCGGCCTGGTAAAAGCGCAGCGCGTCGAGCTTCGCGCCATCAGACCTCTGGAAAAACGGCTCGACCTTGGCCGGGTTCGCGAGGTCGAAGGCGACCTCCGAGTAATGCCGGTAGCGGCGCTCCGGGTCGACAGCCAGGGCGCGCAGGATCAGCGATTCCAGCCACGGCGGGATGTTTGGATTCAACCGGGCGGGCGCCTTGGCCTTGTGGAAAACGGGTGTCTGAAAGCGCTCGATCTCGCCATAGGGAAAAGTGCGGGTCAGCACTTCGTAGAGCGTCACAGCGATGGCAAAAACCTCCGTGCGCTCGGAAATCGGCGCGTTGTGAAAACGCTCCGGCGCGAGATAGCTGGCTGTGCCCGCTCGCGAGGTGATCGAAAAAACTTCCGTGGCGCTGCCAAGGTCCACGAGCTTGAAACTCAGCCGGTCGTAACCAGTGATCACGAGAATGTTCTCCGGCTTGATGTCGCCGTGGACGAGATCGAAGCGGAGTAGATGCTGCGAGGCCTCGACGAGGAATTTTCCGAGAGCGACCGCTTCGTCCACCGAGAGAGGACGCGCCTTGAGGATGCTGCGCAAGCTGGGCGCCTCAACAAACTCCATCACATAATAGTGGGCACTGCGCTTTTCCGGCGCGAATGCCTCGACGAAGAAGTCCGCCTGCAAGCGCGTGGCATTCCACGTCTCCTTGATGAAGAGATGCAGCACCGCTTCGCTGTCGCGAGCCTCCAGCGGGGCGAATTTCAACGTCCAGCGCTGGCCGTCCTTCGTGGCGAGCCACACCCGGTCGCTGTGCTGGAAAGGCCGGATGAGTTCGTAACCATCGACGATGTCGCCCTTCTTCAGCGTCTCGGGGATATGGAGCGGGAGTTGGCTCACGGCCCGCAGCTTACCAGTCTCGGCGATATCGATCACGATCGCACTCATGTCGTCGAGCTGCTCCTCCTTCGCCACCGAGCGCGCGTGCTGGACGATGGCGCGCGCCGCCGAACGCTGGGCAAGACGGGCCGCGAGATCGGCGTCGTCGAGCACATTGGAAACGCCATCCGAACAGAGAAACGCGATATCGCCATCGGACAACTCGCGCTCGAAGCAATGCGGCTCGACCTCCGGTGCCAGGCCGATCGCGCGGGACAGGACGTGTTTCATCTCGCCGTCCACGTGGTCTTCCGAGAGACGCGCGAGCTGGCCGCTATGCGAGAGGTAGATGCGCGAGTCGCCGACGTTCAGGCCGTAGAGGTGATTCCCCTCGATGACCGCCACGGAAAGCGTGGAGACCATTTCGGGTGAATCGTGTCGCAGGAGTGACTCGTGGTGCAGTGTGCGATTGATGAGACGGGTGAACTCGGTGAGCGCCTTCTGCGGGCTCCACGATTCCGGGCGCGCCGCGTAGTTGTTGACCAGCGACTCCACGATGCGCAGGGAGGCCTCCCGGCCCCGGCGCGCCGCGCCCGTGCCATCGGCGAGGACGGCGATCACCGTCTCACCCCAGGCTTTGACGGCAAAGGAATCTTCCGATTCTTCACCGTCGCGCGGCAGGCCGAAGCTGGTCAGGTTCACCTTCATTTCAGATCAAGTCAGATGCGTGCATTGCCGACCGCGCCCCAGGTGGTGCGCCAGCGGGTCTTCACCAGTCCGAGGCCGCAGATCGCCAGCAGGCAAAGCGCGGCGAAAACAAAGAACCCAGCGGCATACGAGCCGGTGTAGCCTTTGGCCAGGCCGAGGGAGCTCGCGAGGTAAAAGCCACCCACACCGCCACCCGCGCCGACGAGACCAGTCATGATGCCGATGTCCTTGCCGAAGCGCTGCGGCAGGAGCTGGAAGACCGCGCCATTGGCCATGCCGAGGGCACCGGAGGCCACGAGGAAGGTGGCAATGTTGTAATTGAGAACGTGCAAGAGCGGGCTGGCCACCAATGCGAGACCAGCGAACGCGTAAAAGGTGTAGAGCGAGCGAATCCCGCCGATACGATCCGCGATCGCGCCGCCCACCGGCCGCAGTAGCGCACCGATGCAAGTGCAGAGCGCAGCGACGTCTCCGGCCTGCACGGGCGTGAGCCCATACTCGCTCTTGAAGTAGAGCACGTAGCTGCTGGCCAGACCGACGAACCCCCCGAAGCTCACCGTGTAGTAAAAGCAAAACCAATGAGCATCCTTGTCCTTGAGCAGGTTGACGTAATCCACGAGGCGCTTTTTCTTCACGTCGACCTTGGCTTCGCGGGAGAAGATTACGTAGATCGCGAGGACCAGAACCGCCGGGATCAGCGCAAGGCCGAAGACGGCCTTCCATCCGTAAGCCGCGGCGAGACGTGGCGCAAAAAGCGCGTCCAGCACCGTGCCGACATTCCCCGCACCGGCGAGACCCATCACGACGCCCTGCATATTCGGTGGATACCAGCGACCAGCCTGCGGAAGGGCGACGGCGAAGCTCGCTCCGCCGAAGCCGAGCACCATGCCCATGAGCAGCGTGGCCTGATAGGTTGGCAGGCCGAAGATGTAGGCGCAGGCCAGACCGGCGATCACCACGAGCTGCGCGATGACCCCCGTGTTCTTCGCGCCGATCCGATCCACCAGCAGCCCCAGGATGATGCGCAAGACGGCGCCGGAAAGAATCGGCACGGCAACCATGAAGCCTTTCTGTTCCGCGGAAAGGTGGAGAGCCTCTCCGATCTGGGCACCGAGCGGGCCGAGCACGGTCCAGACCATGAAACTAAAATCGAAGTAGAGAAACGCAGTGAACAGAGTCGGCCAGTGGCCTGAGCTTTTGAGATCGGAGAATTTCAAGTTGGGCGGTGGTGTTGTGTTGAAGGCACTGGCGGGATTGTCAGCGCGCCCAAGCCTTTAGCTCTGGGCGTGCCATCTTCGCCCTGCGCGATACGAAATACCGTTCATAGTCTTCATGCGCGTCATGAATTTGGTTCATGCCTCGGCGATGCCTCTGATTTCCGGGCCTTTACGGCTGCCTCGACATGCATCCCTCCTCCCTCGCGGTCGATCGATCAGCGGCTTCTGTGCTCCTCAGGAATGAGCGAGAGCGCCCGAGGTGATCCGGGAGATGGCGTCTTTTGCGCAAACTGACCAGTCCGGTTGCTCAGGAATGGCCAGCACGTGAACAGTTGGAAACAGCCTCAGGGCAAAAGAAAAAACCGTTGTTCCGGCGAAAACCGGAACAACGGTTGGGGTGAGCGAGGGATGAAGGTTAGAACGAGATCGTCGCCTGCACGTAGCCGAAATCGGCATCATCGTGGGCACCGGTATCCCGGAGATAACTGCCGGCGAAGAAGTGGCTGTAGCCTGCCTCGAGCGCCACGTTTTTCGTCACATTCCACTGCGCCATGAAGTCTACCTCAGAGCCGGCGTAGGTGTTGGCATTCTCAGCGGCCACGTTCAGCGGGCGGACCGCTGTCGTACCGTTGGCGCGATACCAGACGTCTTCGTTGCTCGCGAGCCAGAAGGCATGGAACTCCGCCTTGAGAGACACCGATTTGAGCGGCTGCGCTTTCACGCTGACTTCCAGGTCGTGCATGTTCTGCCAGGAGAACAGATCCATCTGTCCGTAGAACTTGTGATTCGTCGGAAAGAGATTCTGGAACGTCTCGATGTTGGTGTCGTTCGGGTTCGAATCGCCGGACGCATAGTTGTAGGCAATACCCACTCGCGGCAACCACGGCACGTCGAAGGTGTAGCCGAGACCGCCATGCACCGCGAAAGCAGTCAGATCCAACCCGCGCACTTTTCCAGTCTGGAAGGCGCCCTCCGCATCGTAATCAAATCCCACCGGCTTTTTCGGGGGAAGCGGCTGCGGCGCGGTTTTGCCATCGGCGACAGATTTGCCGTCCGACTCCGGAGCAGGAGGCTGAGGAGCAAAAGCGCCCGGGTTCGACTTTACGCGGAAGCCAAGGGTGAAGAAGTTGGTATCCCCGATGGCTGTGGGCAGGTACTGCGCATTGTCATTTTCGTGCAGGTGGAACACGTAAAGATCCGTGGTCTGGACCGGCACCGCCGTGGTACTGAAATACAGGCCGCTGAAGACTTGCCCGCGGTGGGTTTCCGTCCCATTCACAAAATCGGACTGATTGTATTTACCGCGCGTGGGCACGGCGACAGTCGACCCGAAGGCATCGAGCCACCAGCTTTTCGCTTCCCAGCGGAGTTTCGCCGCATCGAACGTCCGCCCGATATTGTTCCAGTCGAACGCGCCGACGAGTCGCTCATCGCCGTAGCTCAGGATTTGACGGCCGACTTTCAACGAAAGCGGGAATTCTTTGACGTTCCCGATCTCGATGTAGCCCTGGCGCAGATCAAAGGCGTCGTCGCCTTCGGCTCCGAGCACGCCGGGATTGTCCGCCCGATCAGAATTGATCTCGCGGGAATCCTGGCCCTGCGCGTAAAGCCGAAACCAGGGGGAGGGCTTGATCATGACGCCGATGCGAAACCGTTGGAGGAACCAGTTGTCGTCGGTCACCGAGTTGACGGCGCTGTTGAAGTCGTAGTTATTCGAACGGACTTCCCAGCGGAAGCGCTCCTGCAGGTCGAACACGACTTTTCCGTCGAGAAAGCTTAAAGGATTGGCGTCAGTAGCGTTCTCGACTACCGTCTTCTCGCCGGTGGATTTCACTTCTGTCTCTCCCGCAAAGGAGGAGATGAGACTGCTGGCCAGGAGGGCTGCCGCAAGCAGCCCTCCACTTTTTT
>JBGGMZ010000476.1:0-7916 GCA_041287745.1 Chthoniobacter sp. | reverse complement strand
ATTTTCAGGATTACAGGATTTCGCCGCCCCTTGCTCATCGCCTTTTCTCATTCCCGAATGTCGGATCCGCTCATTGATTCGTTTATCCAGAAGTTACTTTTGGCCGGTGCTTCTACCGTCTCGCCAGACGCCAAAACAAGGCGCTGCCCAGCGAGATGAAAACGATATTTCCCAGCCACACCAATAGCTCCGGATGCACCGCGGCCTTATCGCGACAATTGTCTGCGACCATAAAAAAAGCGAAGTAAGAACATGCCGTGACCAATCCCAGGCCAAAGCCGATCGTGGTTTCCTTGCGGTGAAAAAGTATCGCGATCGGCACGCCTGTGAAGGCGAAGGTCAGACAGGCCAGCGACAGGGAAATGCGCTTGTTAAACTCGGTCAGAAAAATCGAGTGGAGCAGGCCGCTGGCTAAATCCTGATGCAACTCGCCGAGCGTGCGGCTGCCGAGCGACTTATAATTCGTCGTCGAATACTTCCGCAGGATCTCGAAGAATGAGATGTTATAGGCGGACTCCTGGGCCGATATGCTGGGGTGGAAGCTCACTACGCTCTCTTCCTCGTCGTTATCGCTGCCGCGCTCATCGCTCTTCACGTTTTCCAGGTGAATGACGAGTTCGTCACTTTCCAGCAGGGACTCCAGCCAGCCATTTTCCGCGAATACGGACCGCTCCAATTGCGAATCCTCGTCGAATTCGAAGATCTGGACGTTGTGCAGCTTCCCCGCATCCTGCGCACCGATGTAGACGATTTTGTCCGGGAGTCGGATGACTCGATGCACATCGGTGTCGTTGAGCAACGCCGAGATGGCGATGTCATGCAAGATCACCTTCATTCTCTGCCGGGCAAGCGGGTTGACATCGGCGTTGATCCAAAAACAAAGCAGCGACAGGGCGAGCCCGGTGAGAAATACAGACCGGCTGGCTCGGACAATATTCATGCCGCTCATGTGGACGATGAGCAATTCGTTGTCCGCCGCCATCCTGCCGAAGACCAAAAAGAGTGCGGTGAGAAATCCCCAAGGCAGCGTGTAAGTGAGGCAGAATGGAGCGGCGCAGGCGACGAACTCCAGGATCGCCATCAGCGGGATGCGGTGGTTGAGCACCAGTTCGCAGACTTCGCGGAAGACATTTCCCAGGACGAGCACGAAGCTCAATGTCGCCGTGCCCATGGCCGTGAAGGTGACCACTTCTCTGGCGATGAAGCGGTCGATCAGCATCGCGTGGGTGAGGGGGCAGGGTTACGCATCGGACCAGCGCCGGAAGACCACTGAGACATTGGTCCCGCCGAAGCCACTGGAATTGCTCATGGCAACGCGAGGGGCAAAGTCGATCGGCGATGTCACCACAGAAATGCCGGCGCATTCCGGATCCAGCTCCGTGATATTGGCGGAAACGGGAGTGAAGCCATGCTTCAGCGACAGGCAGCAGAAAGCCGCCTCCAGGGCTCCGGCAGATGAAAGACCGTGACCGGTGAGCGACTTGGTGCTGCTGACGTAGGGCTTTTCCTTTTTTCCAAAAGTGCGCTCGATCGCGCGGGCCTCCGCGATGTCTCCTGCCGCCGTGGAGGTCGCGTGCGCGTTGATGTGGTCGATGTCGCCCGGCTCCAGGCCCGACTCGGCGATGGCCAGTTGCATGGCCCGGGAGAGGCCTTCGCCGGTGGGCTCCGGCGCCATCACGCTGTAACCATCGGACGCTTCGCCCCAGCCCACCATTTCGGCGTAAATCGGGACGCCCCGCCGCCGTGCATGCTCGAGCTCCTCGAGCACGAGTACCGTGGAGCCGCCGGTCACGACGAAACCATCCCGCTTGCGATCGAACGCACAGGGGCTGAGCGCAGGATCGGTTTGCAACGACAGGGCACGCGCTCCGGCAAAGGGCATGATGCTGAAGAGATTGCAATCCTCGGCGCCGACGGCGAAGACGATGTCCTGCCGCCCGAGCCGGATATGGTCGAACCCCGCGCCCAAGGCGTGCGCGGAAGAGGCGCAGGCGCTCGAGAAACCGAGGGTGTTTCCCTTAATCTTAAAGCACGCCGTGAGGTTGATGTTCAGGCTGCCGGAGATGCTGGCCACCATCGCCATCGGGTTGCAGCGCATCACGCCCTTCTTGAGCATGATGTCGAGATACTCGTAGAGCAGCCAGGTAGAGCCGCCGGAGGCGCACATCGCCCCGGTGCGCGGATGGGAGACGGCGTCCGGTGCGAGTTGCGCGTCGGCAATGGCCTGCTGCATCGCGCAGTAAGCGTAGACGACATTGGGCGACATCGAGCGCAATTGCTCGCGGCTGATCTGGTATTCGCTGGGATATTCCCAGTCTTCGTAGTGCAGCTCGGGGAAGCGGAATCCCTTGATCGTTCCCGCCAGCCGGATGGGGAATCCCGGCTTCTCGAGATCGGAGCAGTACTCGATGCCGGTGCGACACTCGCGCAGGCTCCTCAAGACATCGGACTGATTGTTTCCGATACTCGAGATGAACCCCAGTCCGGTAACTGCGACCCGTTTCACAGTGGGGAATAGCGACGCCGAAGCCGCGCGTTGGTCTTCGGCAGGAGTGGCGGGGTGCTCCTCACCGTTGAGCGATTTTGTCGGCGAGCAACTGGTTGACCTCACCGATCGTGCGGAGGCGTTTCAATTCCGAATCTTCCACAGAGATGTCGAGTGCTTCCTGCACATCGAGCACGATCTCCAGCATGGTCAGCGAATCCACGCCCAGGGAGGACAGTGGAGTGTCGGCCGCGGCCGTGGCGAAAAAGTCGCGCGTCTCGCTGCGCAGATAGCGCGCGATGATCCCCCGCGTGATGATCGGCACCGCATCGGGATCGCCCGTTTTCCGAAACGAAAGGATCGCCTCGACGGTAGCTTCATCGCAGCGTTTGAAGCTCCGCCTGAGCTTATCGATTTCTTCCGCGCTGAGCTCTGTAGGCATGGGTTAAAAAATGTGCGCTAGCTCTAGGGTGCGGAGGGGGCCTTGTCAATCGTGGCACGGGCCGTTAACTGAGGGTATCCGAGCGGCGCTCGAGCTGCATGCGAATCCCGTATTTGGCGCGCAAAGTCAATTGGGGCTGCAGGGCGATGCGATGCCCGGGCACGAGCTGCAGTCGAAAGGTCTGAGCCAGCGTCGCCAGGCATAGGACGCCTTCCATCCAGGCGAAAGGTTCGCCCAGGCAGGAGCGGCTGCCGCTCGAAAAAGGGAAGTAGGAGAATTTCGGGCGCGCTGCTTTCGCTTCGGGTGTCCAGCGCTCCGGATCGAATTGAGAGGGCTCGGGAAAATAGCGGGGGTCGCGCTGGGTGACGTAGGGACTGAGCAGGACGACGGACTTGGCCGGGATGAGATATCCGCCAATCTCGCAATCGACCTTGGCGCGCCGACCGACCACCCAGACGGGCGGATACATTCTCAGCGCTTCCGCGAAGACCATCGTCGCATAGGCAAGCTTGGGAACATCCTCGAGCGTACCCCGCCGGGATCCGAGCACCTCGTCTACTTCCGCGTAGAATCGAGCCGCACACGCGGGATTCGTGGAAAGCAGATACCAGCACCACGCCATGGCATTTGCGGTGGTCTCATGGCCGGCGAGAAAGATGGTCATCGCTTCATCGCGCAACTGCACATCCGTCATGCCGCGTCCGTCGCCTTCGGCATCGTGAGCGGCGAGCAGCATGGAAAGCAAATCGCCGCGATCCTCGCCGGAAGCCCGGCGCTCCTTGATGATACGATAAATCGCTGCGTCCAGGCGGGCGCGGGCGGCTTCGAAATCCGGTCGATCCGCTTCGGGAAGAACTGAGCGTTCAAACTGATCAAGAATCTCGCTGAGCGCATCCCGAATTTCGACTGCCTCATGCGCCATGTCCGCGCCGAAGAGCGTCTTCGCCACGATCTGCATCGCGAGGGAATTCATCTCCTGGCAGATGTCCACGACCGCGCCATCACACCAGCTTTGGCGCAATTCCACCGTGAGCTGGACCATGGTATCCGCGTACTGCGCAATGCGATGGCGATGAAATGCCGGTTGCGAAAGGCGTCTCTGGCGGGAGTGAAACTCGCCTTCGCTAACAAACAGGCCTTCGCCGAGAACTTCTTTGATGCGGTCTACGGCAAACCATTTCGTAAACTGGTGGTCTTGGTTCACCAGCACCTCCTTGATCACATCCGGATGATTCACGAAGTGGTAGCTATTCTCCGCGCCGATCTGGAAGCGCACGAAGTCCCCATGTTCGGCCGCGAGCTTAGTGAAAAAGGCGATGGGATCGCGCCTCATTGCGTAGAGCAGTGCGGCGGGAGGGGTATCGTGCGGGCCGGGTGGCGAAGGGTGGGACATGAGCGGAAACCTCAAGCCGGGGATGGCGGCGGGCTCCCCGGACGGTGAGGCCGGGAGAGTGATCTAGGCTGGATGTCTTGCTGTGGCACGAAGCCTGATGTTTATAAGCCCGTTTAGTTTCGGTTTCCACCAGACAATTCGGCATGCGTCGGCCTCCACTCTCCTCTCTCACCCTCTTCCGGTTCCTGACCTTGCTGGCCGTGATCTACGCGATCGTCGCAGGGGTGGAGATCTGGAAGACGACGCGGTCTGCCGAATACAACCGGGAGATCATTCCGGAAGCGAACACCGCACCGATGGAAGGGGCGGGGGTGGTGGAATACGCATTCACCGCCCGGCACGAAGAGCTGAAGGGGCTGTGGGTTTTCTTCAAAGTTCCTCCAGGAGCGGCGCCAGAGGGACGGCTCGATCTCTCCATGCGGCGGGAGGACGGCGGTCCCCTTTTTTGGTCCCAGTCCTTCACCTGCAAAAGCGCGGAACTTGTAGGGACCGCTTACTTGTGCCGGATCGAGGGCCTGACTTTGCAGAAGGGGACAAGCTACGTTCTCACCTACGCCATGCCGGAGATGAAGCCCGGCACCGGTTGGCGCCTGTCTTATTACACGATGGAAAAGGCGGTATCGACCCTCTCGTGGGATGGGAAAGTGCGCCGTGCATCCCAGCCATCGATGCTCTGGCTCGAACGAACTCCGCGCTATCCTATTCGCAATTTGCTGGCCGGCGTGTTCCTGCTGGCGCTCTGCTCGATCGCGGCGAGAGAGACGACTCGCTTCTATCTGCCAGCGATGCTGATTGCCGCGGTAGGTTGTATTCTATCCGCCACTTATTACTGGCAGATTCATTTGTGGCAGTTCTGGGGAAACTTTTGGCCCGATGGTTATGTGGGCTTGGGCTACCAGTTTTACGAAGTCCTGACCGGCCGGATATCGCCCGGGGAATGTCTCGCCTTTCTCCGCCACGATCGAACTGGGCAGACCTTTTTTCTGCCTCTCATCATGGGGGTTTTTCAAGTGCTGGGCTTATCCGTCAAAGGAGCCTTTCTCGCCGCTAATGCGCTTTTCCTCACGATCGGTGCGGGAGTGCTGGTTTCTTTGTTGAGACTCTATGGGGTCACCAGCGATCGATCGACGCTGGCGGCCGTTCTGGTTTTCTTCAGCCATCACTGCGTGATCAGTGCCGTCAGTGAATTCCAATCGGATCTCGCGGGAACCGCGATGGCGATGTGCTGTATCTACACGCTCCTGCGGGCATTGGCCGTGGAAGACCCGGAGCTGCGGCGGCGCCGGTATCTCGTGTGCGGGGTGGTGGGTTTTTTGGCGGCCGCCACCCGGCTTGCGCTGTTGCCCATGCCCTTGATTCCTGTCTGTCTCTTTTTGTGGAGCTTGGTCTGCGAGCGCCAGCGGCCACTGAGGGAGCGGTGGGGCTATACCTTGCCTGCGGCGGTGGCGGTGACGCTGCTGTGCGCTACCTGGAGCCTGTTTGGGCTTTGGGGAACGCTCCAATTGAATTGGGCTTTTGCCAGCACCTTCCAATCCCTGTTTTCCTGGAAACAGTTTTTCATTTTGGCCCTGCAAGGGCTGGAGTGGAGCCTGCTCGTGGTCCTCGTATTCTGGCGGCGGCTTTTTTCGGATCGTGCCTTCGTGGTGGTGGTGGGAAGCGCGGCTGGCTTGCTGGCGATGCTCATCTACTCACAGCAGCCGAGCTGGCTGCGCTATTACGATCCGATCGCAGCGATCGGTGTGATGATGCTCGTCTGGCCGCTCAAAGAGTGGCCGAAGTGGCAGTGCGCTTTCCTGGCCGTAGCCTGGGTCAGCGTATTCGTGAACGCCTTCCTCCCGGCATGATCTGTTTAGAGCGCCTGCGGAAAGTACCTTCCGGATAAACGATACGAATTAGGAAAGCAGGAAAGCAGGAAGGATTCGTCTTCTTTTCCTGCGTTCTTGCTTTCCTGATTCAACACTCCATGCCGCCGGATCCGGAAGGTTCTTTTGGCAAACGCTCTAACGGGGAGCCGCGGGAGTAGCAGGGGTGGCTGGTTTCCGCGGAGGGAAGGCCAGGCCGAAGTCCGTCCTGAGCAGGGATAAATTCGGATTGTAAGCGGGGTCGTTGTAGACCAGGTCCGCCCACTGGCTCCAAAAATAGTCGGCCTCCTGCGTCGCCTGTTTTTTCTGGCTGGGAGTGATATCGAGTCCGCGCGATGCGCTCTCGTGATGATAGAGCACCGCATACGGCGTCCAGAGATTGCGATAGCCGGCGGTGTGAATCTTCAAGCAGAGGTCGATATCGTTGAAGGCGATCTTGAGCTCGTGCTCGTTGAAGCCGCTCACCTCGGTGAAGACACTCTTGCGTACGACCATGCAAGCGCCGGTGACGGCTGTGTAATTTTGAATCAACTGCGCGCGGCCCATATAACCGGGAGCCTCTCCGGATAGACCGGTGAAGACGTGGGCGGCGAATCCGCCGATGCCCAAAACGATGCCGGCATGCTGGATGCGGCCGTCGGGATAGAGGAGTTTCGCACCGACCACGCCGACTTCCTTTCGCACGGCGTGAGAAACCATTTCCGTGAGCCAGTCTTCCGAGATCGCCACGGTGTCGTTGTTCAGGAAGCAGAGGACGTCGCCTTTGGCCTCCGCGACGGCACGATTGTTCAGGGCCGAGTAATTGAACTCACCCTCGATGGGGATGATGCGCAGACGCGAACTCTTCCGGCATTCATCGAAGAAAGCGCCCGAGCGGGGCTCGCGGCTGCTGTTGTCGACGATGAGGATTTCGTAGTCCTTGTAACTCGTCTTCTCGAGGATGCTCTTGATGCAGGGGGAGAGCAGATCGATCCGGTCGCGCGTACAGATGATGATGCTGACCTTGGGCGACCGCTCGATCGCGTAGCGCACGCGAAACCACCCTTCAAACCGGGTCTCCACGACCGTCGCCTTGCGCCCCATCCCGGCGAGATGCTCGGTGACGGCACGCTTCGCCGCGACGACCGCGTAGTGATAGGCGCTGAGATTGTGCGACGCGGAGTCCTCGTGCTTGCGCCAGTGGTAGAGGATTCGGGGGATGTGCCGAATTTGCCCCGCGCGGCACTGTTCCGAAACGCGGAGGCACAGGTCCCAATCCTGAGAGCCCTCCAGCTCCTTGCGGAAGCCCCCGATCTTGCGCAGGATTTCGGTGCGGTAAACCGCGAGGTGGCAGATGTAGTTTTGGGAAAGGAGTAGATCGGGATTCCAGTCCGGCTTGAAAAAAGCGTCCGAGGGCACGCCGCTATCGTCGATCCGGTCGTAATCGCTGTAGATGAGGCAGGCGTCCGGGTGCTGGTTCAATTCCCAGACGACCGAGCTAAGAGCGTCCGAGGTGATCTCATCATCGTGATCGAGGAGCGCGGAAAACTCTCCGCCAGCCAGCTCCAGTGCGGAATTGGACGCTTCAGAAATGTGGCCGTTTGTCTCGCGAAAGACCACACGGATGCGGGGATCCGACTGGGCGAATTCCTGCAGCGTGCGTCGCACGTGCGGCTTGGTGGAGGCGTCGTCGGCGATGCAAAGCTCCCACTTTCCGTAATCCTGCTTGAGGACCGATTCGATGGCCTTGCGCAG
>JBGGMZ010000475.1:0-40959 GCA_041287745.1 Chthoniobacter sp. | reverse complement strand
GAAGCCCTCGCCGAGATCGGCGTGGAAGGTATGACAGTCAGCGAAGTCAAAGGTTTCGGCCGCCAAAAGGGCCACACCGAAATCTACCGCGGCAGCGAATACACCGTCGATTTCCTGCCCAAGATCAAGCTGGAGATCGTGCTCACGGATGCTCTCGTCGAGCAGGCCGTGGCATCCATCGTGAAGGCCGCCAAAACCGGCAAGATCGGTGACGGCAAGGTCTTCGTCTCCTCCGTGGAAGATGCGATCCGCATCCGCACGGACGAGCACGGCGAAAAGGCTGTGTAAGCCAAAACTTACCACCAACCAACAAACAAGCCGCCGGCGGTGGACAACGCTCCATCGTCGGCGGTTTGCGTTTGTACCAAAGAGGGGCGGTGTTGTTTTTTAACGCAGAGATGCGGAGGCGCAGAGGACGCAGAAGGGGGCAATCAATCGGCTCGGGAGGCAACCCGCCTATGGCTGCGAGATTTGGGCATCGCTTCCCTCCAGGTGTTCTCTGCGTCTCTGCGTCTCTGCGTTTATTTTTAAATCGCGCGGAAGACAAGTCTGGAGACTGCACGACTAAAACAAGCGCATCGGTGTGACTGCGATGCGGCCGGAGAAGCAGGTGTCGACGTCGGCCCCGGCGGTCCGCTGCCGGGAGTGATAGTGGCCGTCGTAAAAGTGCTCGCCGTTTTCTTCGTGACGATAGCTGAGCGGCAGCGGATGAGGGTCGAGCGGGCAGAAGACGATAGGGGGCTCGGGCTCGTCGGGGGTAAGGTGAGGAAAATTGACGTTGTAAAAGAGGCCGCGCTCGATGGGACGCGGAAGCAGTTCGGCGAGGACGCGTGCGCTCCAGCGGGTGGCTCGCGGCCAATCCAGCTCCACGTTGCCTTCGCGACGGTAGTGCGAAAAGGCGATGCCGGGCCAACCGTGGAGCACGCCTTCGCGGACGGCGGCGACGGTGCCGGAGTAATAAACATCGGCGCCGAGATTGCCGCCCTCGTTGATGCCACTGAGCACCCACTTCGTATCCGGCGCGACGCGGAGCAAGCCCAACCGGGCGCAATCGGCCGGCGTGCCATGGACGGCGAAACGATCCGCGCCTCGCGGCTCGAGGCGCACACTGCTTTCCCACGTGACCCGGTGACTGACGCCGGATTGCGGTGTGGCCGGCGCGACGACGATGGGGTGGCCAAAGTCGAGCGCGGCGGCGAGGAGCGCGTTCAATCCGGGCGCGTCGATGCCGTCGTCATTGCTGAGCAGGAGCTTCATCCGCGCAAAATAGCGGAAGGCGAATGGAACGGAAGCGCCGCTACGCGCGCTTGCGGCACCAAAGGGGCGAATCGCCTTACCGCCACTCGTGCCGGGGATATTTGCGCTGCAGCTCCTGCTTGATCTTCGGGTAGCTATCCTTCCAGAAGGTCGCGAGGTTTTGCGTGATCTGGATGGGGCGATGATTCGGCGCGAGAACCTGGATTACCACCGGGACGCGATTGCCGCCGATGCGGATTTCGGTGTCCACGCCGTAGAGATCCTGGATGCGTGTGGCGATCGTCGGCGCGGCTTTGGTGTCGTAGGTGATCTTCGCTTTGCGGCCGTTGGGAAGCTCGATGCGCTCGGGCGCATATTTTTCCAAAAGGTCCTGCTGTGCGGGAGAGAGCCAGCTCCGCACCGTCGGCCACACCTGGCGTTCCTTGATGTCCTTGTAGCTCGTCGCACCGAGGCAGATTTGCTCGACGATGATGCGACGGTCTTCATCGCCGATCGGCGGGAGTTCGAATTCCGGATACCAGCTTGCCAGCTGGTTCAGGCGCAGGATCCATTGGTCAACCGCGTTGTCCCAATTCTTCAGCGGACACGTGCCGGCCTCCACTTCACGTGCGAGAAGCTCGGCAGCTTGCTCGGCGGGCACTTTGTCCGATTGCTCGGCGTGCAGGACGAGATCGCGGAAGCGCGTCTGTTTTTTTGCCAACACGCGGCGAAGCGTGGAATCGAAAAAGACCTCGGTGGTTTCGGCGAAGCCTTCGGGGAAAAGTTCGCGCAGCCACTCTTCCCGGATGGCAGTGGCGAGAGTGAGGAGCGTTTCCACTTCACCGCGGATCGCCACCTCGCGCACTTCGCTGGCGACGAGGAGTGGCGTGCTGACAACACTCTCGCGGGCGAGCACTCCCTTACGTGCATGGACCAGCGCACAGCGCAAGGTGCCGGCGTCGAGACGCATCGCGACCATGTCGGGAAAACCTGCGAGCACGCAACGCTGAAGGGCTTCGTCGGTCGTGTCGCGTGAATCAACGTTTAACTTCTCATCCTTCGCGATGCGCACAAATTGGTCGGCCAGCGCGGCGGCTTCGCGGGCCGCGATGCCGTTGATGCCGATTTGACGGCAGGCCTGCGGATTGAAATTGCGTTCCTCGGCGAAACGATGCGCGCGCATGAGCATGAAGAAGTCACTCTCAGCGACTTCGCCCAGCGCTCGCTCCCGGTCTTCCTCCATCTGTTTGCCGTCGGCGCGGCGCAGCAGATTGCGGCCCTGAGTGAGCGCGGCGATAAGCGCGGCCGGACGCACACAGCCGAGTTCGTGGGCGGCGAGGAGCATGCGCGCATAGCGAGGATGCGTAGGGAAGGCGAGCATGCGACGGCCCAGCGGTGTGATTTCCCCCGCACTGTCGATCGCGCCGAGATCGGTGAGCAGCGTGAGCGCGCGCTCGAGGCCGCGCGCATCCGGCGGCTCCAGCCAACGGAAGGCAGCGACATCATTCACACCGCTCGCTTTCAAAGTGAGCACGACTTCGGCGAGGTCGAGGCGCTTGACCTCGGGCAATTCCTGCGCGGCGCGGTCATGATGCTCGCGCTCGGTCCATAGGCGCAGGCAACGTCCCGGTGCGGTGCGTCCCGCGCGGCCGGCGCGCTGGTCGGCGCTGGCCCGCGAGATGCGCTCGACGAGCAGCGTATTGATGCCGCGATAGGGATCGAAGCGCGCGATCTTCGCGAGCCCGCTATCGATGACCAGACGCACTCCTTCGATGGTCAGTGAAGTCTCCGCGACGTTGGTCGAGACGATCACCTTGCGCTGATCGTACTGCGCGACCGCGGCATCCTGGTCCGCGGCAGTGAGCTCGCCGTGCAACGGTAGCACGATGCATTGGCCACCGGCCCGCGTGTGCTTGATCGCCTGGATGGTGCGCTGGATCTCATACGAGCCCGGCATGAAGACAAGTGCGTCGCCCTGACTTTCGCGTGCGAGACTTTCAAAAGCTTCCGCGGCCGCGTCCCACACCGGCCCGTCACCGAGCGATTTGTCGAGGTACTCGTAGTCGACCGGGAAGGTGCGCCCGCGCGACGTGAGCAGTTCGCAAGGGGCGAGATATTTCTGCAAGGCGCCGGCGTCGAGCGTGGCAGACATGACGACCAGCTTGAGATCGGGCCGCAGCGATTCTTGCAAATCCAGCGCACGGGCGAGCGTGATGTCGCCGTAAAGATGTCGCTCATGAAATTCATCGAAGACGATGACGTTGATTCCGCGGAGCTTTGGGTCGGAAAGCATCTGTCGCAGCAACACACCCTCGGTGACGAAGCGGATGCGCGTGCGGGCGCTGGTGACTTTATCGAGGCGGATCTGGTAACCGACTTCGTCGCCGAGACGGACGCTGCGCTCGTGTGCGACCCGTGCCGCGAGCATGCGCGTGGCCAGCCGCCGCGGTTGCAATACTACGATCTCGCCGTCGCCGGCCAGGCCATGGTCGAGCACGATCTGCGGCACTTGCGTGGATTTGCCCGAGCCGGTGGGCGCTTGGAGGACGATCCGCGAATGGGCGCGCAAAGACTCCACAAGCGTGGTTTCCAGTTCGAAAATGGGAAGTTCTCGGCGATTCAAGGGGCAAAAGGGGAAAGGCAGAACATCCAACACCGAACACCCAACATCCAACATCGAATGTGTCCGCTGCGGAATTTCTTCTCGCGACCCGGCGGATTCTGAAATGCTTGCGAAGTGCTGCTCGCTTTTCACAAACCCTACGGAGTTCTCTCGCAATTCACGCCGGATGGCTCGAAGCATCGTCCTTTGGCGGAGTTCGATTTTCCGAAAGGCGTCTACCCGCTCGGGCGGCTCGATGCGGAGAGCGAGGGGCTGCTGTTGTTGAGCGACGAGGCGGGGCTCAATTCGCGGTTGTTGCATCCCACGCGGGGACATCGTCGCACCTACTGGGCGCTGGTGGAGCGGGTGCCGACGCGAGAGGCGCTGGATCAACTGGAGCGCGGCGTGGTGATTGGCGGACACAGGACGCTGCCGTGCCGATCATGGCTGCTCGAGCCACAACCGGAAATGCCTCCGCGCGTTCCGCCGATTCGCTATCGCAAGAACGTTGCGGACGTATGGATCGCACTGGAACTCGTGGAGGGAAAGAATCACCAAGTGCGCCGCATGACCGCCGCCGTAGGCCATCCGACACTGCGACTAGTACGGGTAAAAATCGGGGCATTCGAGCTGGGCGCGCAGGCCGCTGGGACGTGGCGGGAATTGTCCGCCGTCGAGCGGGAGTCGGTGTTTGCCTAAAGCCGAGGCAACGGAGTTGTGCCGCCCACCTCGCCCACCTTTTTCAAACACCGACAATAAACGCCGCTTCTACGGCGTTATTCTTAGTGAACCCACGGTTATGAGTCTTTTATTTGCCTTCTCTGGAGAGCTACGTATTCCTTCGCAGATGGCCTGTAGCGTAAAACAAGATTCTTCAGCGCTTTGGAAAATAGTCGTTGCGGCATTATCCAGAGTGGCTTTAGCATGATCGTGTCTTGACAAAGTAAAGCTATGATCGAAATCGAAATCTACGCTGCCGGAGTTCGTAATCTGGAAAAGATTCTCGAGCTCGATCACGAACTCGAAGCCGTGCCGGGGCTTCGCTACAAGGTCGATAGCAACCACGATATCGTTTATCTCGATTTCGATGAGCCTACGCTGCGCATCCAGGAGATCCGCGCCATCTTCCGCAAGATCGGCCTCGACCCTCGCGTGGTGGGTGCGGTGCCGGAGGAGTTGAATCCAAAGAGCAAGACGCAGCCGCTGCATCTGCCTTCCTGAACGGGGAAGTCGCGCCTCCATCGCGAGGAGGCTGATCACTGAGTACTCTTTCCTGATTGCCGCTACACGGCTGGTAGTAGACAAGCGGCGCAGGCCCGCTTAGCGTCGCACTCCCCATGCTTACCACGCTCGGGCGCACAGCGCTGTCGTTCATGCAATACCTTGGCGAGCTGGCCACGCTCGTCGCCGAGACGTGCGTTTCGCTCGTGGTCGCGCCCATTCGCTGGCGCCTGGTTATGCGGCAGATCGTGGAAGTGGGCTGGCGTTCGCAAATGGTGGTGATCGTCACCGGTGCCTTCACCGGTGCGGTGCTCACGGCGCAAACCTATTTCCAATTTTCCCGGCTCGGCATGAAATCGGCCGTGGGTTCCGTGGTCGCAGTGGCGATGTTTCGCGAGCTCGCGCCGGTGCTCACGGCACTCATGGTTTCTGGCCGCGTAGGCGCCGCGATCGCTGCGGAAATCGGCACGATGAAAGTGACCGAGCAGATCGATGCCCTGCGCGCGCTCGGCGTGCATCCCACCGATTACCTCGTGGTGCCGCGCGTGCTGGCCATGCTCGTTTCCGCGCCGCTGCTGGTGGCGGAAGCCTGCGCCATCTCCGTCATCGCCAGCTATGTCGTCGGCGTCCAGGTGCTGGACATTTCTGGGCCGTATCATATCGCGAATACCCTGCGCTACGTCGGTTCGCGCGATCTCAAAATGGCGATCACGAAAGGCTTCGTCTTCGCCATGGTCATCGTCTTCATTGCCTGCCATCAGGGGTTGAACACGAAGAATGGCGCCGTCGGCGTGGGCCGCGCTCCCACGGAGGCCGTGGTGCTCAGTTCGCTGGCCGTCCTCATCCTCAATTTCTTTCTCAGCTTTGCGCTGAACATGATCTTTCCCGGAGGCATCTGACGCGATGATCTCCGTGCGACAGCTCAAGAAAACTCTCGGCACCAACGACGTGCTGCGCGGCGTGAACCTCGAGATCACCAGGGGCGAAACCTGCGTGATCATGGGCCGCTCCGGCTGCGGCAAGAGCGTGCTGCTCAAGCATTTCATCGGTCTCTTGAAGCCGACCTCCGGCCAGGTCCTGGTGGAAGGCGAAGACGTCACGCAACTGCCCGAACGCAAGCTCGGGCACCTGCGCAAGAAGCTCGGCATGCTCTTCCAGAGCGGCGCGCTTTTCGACTCGATGAACGTGGAGGAAAACATCGCCTTTCCCTTGCGCGAGGCGGGGGTGAAGAACGCGAAAGAAATCCGCGATCGGGTGGCCGAGGCGCTGGAGATGGTGGACCTCGGGGGCGAGCAAAAGAAAATGCCCGAGAACCTGAGCGGCGGCATGCGCAAGCGCGTGGGCCTCGCCCGCACCATCGTCGGCCGTCCCGCGTGCATCCTCTACGATGAGCCGACGACGGGACTCGATCCCATCGCCACAGACTCCATCAACCACCTGATTCGTCGCTTGCAAAAGAAACTGGCGGTGACATCCGTGGTCGTCACCCACGACATGAAGACTGCGTTTCACACCGCCGATCGCATCGCCTACCTGCACGAGGGGCAGATCTATTTTTACGGCCTGCCCGCGGACCTGCGGGCATCCAAGGACGAAGCCATCGTCAACTTCATCGAAGGCAACTCCGGCGATTCGGACTAGAAACATTTCCCATGAGCACTGAGCGCAAAGGTGTCGAATTTTTTGTCGGGCTGTTTCTCTTCATCGGCCTGGGGGTGGTCGCTGCATTGGTGGTCACCTTTGGCCGCGCCGGTCAGGCGCTGGAGACCTACTATCCCGTGCGCGTGCGGTTTCCAAATGCGAGTGGCCTGGTGAAGGGCTCGGATGTGCTGCTCTCCGGCGCGCGCATCGGGGTGACGAACAAAGCACCGGCGTTGATCGGGGATCATTACGAGGTGGAAGTGGAGTTGAGCATCCGCGAGACCGTGCGCATCCCGCGCATGGCCTCGTTCCAGATCCGCAGCAATGGCATGCTGGGCGATTCCTATGTGGATGTCGTCGTGCCTCCGGATTTCGATCCCAAGGATTTTGCCCAACCTGGAGAACTCATTACCGGCAAGCGGACGGGCGGTCTGGATGAGTTGACGAGCAAGGGCAGCCAGATGATGGACACGTTGAACACGGAGATTCTACGCAAGCTCAGTATCGAGCTCGACGAAATCCACACCGCAACCAAAAGCATCAACGACGAACTGCTCAACAAAAGGAACCTCGGCAACCTGGAGGAAACCCTCGCCAACTTGAAGATCGCGACCGCGGACTTTTCCAAGGCCACGAAGGATCTGGATCTGGTAGTGACGAAAACCCAGGAGGCCGTCGACTCGGCCAAGGGCACGCTCAAGACGGTCGATGGCGCGGCCGGCGAGCTCCGGCTGGGAATCGGCGACTTTCGCAAGGTGGCGGATTCCGCCCGGACGCTCTTGAACAAAGCGAATTCTGGCGAAGGGACCCTGGGGCTGCTGATGGCGGACAAACAAACGGCGGAAAACCTCCGGGCGCTGGTCGCGAACATGCGACGTTCCGGCGTCCTCTTTTACAAAGATCGTCCACTATCGACTACAGAACCAGCAGCGGAAGCGACTCCCGCGCCTCGTCCTAAACACCGGTAACCGAGGGGTTGAATCTTCGTTGATTGGTTCGGCGAATGCTTTAATCGAAGTAGTTTTACTTACGAAATGACGCCAGTCCTGACTATTAATCTCCTACGCGGCCTCTTCGTGGCCTTCGCTACCTGCGTGGGGTCCATGATCGGCGAACCTCTCATGGGATCGCCGGTCGCGGGCGTTTTCTGCGGCGCCGCATTTGGCTTGGGGGTGGTGCTGGCCGACCGGCTTTTGCACGGCATTTCTTTGCGCGTCTTCTCTTCGGCCACGTTGGGCCTGCTGGTCGGTTTCCTTTTCTCCAAGCTGCTCCTTAGCTCCAAGGTGCTCGACCTCGCGCCGGCGCAGACGCAGTGGGTTTGCTCGCTCGTCGTTTACGCCACTTTCAGCTACGTGGGCATGATGCTGGCCATTCGCAGCAACCGCGATGAATTCGCCATCATCATCCCTTATGTGCGCTTTCGCCAGGCCACGGTGCACGATGCGCCGATGCTCATCGACTCAAATGTGATCATCGACGGGCGCATCCCGTCGGTGTGCGCGACCGGTTTCCTGAGCAGCTCGCTAGTGGTGCCGCGTTTCGTGCTCGATGAGTTGCAACGGCTGGCCGATTCCGCCGACCCGCAAAAGCGGGAGCGCGGTCGCCTCGCCCTCGAGCGGCTGCAGCGCATGCAGCTCGATCCCAACTTGAGCGTGACCATCCACGAGACTGAGCATGATGATCACACGCCGGTGGACACGAAGCTCATCCAGGTCGCCAAGATGCTCGACGCGCGGCTGTTGACCAATGACACCGGCCTTTGTGCCATCGCGCGGCTTCAAAACGTGTCCGTGCTGAACCTCCACGATCTTACGCAAGCACTCAAGCCGCAGCTCGCCGCGGGGGATCAAGTGGAGCTTTCGCTGGTAAAGGAAGGCCGCGACTCGCATCAAGCGGTGGGCTACCTCCCCGATGGCACAATGATTGTGGTGAATCATGCCCGCGCCCATATTGGCAAGACCGTGCCGGTGGTAGTAGCGAGCGCCCTGCAAACCAGCGCCGGCCGCCTCTTCTTCGCCGACCTGCGCGCGGCGTAGGGGCTTCCCAATCGGGCTTGGGAGGAAACCGCGTCGTCGCCTTCGGAGAATGGCCTGCTTTCCAAGCCTCCAATCAGTCCTTGTTCCCCATCTGTTGCATCAGGAGTCGAAGGATGAGATGCGTTTAGCAACGATCCGCTATGATCTGCTCGATCCGGGCAAACAAAGAGCCGCCCCATCGGAGATGGAAGCGGCTCAAATTTGTTCTTCCGTCCACGCAAGCCCGCTCGTCACCAGCCAAGGCAACAGGAGGAAGGGTCGAAATCTGCCGACCTAGCCGATTAAAGCTTGGCCTCGAACTCGACCAAGCGCTGCAGGGCTTCGAGGAAGTCCTTAAATGCCGGCGCGGGAAGCATGATCGTGTCACGCCGTCCGCCCACATCTTCGGTGATCTTCAAAAACCGACCGCGCTGATTTTCTTTGAGGTCGAGGAAAAAGATCTTCCGCTCGATCGCAACTTTTTCGGATGCAATCGGGTCGGATCCCATTCTCTCCCCCCCTGGATTCTGGTAGCTCATATACAAACAATTACTAACGTGATCGCCCATGCCGAACGTGGCGGGAGCGAAGAGGGAGCAATGCTAAACGGAAAACTCACCGGTGCAATAGTAAGATTTTGGCAGGGCGGGACTACCTAGAATCTTTAGGTGCTCGATTTTTAGCAGAAACAAGTAGCGTTCGGCACTACAGATTCGGCCTTAGTCCCGCAAACCCACCGCCTTGCGAACCCGCTCCATCACTGCATTTGCCGTCGATGAGGCCCTCTCGGCCCCGGCCTTCAGCACCCCGTCTACGTAGCCCGGGTCCGCAGCCAGTTCTGAACGCCTCTTTCGCATGGCAGAAAAATATTCCCAGACGGCCTCAAACAGCCGTTTTTTGAAGTCCCCATACCCCGTTCCGCCGTTGCGGAAGTCCGCTTCCATCTTCTCGACGTCGGCTTCGGGCGCGAAGAAACGATACAGCGCTACGATCGAAGACGTGGTGGGGTCCTTCGGCGCCTCGACCGGCGTCGAATCTGTTATGATTCCCATGATTTTTTTCCGAAGCGACTTTTCCTCGAGAAAGAGTTCGATGGTATTGTCGTAGCTCTTGCTCATTTTCTGTCCATCGAGGCCGGGAATGGTCGCGACGGTCGCCAGGATGCTCGGCTCCGGGAGTTTGAAGATCGGGCCGTAGATCGTGTTCATCTTCGCCGCGAGATCGCGGGTGATCTCCACGTGCTGCTTCTGGTCTTTCCCCACGGGCACTATATCCGAATCGTAGATCAAGATATCCGCCGCCATGAGCACCGGGTAGGCGAAAAGGCCGTGCGAGGGCGTCTTGTCCTTCGCGAGATGGTCTTTATACGCATGGGCATTTTCCAGCATCGGCATCGGCGTCTGGCAGGTCAGGATCCACGCCAGCTCCGTGTGCGCCGGCACATCGCTCTGGCGGAAGAGCACCGCCTTCGCCGGGTCGAGCCCGCAGGCCAGGAAATCCAGAGCCACACCGCGCGAAAACTCGCGAAGCTTCACCGGATCGGTGACGGTCGTTAACGCATGATAATCGGCGATGAAATAATAGGCCTCGCCCTTGTCCTGCCAATCGATGGCCGGGCGCATCATGCCAAAATAGTTGCCGATATGCGGTTTGCCGGTGGGCTTGATGCCCGAGAGAATGCGTTTCATCGGAATGGGAGTAA
Source organism: Chthoniobacter sp. (assembly GCA_041287745.1). GTDB lineage: Bacteria > Verrucomicrobiota > Verrucomicrobiia > Chthoniobacterales > Chthoniobacteraceae > Chthoniobacter. The sequence goes on along the minus strand of JBGGMZ010000475.1, from coordinate 30,542 downwards.
GGGCGCGAACCATCCGCGACGACGCGCCGGGCTGTCAAGGCAGGTGGAAAAGGGCGCCTGTCGGCCAAATCACTGTCCTGCCGCTGGCGCGAACTGCCACACGATGTCCTTCGGCGGCTGCCCTGCCGGCTGGCGAGCGGCGTCGCCGCCGTCGTCGCGCCGATTCTCTCCTACGGAATACAACTGGAAACTCGCTGCTGCCACGCGCTGGTACCGGTACGGCCCCCGGCCATAGATATCGACCGGCAGCGCCTCGATAAACTCCGGCACCAGCTCTGCCAGCGTCGCCGGGTAGACGCCGTGGGCAAGGCGGAAGCGCTCCAGCGCACTGGCCAGTCGCGCTTCATCCAGCAGAATATGCAGCCGGATGTACTGCCGCTCGACTATCTCATACGTATCTCCTTGGAGATCAGCGATGAAGTAATACTCTTTGTCGTAGGAGGTCGCGAGATTCACCGGCGAGGATGGAATCTCGCGGTCGAGATTGAAAGTGGCCTCCGGAGTGCTCCCGCGAGCTGTTAACTCATCGATATACTGGTTCAGTCGCAGCTCGTTGTCGCGAAACACACTCCGCGGCGTCAGTTGATATGCAATCGCCGGTCGCGAACCCAACAGGCCGAACGAATCTTCCATCAGCGCACGTTCCCGGAACGAAGTATTCATCAGTTTCTCAGTCGCCGCGTTGAGCTCGCAGCGGGCGGCCTCCATCTCGGCGCGAAAATCTTCCCACATCCGGAGCGCGTCGAGGTCCGCTTTGATCTTCTTCAATTCTGCATCTGCCCACGTGTGATCGCGCAACCCAACCGCCATCGTCTCCAGAAGGAAGTACAACGTCCCCCGTCGCAACATCGCGTTCACCATTGAGGGAGCACTCTGCAAAACGCGAGCGACCTCCAGGCCATCCTGAAAATCAGCGTAAGCTGCCGCGGAATGTCCCTCGGCCAGATAAGCGGAGAGGCGTAAGTTAAACATCATCGCCGCCGGAATGAATGTGCTGCTCAGAACCGGTTTTCCATTCGCGGTCTTGAGCGGGAGCTGACACTGCATGCGGGTCGTCCGCCACTCGCTCCATTCCTGGAATTGCGGCGCGTAGTGCTCGAGCGCGCGCAATACATCCCGCGCCGGATCATTCGTGGTCTCCGTCAAAAATCCAACCGCTTGAAAATAGTCCTGCCAATCTTTCCAGTTCGTCTTTTCGCCCTTGGAGGCATTGCCCAGCGTGGGCGGGATATCATCGTAAGAGGAGGATTTGCGACCGGCGATGGCGGGCTTCGTCCGGGGCCATTTTGGGAGCTTGAAAGGAGGCTCATTTTCCCCGCCCGTGAGGGCTTTCTTCAGCATAGGCAGCTCGGCGAAGTTTTGCTCCGGGCGAATTTCCGGACGCACCAGATCCGTATAATACAGCTTCGCCCCACGTGCCCGCGCCTCCGCTGCATAGCGCTGCCAGCGCCGCTCCGCATGCCATTCGACGCTCAAGAAAAGGACGCCGACAAGAAGCACCAGCGAGCTCGCGGTCGTGAGCCACGGGTGCCGGCGAATGAATGCTACGAAGCCGGTGCGATCGTTCTGGGGAGATTCGTCTTTCATGGTGCGGATGGCGCGGGTGAGTAAGGCCACACGGCGTCGAGTTGATTGCGTTCCGCCACGCCGATCGTGAACTGGCCGCCATCGTCCTGGCCATTTGCGCCCACGCCATAAAGACGAAAGCTCGCCTCGCCCACCCGTTGATAGTGGAACGCGGCTCCGGCATCGATATCGACCGGAAGTTGCTCGATGAATTCGGGCGCAAGCTCGGCGAGCGTTTCTGGATACGCGCCGTGCCGCATGCGGAAACGCTCGAGCGCGCAGGCGAGCCGGGCTTCATCCAGCCGCGTCTGGAGCGCGACGTAGCTACGCTCGCTATCTCGCCGCAGCCCCGGCTAGGTCATGAAAAGGTAGTAGATCTGTGCGCTGGGAACGGTAATTTGCTCAAAGGCGGAGGGCGTTTGGCGAGTGCGGTCGATGGTGTGGTGGGCTGTTTCGATCCGGGCCAGCATCTCATCGTAGAAGTGATTCATCCGCACTTGATTGTCGCGAAAGATAAACCGCGGCATGGCGGCGAGGAGTCGCCGTTCCCGGGCGTTCAGATACTCGAGCTTCGCTTCGCGTTCGCGGAAGGAAAGGTTCGCAAAAATTTCCATCGTGGTATTCCAGTCCGCCCGCGAGGTCTCGGTGGCCAGCCGCCAGTCGTCCCACACCCGCACGCTGGCCAGGTCTTCCTGGATCCGGCGGAGATCCGCGTCGGCCCACGCATGCGCCTGGAGGCCATCGCCGAGCGCTGCCACCAGCATGTGCAGTAGCGCCACCCGGAGGAGACCGATGGAAAGCGTGGGTTCTTCCCGGGTGGCCTGGTAGGCCTGCAGGCCATCTTGAAAATCGGCGTACGCAGCGGTGGAATCGAGCAGCGCAAGGTGCGCGCGCAGGCGCAGGACGAAGATCATTTCCGCCTCCCGGCAAAGGTATAGAGGCGCCACATCCAAATCCCAACCTTGCTCCAAGTGGCGGAGGGTGAAACGGCATTTTGTGCGCGTCGTCCGCCACTCGCTCCACTGCTGAAACTGCGGCGCATAATGCTCCAGCGCCCGCAGCACATCCGTTGCGGGTTGGTCGGAGGTCGCCTCGAGAAACTTGGCGTCTTTGAAATATTGCTGCCAATCCGCCCAGTCGATCTTAGTGCCTTTGACCGTACTGCCAAAACCTGGGAGATCACGCCGGGTCGGCGTCGAGTAGACGTTTTCCCGCGGCCCCGTAGGGCGGCGATACGCGGCCGGCAGAGCGAGCGCGTCCAGCCTGCTCTCCCCGCGGCTCCCTACCCGGAATATCGGGAGCGCGGCGAAGTTTTCCGCATCGGGAATTTCCGGGCGCGTGAAATCCGCCATCCACAGCTTCACTCCTCGCGCCTCCGCCTCGGCCACGTAGCGTTGCCAACGTCGCTCCGAGCGCCATTCGAGACCAGCAAACGAAATCACCCCGAGCATGGCGACCGCGAACATCGTAGTGTACCAGGGGTGCCGGCGCATGAGCGCAGTCAGATCAGCGGCGCTTTCGAGCAGGACCTCCTTCATGGTACAGACGGTAGGGGCGCATACGGCCAGACGGCGTCGAGTTGTTTGCGATCCGCGACGCCGGGCGCGATCTGCCCACCGTCGTCCGTACGATTTTCACCAACGCCGTAGAGGCGAAAGCTCGTGCTGCCCGCGCGCTGGTAGCGATACGGCGCGTGACTATAGGGATCGATGGGGACCGCGGCGATGATCTCGGGTGGAAGTTCCGCCAGCGTTTCCGGATACGCGCCGTGCTTCACCCGGAAGCGTTCCAAGGCGCAGGCCAGCCGGGCTTCGTCGAGGATGGTCTGCGAAAAGATCAGGCGCGACTCGGCCTTGCGGCAAATACCGACCGACATAAAGAAAAGGAAGTAATGTAGCCGTTCGGAGGTATCGACAGGTCCATTTGTGAAGGAAGGTGTCGGGCCATCGATGTCGAGCGTCTGGCTTCTGGTGTCGATGCGGGCCAGGAGCTCGTCGAGATACCGGTTCATGCGCAGTTGACCATCGCGAAACACCCCACGCGGGCAGAGCTGGAAGATGAGGACGGTGCTGTCGTCCGGGCGGACGACGAAACCAAAGTTTTCCGCGATGGTCCGGCCGCGTTCGCGAAAGGAGGTATTCAGCCACGACTCGACCGTGGTGTTGAAACTGGCGCGTTCGCTGGCGAGGGCGAAGCGCCAATCGTCCATGAGTCGGATCGACGAAAGATCGCTTTGCACCCGGTCGAGTTCTTCAGGCCCCCAGAGTTGGTTTTGTAAACCATCGCCCACGCCGTCCAGTAGCGTGTGCAGGATCGATGTCCGCACAAGACCGGAGATGAGCGACGGTTCTGCGAGCAGCAGCCGATAAGCTTGGAGCGCATCTTGAAAATCCGAATACGCCGCCGGGGAGTCTCCACTTACCAGATGAGCTCGCATGCGTAGCGTCAGCACTTTTCCAGCTTCGACAAATGAGGTGCGATACGGCAATCGCAGGTCGATGCCTTTCGTCAGGTCCAGTGGAAAACGGCACTCAGGCCGCGTGCGCCACTCACTCCACTCGCGCAATTCCGGGGCAAAATGTTCCAAGGCCTGCAGCACGTCTCGCGCAGGATCAGCGGATTTTTCGGCGAGAAAGCCCGTTTGGTGGAAGTAGTCCTGCCAGATCGCGAGATCAATATTGGGGCCGCGCTTGAGATCGCCGAAGCTGGGCGGTTGATTGCCTTTTGGGAATACCAGATCGTCCGCTCCCGCGTCCTTCGCTTGGGGAAGGTAAAACGGCCCATTACCGCCGGCGTCGCCGGAAATCTTTCGCATCATCGGCAGCGCGGCAAAGTTTTGTTCATCGGGAATTTCCGGCTGCGCAAAATCCGTGAGCATCAATTTCACCCCGCGCACACGAGCCTCAGCTGCATAACGCTGCCAGCGCTGCTCCGCGCGCCACTCGAGGCAGAAAAAGACGACCACGCACATCGCGACGAAGCTCACGATGGCCGTGAGCCACGGATGCCGGCGGCGGAACAGCGCGAGATCCGCACCGCTGTCTTGCAGGGTTTCCGATTTCATGGCTTGGCCGATTCATGGCGCGGAGGGCCAGACGGCGTCGAGTTGATTTCGTTCCGCTACGCTGGGCACGGACGTACCACCGTCGTCGCGTCGATTGCGCCCCACTGAGTAGAGCCGGAAGCTGGTCTGTCCCACGCGTTGATAGCGATAGGGTGCGCGGGCATAGAGATCGATGGGAAGGGCGGAAAGGAATTCCGGGGTTAGTTCGGCGAGCCCCGTCGGATAGGCGCCGTATTTCGCTCGGAAACGCTCGAGCGCTCCTGCGAGGCGCGTTTCGTCCATTGCTAATTGCAACTCGATATAACTCTCTTCGACCGCCACGTAGTAGCCGGATGATTGGATGAAGAGAGTGTAATACAGCATGGAATGTCCGCCAGTGATCAGGCTCGGAGCGGAAGGCGTCCTGCCATCGGGGTCCAAAGTTTGGTGTGCTGTATCGATGCGGGCGAGGAGTTCGTCGAGATAGCGATTCTTACGCAATTGATTGTCACGAAATACCATTCGCGGGCAGAACTGGTAGGCGATCTCCAGATTACGGTTCGGGCCGCGAAGAAAACTTACGCTCCGCGCGGCCATTTTGCCGCGCTTCCACATCGGCCCCCGCAACCACGATTCCATGATCGTATTCTGGCCGCCGCGTGCGCTTGCCAGGGCCAGTTGCCAGTCGTCCCAGACGCGGATCGTCGAGAGATCGGCCTCGATCCGGGTCAGGTCCGCGTCGCTCCACGCTCGATCCTGCAATCCATCGCCCACCGCGTTCAAGAGCATGCGCAGACAGATGATTCGAGATACTCCGGAGATGAACGTGGGCTCGTCCCGCAAGGCCCGGTATGTTTGGAACCCATCCTGGAAATCCGCATAGGCCGCGGCGGAATCTCCCGCCGCCAGGTGCGCCCGCAGGTGCAAGCTGAATATCCTCGCCGCCATCTGGAAGAGACCCAGATGTGATGGCGAAATATTTTCACCGCCGGAGAGATTTAGCGGGAACCGGCATCGAGGCCGTGTGCGCCATTCGCTCCACTCACGGAATGCCGTTGCGTAGTGCCGATCCAGGGCGCGCAGCACGTCGTGGGACGGGTTGTCGGAGACCTCGGTCAGGAATCCCACCGACTGGAAGAACTGCTGCCAGTTCATCCAATCGATCCGTTCGCCACGCATCGCGTTGCCCAAACTGGGCGCACTCGTGCCCCGGGGAAATTGCCCCCTTTGGCGGCCTCCGATACTGGGCATCTCGAAGGGCCGGTTGATGGGCGAATTGGCAAAGGCCGCGCGCATCATTGGCAACGCGGCGAAGTTTTGGTCATCGGGAATTTCCGGCTGGGCGAAATCGGCGAGTATCAATTTCACGCCCCTCGCGCGAGCTTCCGAGGCATAGCGTTGCCAGCGCTGCTCCGCGCGCCACTCGGACCAGAAAAAGACGATCACGCCCCCGAGAATGACGGCAACAATCGTCGTGAGCCACGGATGCCGGCGGGCGAAAAGTACAAGATCCGCGCCGCTGTCTTGCAGGGTGTCTGACTTCATGGCGAGGTGTGGGGGCGAAGTGACACCACGAGAACGACCGCCGCCGTAAGCCATGGGTGTCTGTACATGAACCGAATGTTAAGAGGCAAGGGTCTAGATGCGAACCTGGTAGCGGTTACGCGGCGATTTTGGATCGGGTCCGGGCGCGACACACGTGTGCTTTTCATCGCATCACATTCGCAGATGCAGTCTAAGTTCCTTAGCGCATGCTCCACACCCAATCCGCCTGCTTCTTGGCGCCCACCTTTGGATCAATTTTGCCGCCGTCGTCTTTCAAATCATAGGCGACCGAATAGACGACGTAGCCGCCGTCCGGCTCCACGCGGTAATGCAACGGTTCGCCATTCACGACATCGCGCGGCAGCGACGCAATATAGGCGGGCGCCAGTGAATCGAGCGACGCCGGGAAATGGCCCTGCGCGAGCCGGTAGCGCTCCAGCGCACAGCCGAGGCGCGTCTGGTCGAGCCACGTCTGGCTGCGCGCATAGGTCTGCTCCATGTCATCCAGCGCCGGAGCCAGCAGATTGAAGAAGAAGTAGCGCAGCCGCTCGAAGGTTCCCTTGGCCATCCCCGCTCGAAACTCGATGGTTCGCTCCGGAAAAATGCGTGGTGGTTCGGGCGAGACGCGCGTGAGCATTTCGTCGAAATAGCGATTGGCGCGCTCCTGGCTGCGGTAGATCCAGCCGCGCGGATACCAAGGCAGCATCCCCGCCACCCATTGCGGGCGAGGATTGTCCGTAGATGAAAGGCCGCTTATCATCGCGATCATCTCCCGCGTCTTCTCTCCACTGAGCTCCCGTATTTGCTGATGGATGAGATTGCTGAACCCGCGCTCGCTGCCCATCGCGAGCTGGTAATCGGCGAAGAGCCGCAGAGGCTCGAGATCCTCTGCGATGCGGCGCAACTCCGCGTCCTGCCACTGCCGCTTCATGAGTCCGTCCCACACGGCATTCTCGAGGATCGCCAGCAGGCTGATGCGCACCAGGCCGGAGATGAGGCTCGGTTCATTTTGCAGGGCCGTGTAGAGCCGTAGGCCATCGTGAAAGTCCTCATAAGCCGCCGCGCTGTCCCCGTTCGCGAGGTGTGCGCCGAGCCGTAGCCCGTAGACCCGGCACGCGGCCTGGATCACCCCTAGATGCGGCAATGCGGTGGAGACGCCATCTTCCCAACGCACGGGAAAGCGACTCGCGGGTCTCTGGCCCGCTTCGTGCAATTGCTGTAAAGCGGGTCCATAGATTTCGAGGGCCTTGAGCACATCGCGGGCGGAATCGTCGGTCGCGGTCGCGAGCACCTTGGTCTTGAGAAAGGATTGCTGCCAGGCGGCGAGATCGAGCGTCTTGCTCTTGAGCGGGTAAATCGGGTCGGGCGTCTGGCGCGGCGGCTCCGCCCCGGCGATCGCGAAGGGATTGGGCGTTGTGCGCTGTTCCCGCGCGGCCCGGAACACTTCTTCGAAGATGGGGATGGCCGCGAAGTTTTGCGCGTCGGGAATCGGCGCCGGGACGTAATCGTTGAGGGTCAGCTTCACGCCGCGCTGTTGCGCGCTTGCTTCGTAGGAGCGCCACAGCGCCCGGCCGCGCATTTTTTCGATGGTGTAGTATCCGACGACGGCGGTGGCCAGCACAGCGACGGCGAACGCGAGCGCGGAGAGCGTTCTGCGGGAAAATATCCGCGCCAGGACGCGGCGGCCGAGGGATTTAGTTGAGGGAGTTGATGGCATGATGCAGTTCGCGGAAATGGTGGATGGCCACAAGGGTGGAGCTGGCGACTGCGCTCGGGGTTGCCAGGCCGGGCGTGGGCGAAGCCGGGCGATCGCTCCACATCAGCACGGCAAAGAGGAGCCACAGTGCGGCCAGCGCGCCCCACGCCTGTGGCGCCGGCCAGAACCAATCGCGCCATGTCCAGCGCGGCGGCACGAGTACGCTCGCCGGATTTTCCGTCCGGCCAAAAATCGCCTCGCGCAATTCCGGCGGGGGGGCGCGGAAAGGCTGCTGGCGGAGCTTGCGTTCAAAGTCGTCGTTCATCGCAGTTCTTCATAGAGAGGACGCAGCAGCGCCTGGAGTTTGTCTAAGCCGTAGCGGTAGCGGCTTGCCGCGGTATTGGCGGGGATGTCGAGCGCCTCCGCGATCTCGGCGAAAGTCATCTGCTCCCAGAGCTTGAGATGCACCACCGCACGCTGCTCCGCGGGCAACTCCGCAAGACTGCCGGCCAGCGCCGAACGAAAGGCTGCTTCATCCGGATCCTCGGCCGTGACGAAGAGCGCCACCGGCTCTGCTGCGGCGCGCTCGAGCGCGGCCTCCTGCGTGGCATGGCGGCGATGGGCATCGATGGCCTGCCGATGCGCGAGCCGCAGCAGAAAGGCGCGCACGTTCTCCACACCGGCGAGCAATTCCGGCCGCGCCACGAGCTTGAGAAAGAGCTCCTGCAACACATCGCGCGCATCCGCCTCGCGCCGGGTGAAATTCAGCAGGAAGGCAAACAGCGCAGGAGCGTGTTCATCGTAGAGCTGGCGCAGGTCGGGGGACATGGGTTCGGGCGTAAGACGCGCCCCACGCAGAGATTTGTCTAACTGGCGATAAAATCGCTGCGCCGGCCAGTCATTTCACGGGGTAACACCAGACCCAGTCCAACTGCTCGCGGGCACGGAGCTTCGGATTGATCACGCCGAAATCATCGCGCTGATTCGGGCCGACCGAATAAAGAAGGAAACGTCCTTTTGGCGTGAGGTGGTAGTGATAGGGCGCGCCGTTAGCCAGGTCCGCGGGCAGGGTGGGGATGTATTCCGGGACCAGTTCCGTCAACGTGCCGGGATATTGGCCGTGCACTAAGTGAAAGCGTTCCAGCACGCAGGCCAGCCGGGATTCGTCGGCGAGGACGGCCATGTGAATGCAATTGTTCTCCACCGTTTCCAGAACAGGAGCCATGAGGCGGAACGCGAAATAGTGAAAGCTTTCGCCCTGCTCCTTGAGGTTGGTAGCGGAGGAGGGGATGGGACGCTCACCAAACCAGCGGTGCTGCCCCGCGTCTGTCCGGGCCAGGATTTCGTCGAAGAATCGATTCATCCGCAGCTTGCTCTGGTAGATCCAGCCGGATGGATAACCCCATAAAATCCATGACCACTTTTTCCCGCCGGGGTCCTCGTTGTGAAGCAAGGTGACCATCTGCTGCGGGTGCCCGATGAGTGTATCGAAGATCTGATTGGTCACTGCACGTTCGCTGCTCATGGCGAACTCGAAGTCTTTCAGCCAATCCACCGCGCTGACGTCGGCTTCGATCTTCCGCAATTCGGGCTCGCCCCATTGATGCCTTGCCAGGCCGGACCAGACGGCATTTCCCAGCGTGACTGCGATGTTGACGCGCACCAGACCCGAGATCGTGACTGGCTCTTCACGAAAAGCAGTAGCTAGCCCGAAGCCGTGGTGGAAGTCTTCGTAAGCCGCCGGGCTGTCGCCCAAAGCCAGATGAGCGCTCAAACGCAACGCCTCGATTTGCGCCGCACTTTGGATGACTTCGTAGTGACCCAAATTTGCGGCCAGCCCTTTTTCCCAATGCACCGGGAAGCGGCAATGCGGGCGGGTTTCGGCTTCGTGGAGCTGCGCTAGCGGGGCGTCGAAGGCCGTGAGTACCCGGAGAATATCCTTCGCGGCGTTATCGCCGGCCGCCGGGAGCTGCCCGGTCTTCACGAAGTATTTCTGCCACTCCGCGAGATCGATGAGCGTTTGTTTATTTGCGTCGCTGAGCGGCGGGTGTTCCACTCCCTTGACCGCGGGTTTCTTGAAAGGATTCGGAACGGGTTTGTCCTTCTCCATCGCTTGAAAGGCCGCGTCGAAGATCGGAATGCTGGCGAAGTTTTCGTTGTCCGGGATTTTCGGCGGAATGAAGTCCGCGAAGTCGAGTTTCACTCCGCGTTGCCCGGCCTCGGCTGCATATTTCTCCCATGCCATTTTCCCGCGGATGCGCTCCTCCACATAGTAGCCGGGGATGATGAGCACGCCGATCACGGCGAGCAGCACCGAGAAGAGGATGATCCGGATCGCGCTGGACTTGCGCGGGCGTGGCGAAGGCAGGGCTGGGAGAAGATTCGGGGGCGGGGTCACGGCTTGAGAACTGTGGAATAAATCTAGTTCGATGTCATCCTGAGACCCGGCAGCCGCTCGCGGGATTTTGTTGCTTTGGGGTAAATCCTTTTGGGAGCTCGGCGCTTTCCCCTTCCTGGGGGGGCGCGCCAGACGGTTCGTCCTACGCCTCCGATCCGCGCACGGGAGCGACGAGTTGCGAACTCTTAGAGACCCTCCATGAAAACGACTCTCTCCCTCGCGTTTCTCTTCCTGTTGGTGTTTTTCGTCATGGTCCTCGTCGCGATCAATTGCGAGCCGAGAGTTCCCGTGCAGGAGGCCCTGGGTCTGGCCATGCAGTGGACCTTGCATCTGCTAGGCGGCATCGTTGCCACGGCTTCGGCCATCGGAATGCTGATTGTTGCCGCCACGCATGGCTCCTTCCAGCGCCAGATCGTCCTCGCGCCACCCCTTCTGGCGGGCCTACTCCTGCTCTCCGCCAATTGGGGTGTGGCGCTCGCGTTTGGCGCCATCGCTGGCGTGTGGGTCTTTAAGTTTGGCGCACCGGAGATCGAGCGCAGTGGGACGTCCGGAAAATAAGTTGCCGTGACCCGGCGCTGCGCGGAGCAGGCGTCGTAATCGTGCAATTAGTTCAGATGAGCGCGATCATCGACACTTCCGTGAGGTCGATGCTGTTCCGCCAGGATCTGCTGGCGAAGCAGTTCTCCTAAAGCGAAAAATCGTTGGGCCGCTGGCGAACGCCTCCGCAGCCGCCTCTTTGGATACTTCAAAGCGAGTTCTGACTGACAAGCTTTCACACCCCTGAATCGCATGGGCCAAGCGTCGCGCGGGCATGACATGCTAACACGATTTGGCCACCGCCTCGGCAAATACGAGCGTGTCCCGAAAACTCCTGCCAAAAAACTGCTTGGCTACGCAAAGGGGAGCGGCATCCTCGCCAAAAACGAAACGAGCACATGAGGCACTCACCGAGCGAACTGCAGTCCCTGGAAACGGGTCCGACCATGGAGGCTGGTTACCGCGGTTCCAACGGCGTCTACGCGGGTATCCCCGCCCTCCGCAGCGGTGAACCGGTCTACCAGTCATGAGCAGCTCGGACTTTGAGTTCCGGGAAGCGCGCGAGACGGATCTGCCCGCCCTGGCTGCGTTCTTTCGCCGCGCCTATGGCGAAACCACTGTCTTTCAGGATCACGCGTTTCTGCGTTGGTATTTTTTGCGGCCAAACGGGGAAGCGGGGCTCGAGTCACTCGTCGCCGTGAAGCTCGATGGCACCGTGGCCGCTCACTATGGCGGCTTGACCGGAAGGCTCTTGCTGCGCGGACGCCCGGTGTCGATGGTCTGGGGGGCCAATGCATTCACCCTCCCCGAGTACCGCGGCAGCGGTCTGGGCGGTCTTCTCGTCGAGCAAATGATGGAGCGGCACGATGTTTTCGGCGTTATCGGCTTCACCCCAAAAACGGCGGAGTTTTATTCACAGTCAGGATTCAATGTTTTCGGCCAGCAGCGTTTCGTCCGGCACACGCTCGCCCTGAGCGATGCGATGTACGATGTCGCGCGCGCTATCGGCACGGATGAAGAGCGCCTGCGCAAGCTGTTGCCCGCCACTGCGGGAGCGTTCACCGGTGAAGGTGCTACGCTCGTCGGTCCGGAGATGGCGCGGGAACTTTCCTGGCCCATCAGCGGCCCATTCGAGGCGACCACTTTCCGCGATTTGCCATACCTGCAGCGGCGCTTCTTTGCGCATCCGTACATCCGCTATCAATGTCTGGCGGTGCTCGAAGGCAGGGAGGTGCGCGCCGCTCTTTTCACCCGGCGGGAAGCTCTGCCTCCCACGGAGCATGCGGTGGTGCGGATCGTGGATCTCTTCGGCGAAGTCAGTCACATGCCGGCCTTGTTGCGGGCCGCTGCCGCACAGGCTCGGATCGCGGGCGCTTGTTTCGTCGATGCTGCGCTCTTCGGTGAAGCCTATGCCTCCTCGCTGGCGGAAGCCGGCTTCGTGGCGCTGCGCGAAGACGATGCCGCGTTGCTTCCGCAAGTCACCGCTCCGATCGAGGCCCGTCCCAATCAGGAATACCTTGGCCTCTTCAGCCGCCGCTATTCTTCCGAGATCGGGAGCTTGGCGGAAGTGCATTTCACGCGCGCGGATTCCGATCGCGATCGTATCGCCCGCCTCTCGCAGATTCCCAAGTCATGAGCCAGCCCCTGACGATCGTGATGTATCACTTCGTGCGCGATTTGCCGCGCACACGCTATCCGGCGATCAAGGGACTGCTGACGGCGAAATTCATCGGCCAACTGACTTGGCTGCAAAGCCGGTATCGCATCGTCACCATGGAGCAATGTGTGGAAGCACTAGGAGGGGGGCAGCCCCTGCCTGAGCACGCCGCGCTGCTCACTTTTGACGACGGCTATCTCGATCACTACACCACGGTCTTTCCCCTGTTGGAAGAGCGGGGATGGCAGGGATCCTTCTTTCCCCCAGCTCGGGCTATCACCGAGGGACGGGTGCTGGATGTGAACAAAATCCACTTCATCCTCGCAGCAGCGGAGCCGCGCGCGGTCATGGCCAGCTTGCTCGCGGCGGTGGACGAGCAACGGAGTGCCTACGGCTTGCGGCCGACCGCGGATTACCTCGCGGAGTTGCACCACCCCAGCCGCTTCGATTCGGCGGAAGTCATCTTCATCAAGCGCATGCTCCAGCGCGAACTCCCCGAAGTCTTGCGCGCAGAAATTGCGGACGGACTTTTCCAACAGTACGTCAGCACGAACGAACAAGCCTTTGCGCGGGAGCTCTACGTGGATGTGCCGCAGCTTCGCACCATGGTTCGTAAGGGCATGTATGTTGGCAGCCATGGGCATGGTCATTTTTGGATGAATACCCTTTCGCCGGCTGAGCAAGCGCGCGAGGTGGATCTATCGCTCGATTTTCTCGCGGCAGTGGGGGCGCCGACGCAGCGCTGGGCCATGTGTTATCCTTATGGTGCGCACAATCCCTCGCTGGTGGAAATCGTTCGCGGCAAAGGCGCGGCGTTGGGGCTGACGACGGAGGTGGCCGTGGCCGATCTCTCCACGCACTCTGCCTGGACCCTTCCCCGCCTTGATACCAATGACCTTCCTCAGCCAATGCCGGATGAGCCGACGCCATAATCGGCGTCGCAATCGCCGCTGACTTTGGACGGCCAGGCGCTATATTCGGCAATGAGCGTGCAAGTTTATGGCTGCAACCACGTCGCCATCGAAGTGGGCGACATCGAAAAGGCCGTCGCATTTTACCAGGACGTCTTCGGCCTCGAGAAACTCGACGAAGGCGAAGGCGACGCCTTCTTCAAGCTGGGCGAGCACCAGTTCCTCGCCATGTTCGAGCACAAGGGCATGAAGCCCGACACGAGCAACCGGCATTTCGGCATCATGGTGTGCGACGAGAGTCAGCTCGCCGAAGTGCGCCAGAAGCTCACCGGCAAATACGGGCTGAAGCTTATCGAGGGATTTCGCTGCGACTTCCGCGATCCGTGGGGCAATCGCATCCAGGTCGTGGATCTGCACGATGAATCGCTCATCTGGCTGCTGCCCTATCGCGAGGTGCAGAAGGCCGGCGTGAAGTTTGCGGGATAGTCGCTGCAGACGGGTTCATGGAACCCGGTCTGCGAAAGATTCTCGCCGTCGCCTGAACCGGGCTCAATGAGCCCGGCTACAACGGTGCATCGCCTTGCGAGAGCCAGCTACAGCTTCGTCCCGTTCACCTTCATCCATGGCGTGAAGGCGCCCGCGGCGTGGACTTTCACTTTGCGCTTCCAGATCTTGTCGCCGGCAAAAGCGTAGAGTGTGTCGAGGTCCTTGCCGCCGAGGCACACGGCGGTCACCCGGCTGTTATCGGGCAGAGGGAGGATGACCTGCGTCGGGCCGTCATCCGCGCTGATCTGCACGCCGGAACGGGTCGCGGCAAACATCTGCCCTTCCTGCGCGTAGCAGAGGCCTTCCGTGCCCGAATCATCGTCCCAATCGGCAACATACCAGGAGAAATAACGCTCCTTGTTCGTCAGCGATCCATCGGCGTTGAATTGATAGCTGTAGCCCCATTTGGAATTGCCGTCTGCCACGGTGAGGAGCCATTGATCCGGGCGATAAGTAATGCCGGTGGCGTGTTTCAACCCCGAGTCGACCAGCTTTCGCTTGCCGTCTTTCACATACCAGATCGCGCCGGAGTCCGAGCCCAGCTCGCCTGCGCCAGTCGCGTAAAATCCGCCGCCCGGCAGCGCCGCGATGGAGTGAGCAGGCAACCCTTCCATGAGCATCGTGCCCTTGCCGCTGGCGTCGTAGCTCATCAGCTTTCCCGATTCCCAGGAGACCGAATAGAGATTGCCGTCCGCGCCCACGGAGAGGCCATTCACGCGGCTGGCATCCGCGGCGAAGACCTTCACCGTGCCGTCCGTGCCGATGCGGTGAATCTTGTTGTCCGCCGCGTCGGCGAAGAAGACTTCACCCGCTGCATTGCAAGTCGCGGCACGGAGATTCTTGTAGCCTTTGCCGGCCGGTTGCCACCCTTCCTCCGGCACCAATACATCCTGCGCCCTCGGCGCACTCGGCCCGGCCTTCACGCGCTCCGGCCAGCCTTTCCAGAGATACGCCATGGCTTCCTGCCAGTTGTCCATGTAACCCGCCACGTGCCGGCCATCGATCGTGCGAAACTGGTAGTCGTAGCCGGAAAACTTCAGCGCCTTGTCCATCTCCTGGTCGAGCAGATACCAATCGCCCGCGCAGTTCTCCATGTCGTGCGTGGCGGTGGTGAAATAGCCGCGGATCGGCTTGGCCTCGAACTTCCGCACCATCGTGGGAAACTCATGCCCACCGCGAAAAGCGACGAAGCTGCCGCTCGCCACGTAGACGCGGCTAAAAGCATCTGTCCGATTCCACGCGGCAACAAAGGCCGCGATGCCGCCGCTGCTCCCGCCGGACATGCAGCGATCGTTGCCATCGGTCGAGAGCTTCAGGTTATACTCCTTGGCGACAAAGGGGAGCAGCTCCTCGATGAGGAAGCGCACGTTGTCGGCATTCACGCCGTCGTACTCGAGATCGCGGTTGCGCCGGCCGAGCGTGCCCTTCATCGGCGCGGGCAAATCGCCCGGGCGCACGAAAACGCCCACCGTCACCGGCATCTCCTTCGTGGCGATCATGCGCTCCATGAATTCCTTTTCCTTCGGGTTGTAACCGTCGGTCTTCACATACACGCAGGCAGGCTTGGCGCCATCGTATTGCGCGGGGACGAAGACCGTGATCTCGCGCGTGGTGCCGGGGAAAATCTTGCTCTGCGCGAAAGTGAATTTCTTGATTTCGCCGGCCCTGATGTCCTCCGGCTTGATCTCCGGGGGGGCATACGTCTTCACCTCTTCCGCCACGGGCGCGGCCTTCACTGTGCTGCCCGCGAGCGGCTGGATGACCCACTGCAAATGCGGATCGTTCGGATTGTGCGTCCACAGATCGATCCGCGAGCCGGGCGTCTGCTTCCCGCCATTGTCATCGATGCCCATGCCCGGCGCGTGCTGCGGCACGATGCTGTAGTTGCCGTTGTCCTGCTTCTGCAGCGTCCACAATTGCCACGGCTGGCCGCCCTCGGTCTCGAGCACGAGCTGCGCGCCGTTGTTCTTGCCGCCCTTGGCGATGGCCAGCACGAGGTTCGAGTTATACGAAGGCTTGATCGTATAGAGATTGTCGCCCTTCGGGATGATCACCCACTTCTGGTTCGGTGTGCCCGCGGGATTATTGATGGAAACGATGGTCCCATCCGTCGTGCCCGCGCCGACGGCCTCCAGCACCATCTTCGGCGCGCTCACGGGGACGATGGAATACGCGCCCCAGTCTTCCGCATGGGAAAGGGGGCTCAACAGCACCGACGCGATGGAGCTTAGGAAAAGGAGTGGCTTCAGGGAATGGCGAAAAGTTCTGCTGCCAGTTTGGGGAGTATTCATAATCGAAATCGCGGTCGTAAAAGCGGACCGCGGTGCATCATGCGAAGCCAGTTTTGGCGGAATCATTAGAACCTTTAATGTCGATGCCGTTGGGACGCTGCCCGCCCACAATTTGGCTCCGCAAAAAATTCGCTGTCACACAGAATGGAGGGATGAGGGACCAATAGAGCACAGACCACCACGCCGTTGCGATCGAGATGAAACCATGCAGCCCATGCTTGTCCTAAATGAGTCCAGCCGAACTCGAGGAGCAGTTGAAGACACTGCATGCGGAGAGTTTCTCCTGGGCGTTGACTTGCTGTGCGGGGAACACCGCCGACGCGGAGGATGTGCTGCAGACCGTCTACTTGCATGTCCTGCAAGGCAAAGCGTGCTTCGGGGGCCGCGCGGAATTCAAGACCTGGCTGTTTTCCGTGATCCGCAATCGCGCGGCCAAGGAGATGCGCCGGCAGATGGTTCGGCGGCTATTCCTGCTGCGGCCGGAACGCGCGCAGACATTTCCTTCGAGCACGGCGCCGCCCGATGCCTCGCTGCTGGGCACCGAACGGAAGGATGCATTCGAGCGGGCCATCAATGCGCTGCCGGCTCGGCAGCGCGAGGTGCTGCATCTCGTCTTTTACGAGGACCTCACGCTCGACGCTGCGGCCCGCGTGATGGGCGTTTCTCCCGGCTCCGCCCGGCAGCATTACGAGCGTGGGAAGAAGAAGCTGCGCCGCGATTTTCAAGAAAGGGAGCCCGCTTATGAGCAATGACCACGACGCGCAATGGCTGCGGGACCGCATGCAGGAGCTGGGGCAACGACGCCAGGCTTCGGCGACGTCCTTTGAGCGGGTCTGGGGCGCGGCGCGACGGTGTCAGGCTGCTTCGGACGCGAAGCCGGGATGGCCTTCGCTGACGCTGGCGGGCGCCTCCTTCGCTGTTCTTTTTTTGGCTGCCGTCCTCACTCTTCACATCGTAGCGGAGCGGAGGCACGACCGCGAAAGGGAGAGGGAATTTGCCGCCGTCGATGGAGTTTTGATGACCTACTGGCAGGCCCCCAGCGATGACTTGCTTCCCGTCCGCCACGATTCGGACCTGCCCCATCGAGATGAATAATTTCCTTCGCCAGGCAGGCGCGATGTTGTCGCGCGGGTTCGTGCAGACCTTCCTCTCGCTGCTGTTCATTTCGATGTGGATCGCCAGTGCCAACGCTCAAGGCGGCGCACCGAAAGAATTTCGCGGAGATCTCTTTCCGCCCGATCTGATTTTGCGCGAAGCGGAGCCGCTCGGCCTTTCGGATGATCAGCGCGGTGCGATCACCGCTTTGGTGAAAGAGACCAAAAAGGTCTTCGTGGATGGGCAAGCCAAACTACGAGAAACGACGGACCTCCTTGCCCAAACGGTGAAGGGCGCCTCCATTCCGGAACAGACCGCGCTCGATCAATTCACGGCCACTCTCGAAGCCGAAAAGGAAATGAAGCGCGCGCAGTTCCTGATGCTCATTCGTGCGAAGAATCTGCTCACGCCCCTCCAACTGGCGAAGCTGCGCGCCATCGTCGAGAGCCAGCCGCCGAAGGGGAGCGGCAAAAAGCCGACGTCGGAAAGCGGCCAGCCCGACGTCCGCCAGGAGTTGAATGCGCGCATGCTGAAGGTGCAGGCCGAAGTGGATCGCTGGCGGCGCGAGGGACGCGATCCGGGCCCCATCCTTGAGCTGATGAAGACCTTCGGAGACCAGATGCAGGCCGGGCAAATGCCCGAAGCCAAGGAGACCCTGCAGCGCGCGCTCGAGCGCCTGAATGCTCCCGCTCGTCCCTAGTTTTCCTTTCCCCTCACGAACAACATGAAAACACACCTCAGCTTCATCGCTCTCGTCACGATCCTATCCAGCCTCTGTCTGGCCGCGCCGGAAAAGGGGACGAAAGAAAAAGGCGCCGGAGCCAACGATTATCCTTTCTGGTCTTCGAAGAAGCGGGCCGATGCGCCGGAATTCGTCCCCGGGCTGAACGCCATCCTCCAGATCACTCCGACCCAGCAGGAACAGATTGCCGCGGCACGCAATGAAATGGCCAATGACGAAGCGTTCAAAGCGGCGCGCTCCATTTCCAAGAACGACCCCTCCGTGACACAGGAACAGCGCGACAAGGCCCGTGCCGCTGTGGATGCCGCCAACGCCAAGCTTCGTGAAAAGGTGGCCGCGATTTTGACTCCCGAGCAGGCCGCGCTCATTGCGAAGGTCAATGCCGCATATCAGGGCGCACTCGATGAAGTCGGGACGGTTTACGAGGAGAAATTTGCCAGCATCAAGGCAGACCCCGCCGCGCGGCAGCGGGTCCAGCAGGAAAAGAATCAGGACACCGAGGATCACTTCCTGCACAAGCTCGATACGCTGCTGACGCCGGCCCAAAAGGACGCCATGACGAAGGCCGCGGAAGAGGAACAGCGCCGGACCGCTGCTTCGCCCAAGAAACCCGCCAAGTGAGAGCATGAAGACTTTCCTTCTCTCCCGGATCGGACTTTTCGTCGCCGGACTGGTGTTGGCGACTGGAGAGGCTTCCGCCTTGGACAGCGGCGTCTCACAGGAGCAGGAACCGAGCTTTCGCCGCCACGTGATTCCGCTGCTCAGCCGCTCCGGTTGCAGCGGACGCGAGTGCCATGGCTCCTTTGCCGGGCAGGGCGGATTCCGGCTCTCGCTGTTTGGCTATGATTTCGAGGCTGATCACAAGGCCCTTACGCAGGATACCGGCGGCGACGAAGGCGAGGTGCGGGTGAATCTGAAGGATCCTGCGAAAAGCCTGCTCCTGCTGAAGCCGACCGCGCAGGTGAAGCACAAGGGCAAGGAGCGATTCAAGAAAGACTCGTGGGAATACAACCTCCTCCTCCGCTGGATCACCGCCGGGGCAAAGGATGACGCGGCGCAAGCCCCGGAGTTCGAGCGCCTGGAGGTCATTCCGAAGGAGGTTGTCTTCCAGAGTGCCGGCCAGAAAGTGCAGGTGAAAGTGCTCGCGCATTGGAAGAACGGCACGGCCGAGGATGTCACGCTGCTCACCCGCTTCCGCTCGAATGACGACGCCATCGCCACCGTCTCAGACAAGGGCCTTGTCGAAAGCCTGGGCAAAGGCGATACGCACATCGTCGCCTTCTACGACAATGGTGTGGCGCCGATTTCCGTCATGTTGCCGGTCGGGGAATTCGTCGGGGCGAAATATCCCCAGATCCGCGCTACGACAAAAGTGGACGAACTGGTCCTCACGAAATTGCGCAAGCTCGGGATCGTGCCGTCGGAGCCCTGCACGGACGCAGAGTTTCTCCGACGCGTAAGCCTCGACCTCGCCGGTACTCTGCCGACGCCTGCTGAGGCGGTGAAATTCCTCACCGACAAATCACCGGACAAGCGCGCGAAGAAGATCGACGAACTCCTCGAATCGCCCGGCTATGCCGCGTGGTGGGCTACCAAGCTGTGCGATTTTACCGGCAACAGCACCCGCCAAATCTTTTCGGAGAACGTCCCGGACCTGAACGGCGAATTTTCACGGCAATGGTGGGAGTGGCTCTATCGCCGGGTGGCGGGCAATGAGCCGTACGACAAGCTCGCCGCCGGGATCATCCTTGCCACCAGCCGCAGTTCACCCGACCAATCCTACAAGGACTACGCGCTCGAGATGGCCTCGTATCTGCGGCACGATCACCCGGCCGATTTTGCCCAGCGCGCCACGATGCCGTATTTCTGGGCGCGCAAGAATGTGCAGAAGCCCGAGGATCGCGCGCTTGCGTTTGCCCATGCATTCCTCGGCGTACGCATCGAATGCGCGCAGTGCCACAAGCATCCGTTCGATCAGTGGACGAAGACGGATTACGTGCAATTCCAGGCGTTCTTCGAACCGGTGCGTTACGACGCCGACATCCGCCGCGACGATGTCAATTTCGCCACGGTGACGAAAGACCTGCGCCTCGCGACTGGCGGCAAGATGGAGATGCGCAACAAGAATGATGAACAGGCGCAGGGGGAAGAGATCCGCCGCCGCATCGACGCCGGCGAAATCTTTCCCATCCATGAAGTCTACATCGCCACGCGGCACCCACGGAATACGACAGTGAAACAGGATACCCAAGTCTACGCCGGTCGTGTGCTCACGCCGAAATTGCTCGGTGGCGACGAGGTCTTGTTGAAAGGCTATGCGGACCCGCGCGAGCCGCTCGTGCAATGGCTCCACAGCAAGGACAATCCTTACTTCGCCCGCGCCTTCGTCAATCGTGTCTGGGCCGCTTATTTCCATCGTGGCCTCATCGAGCCGGTCGACGACATGAATCTCGCGAACCCACCGGTGAACGCAGAACTGACGGACTACCTCACAGCGGACTTCATCGCGCACGGCTATGACATGAAGCGGCTGCACCGGACCATCTTGAACAGCGACACCTACCAGCGGAGCTGGCGGCCGAACGTGACCAATGAAGGCGACGACCGGAATTTCAGCCGTTTCATCGTGCGGCGATTGCCGGCGGAAGTGTTGCTCGATGCGATGACCCTGGCGACCACGACGAATGAACGGCAGCAGACCTTTGTGGCCGATGTCGCGCACCGCGAGATCGGGCCGAATATCACCGCCTTCGGCCTCGAACTCTTCGGCAAGAACAGTCAGCCGAATTATACGCTCGCCGCCTTTGGTAAATCGCCGCGTGAGATGAATTGCGATTGCGAGCGCACTACGGTGCCCACGCTGCTGCAGACGCTCTACACGCGCAACGATCCCGAAATGCTCGCCCGCATCGAAAACCAGCGGACCGAGACGCCCGCGTGGATCACCCAGTTGCGCGGGCCCCTGCACGCGCAAAGCACCGCGCCAGGAAAGCTCGACCAATGGATCGCCGAGGCTTTCCTGCGCACGGTCAGCCGGCCGCCCACGATGGAGGAATTGCAGAACGCCCGGGGAGATATCGCTGCGGCCAAAGACCCGATCGATGGCCTGCGCGATCTGCTCTGGGCCATGCTTAACACCCGCGAGTTTTCCGTGAATCACTGAAATCATTTCAACCCCCTGGAGCACTTATGAACTACCTCAATTGCGACAAAATTCCCCGGCGCGATTTCCTGCGAATCGGCGCGCTCGCGGGCATCGGGTTGGGCTTGTCGGAATATCTCGCCATGGCGGATGGCGGCGCGATTTCCAATCGGGCGAAGGCCCGCGCCGCGATCTTCGTGCGGCTCGGCGGTGGCCCGAGTCATATGGATACTTTCGATCTCAAGCCGGATGCGCCGGATACGCATCGCGGTGAGTTCAAGGAGATCGCGACGAATGTCCCTGGCATCCGCATCTGCGAGCATTTGCCCAAGCTCGCAAAATGCGCGGACCGTTATGTGATCTTGCGCGGAGTCAGCCACAATCTCGCCGCACACGAGCTGGGCTTGCTTTATCTTGGCACAGGCAATCGGCCGACGCCTGCGTTGCATTACCCCGGTTATGGCGCAGTCGTCTCGAAGGAGCTCGGAGGTGTCGCGGAGATTCCGCCCTTCGTGGCAATCCCCACGGAGGGAGTGGACCCGAGTGGCTATCTCGGCGTGGAATATGGCCCGTTTGAGACCGCATCCGCGCCCATGGCTGGCAGGTCCATGGAAATCCGCGGCCTTACCTTGAAAGACAGCCTCACGCTTACTGACGTCGATCGCCGCCAGGACATGCTGCGGAAGTACGACCAAGCCTTCGGTAATTTTGCCGCGAAGGACAAGTTGCTCGCGGGCATGGATCAGTTCAGCCAAAAGGCATACGCGATGATGCGCTCGAGCAAGACGCGCGATGCCTTCGATCTCCGCAAGGAATCGGCGGCGATCAGCGCGATGTTTGGCAACGACTCCTTCTCGCAGAGTTGCATGCTCGCCACGCGCCTCGTCGAGACGGGGGTGCGCTTCGTCACCGTGAATCTCCGCGGCTGGGATACGCACACGAACAACTTCAACACGCTCAAGAATACCAATCTTCCCACGCTCGATTCCGGCCTGAGCGGGCTATTCCTCGCACTGGAGGCCAAAGGATTGCTCGGCTCCACCTCGGTCTTCGTCACCGGCGAATTTGGACGCACGCCGAAGATCAATGACCGCGGTGGCCGTGATCACTGGCCGCGGGCCATGTGTTGCCTGTTCGGCGGTGGCGGCATCCAGGGCGGACGTGTCGTCGGAGAATCGGACGCGAAAGGCGAAGGGCCGAAGGGCAGCCCGATCTCTCCGGACGATGTCGCCGCATCATTCTACCAGACCTTGGGCATCGATTCGCACAAGGAGTATCGCACCCCAACGGGCCGTCCGGTGATGATCGTCCGCAACGGCACAGCGATTAAGGAGTTGGTGGGGTAACTTGTATTAACATCGCCAGAGTAGCGGCCCGCCGCAGCCCTTCGGGCTGAAAAGCGCGCGGCCTTTTGAGGGGAGGGCGCGTGGATTCGCGGTCATTGACCGCCGCTACAGGAAGGGGGTCGCTATGCGAGACTACTTTGCCAGCGCGCCTTCGACCGCTTTCTGCAGCGTGGAAGAATCCGGCTCCACGTCGGATTCATAGTGGGCGAGGATCTTGCCGTCGCGGCTGATGAGGTACTTGTTGAAATTCCAAGTCACAGGGCCGGCCGCGGGCGAGGACGAGCCGCTGAGCGCGGAGTAGAGCGGGTGCTGTTCGGCGCCTTTGGTGTGCAGCTTGTCGAAGAGCGGAAAGGTCACGCTGTATTTCGCCGAGCAGAACTGCTTGATCTCGCCATTCGTCCCCGGTTCCTGTTCGCCGAAGTCGTTGCAGGGGAAGCCGAGCACCACGAGTCCCTGGGCCTTATACTTTTGATAAAGCGCCTCGAGCCCTGAGTATTGCGGCGTGAACCCGCACTGCGAAGCCACATTCACGATGAGCAAAGCCTTGCCGGCGTAAGCCTTGAGCGAGGTGTCCTTGCCATCGATGTCCTTGAGCGGGATGGAGTAGATCGGCGAGTCTTCAGCGAGGAGCGTGGTGGCCATGAAAAGAGTGCTGCAGGCGAGGAGGAGGGAACGGAATAGCTTCATAAGTTCGGCGGGATAACCCCGCATTGATCACAAGTAGTAGTCGAAATCCTTTTCGCTATGCGTCTTGCGGCGCACGCGGAAGACGTGGGCGGGTTTGTCGGGGTGCAGTCGTACGAAATTGCGGCGGCCGGTCCAGAGGTAGCGCTCGTCGGTGAGGAGGTCGTGCACTTGATAAGACTGATCCTCCAGCCAGCCAAACTCGTCGACGGGCACGTCGATATACGCGTCCTGGAAATGGAAGGGATCGAGCGAGACGACGACGAGGATGATGTTGTCCCGTGCGGCGGTCATCTTCGAGTAGTAGAGCACGAGATCGTTGTCCGCCTGCTGGAATTTCAGGTTGCGGAGCTGCTGCAGCGCGCGGTTTTCACGACGGATGCGGTTCAGCTTGGTGATGATCTCCTTAATGTTTCCCGGCGCATTCCAGTCGCGCTGCTTCCACTGGTATTTTTCGGAGTCGAGGTACTCTTCCTTGGCGAGCTGTTTGTAATCGCTGTCGCAGAGATGTAGGAAGTGCGGCACAGCGGCGGCTGCATCCCACGGCTTTTTATCGAGGCCGACATTTTCGCAGAGCTCGAAGCCGGAGTAGATGCCGTAGACCGGCGAAAGCGTGGCCGCGAGCACGCCCCGGATGATGAAGGCGGACCGCCCGCCGAATTGCAGGAAGCTCGGGAGAATGTCCGGCGTATTCGGCCAAAGATTCGGGCGCATGTATTCCGCGCACTCGTCTTGGGTAAGCTCGGTGAAATACTCAGTGAGCCCCTGCTTGGTGTTGCGCCAGGTGAAGTAGGTGTAGCTATGGGTAAAGCCAGCCATGGCCAGCACCTTCATCATCTTCGAGCGGGTAAAGGCTTCGCTCAAGAAAATGGCGTCGGGGAAGCGACTCTGCACGCGCGTGATGAGGTATTCCCAAAACGCCACCGGCTTGGTATGCGGATTGTCCACGCGGAAGATGCGCACGCCGTGCTCGCACCAGAATTCGATGACGCTGGTGAGCTCCTCCCAGAGCGGACGCCAGTTGGCGTTGTGATAGTTCAGCGGATAAACGTCCTGATATTTCTTCGGCGGATTCTCGGCGTATTTGATCGTGCCGTCGGGCCGCTTGTAAAACCACTCCGGGTGCGCGTGCACGTAGGGGTGATCGGGCGAGCAATTGAGCGCGAAGTCGATGGCCACCTCCATGCCGCGGGCGTGGATCTCGTTCACCAGCCAGTCGAAATCCTCCAGCGTGCCGAGCTCGGGCGCCACGTCTTTGTGGCCGCCGCCGTTCGGGCATTTCTGGTGGCGATTGCCGATGGCGTAAGGCACGCCGGGCTCGCCGGGCTGGCAGTTCACGGCGTTGTTCTTGCCCTTGCGCGCGGTGATGCCGATGGGGTGGATGGGCGGGAAATAAATGACGTCGAAGCCCATGGCCTGCGCGTCTTCGACACGCGGGAGACAGTCGCGGAAAGTGGAGCCCTTGTCGCCGCGGCCTTCCGCGGAGCGGGGAAAGAATTCATACCACTGGGCGAAATTCGCCCGGGTGCGGTCCACGTAGACCTGCGGGTAGCGAGGGGTGAATTGGACGGTGGGGACCTCCGCTGCGACCGGCGCGGGTTCGGTCACGACTGCAGGCGGAGGCACTGCGGCGGCTTTGGCTGGCTCGGGGGCGCCCTTCTTCTTTTTGGACGCGCCCTTTTTGCCCGAGGGCGAGGATTCAGTAGGGAAGGCGATCACTTTACCGGTCGCGCCCTTGGATGTGGGCGCCGCGGCATTCGCCAAGGGTGTGGCGGATGCGGATGCAGGGGAGATGGCGGGCTCCGACGAGGCGGAGAGTTCCACGAGCTTCGCGATGGGCGGCGGGTTGAGCAAGTATTCCGCGCTCTCGCTACGGTCCGCGTAGGCGGTCATGAGCGCCTCCATCTCCGGCGAGTGGGCGAGGGCATTCACCATCTCCGGCGTGCCTTCGCGGATTTTATCCGACAACACCACGAGCCGCTCGGCATCACGTTTCTGGCCCTGGTCCTGGGCCAGCTTGGCGGCGCGGCCCACGAAGCTGGCACCCTCCAATATCTCGCTGGTCATATCGGCCTGACCGGCCTCGAACTTCACCTGAAACTCATGCTGCCACGAGCGGAAAAAATCGCCCCACGCCTCGATCGTGTATTCGTAGATGGCGTTTTCGAAGACGGAGAAGACGCCCGACCAGCGATCCTTATTGAAGGGGTCGATGCATTGCATGGGCGTCTCGAACCAGCGGGTCTGCCCTTTCTTGCGCCACTTGAGCAGGACGGAGACGACATCGTGTCCGTCCTTGAAGACAGCCGCCTCCACGACGATATCCTCGCCGATCGCGCGTTTCACAGGATACCGCCCGCCCTCGATGAGCGGGGAAACGGCTTCAATAACGACAGACGGCGGACGCGGTAGCATGAGAAGAAGATGAAGGATGAGGGCGCGTGGAGGAAAGGCAGAACATCCCAGATTCAATATCGAAGATCGACTCCCATGCTGAGGATACGTTTCTGCGGCAGAGCGTGAATGGGAAATTGGCCAGCACGCTGCCCGCAGATGCAAGCGGATGGGGGGCGAAAGCGCCTCAAGAATGCCACATTTGTACTATAATCCGTTGAGGGGGTGGCATATATGACGCGCTTAAAATTAATACGTACTGGAACTATTTTCGAATCGAGCTAGGCTCAACACTCCAATGTCTACGGCTCCTTCTTCCCTCGGCGACTTCCGGGCCAACCACCGGATGCTCCTGCTCATTGCCCTCGCTTTGCCGATTGGCGCGCTCAGCGCCCTCGTCGCCAAGGGACTGCTCTGGCTCATCGCGGTCATCACGAATTTCGTCTTCTTCCAGCGCTTCGCGACCGAGCTGATTCCGCTGACGCATCACACTCTCGGCCCGTGGGTCATCGCGGTGCCGGTCGCCGGCGCGCTCCTCATCGGGCTCATGGCGCGTTATGGCTCGGAAAAGATTCGCGGTCACGGCATTCCCGAAGCGCTAGAAGCCATTTTGCTCGGGCGCAGTCTCATCCAGCCGAAGGTCGCGATCTTGAAGCCCATCTCGTCGGCGATCTCGATCGGCACCGGCGGCCCATTCGGCGCGGAGGGGCCAATCATTATGACCGGCGGCGCCTTTGGCTCGATGGTCGCGCAGTTGTTCCACCTGACGGCTGCAGAGCGCAAGACGCTGCTCGTCGCTGGCGCGGCTGCCGGCATGTCGGCGGTATTTGCCACGCCGCTGGCGGCGACGCTCCTCGCCGTCGAACTGCTGCTCTTCGAGTGGCGTCCGCGCAGTTTCATACCCGTCGCAGCCGCCGCGCTTGTCGCCTCGATTTTGCGGGTGCCGCTGCTCGGCGCGGGGCCGATCTTCCCTGTCGTCGACCATGCGACGCTGAATCCCACTGCCTTGGGGGTCGCGATCGTCATCGGTATCCTCGTCGGCTTCGGTTCCGGCTTCCTCACGATGATCGTCTATTTCTTCGAGGACGCTTTCCAAAAGATCCCGATTCACTGGATGTGGTGGCCGGCGATCGGCGCGCTCTTTGTCGGTCTCGGTGGGTGGTTTGATCCGCGCGTGCTGGGCGTCGGCTACGAGCTCATTCACGGCCTGCTGCGCGGCGAAATCATCGGCGGCGCCTTGCTCGGGCTGGTCATCGCCAAGGCGCTCGTCTGGGCGGTGTCTCTCGGCTCGGGAACTTCCGGTGGCGTGCTCGCGCCGCTGCTCATCATCGGCGGCGCGATGGGTGCGCTCGTCGGCCAGTGGATGCCAGCGGGCGACGTGGGCCTGTGGGCTGCAGTCGGTATGGCGGCGATGATGGGTGGCACGATGCGTTCGCCGCTCACCGGCATGTTCTTCCTGCTGGAACTGACGCACGATTTCAATGCGCTGCCTGTTCTCTTCTGCGGCTCGATCGCGGCCCTCGGCGTGACCGTGCTGCTGCTCAAGCGCTCCATCCTTACCGAAAAGCTCGCTCGTCGCGGCCAGCATATCGCCCGCGAATACAGCGTTGACCTGTTCGATCTCAAGCGCGTCGGCGAAGTGATGGACAGCGATCTTCCGATACTCCTCGCAACCACGCCGCTTCGCGAATTCTCCGCCCGCATCGCGGCTGGCGATCCCGCGGTTTCACGTCGGCAGGGGACACTACTCGTGGATGCACAGCAGCGACTCGTGGGCATCATCACCCGCAGCGATGTGGTGCGCGCGCTCGAGCGGCATGAGCAGGAAAAGCTCACCGTCCTCGAGGCCGGCACGCCCGATCCCATCGTCGCCTTTGCCGATGAAACCCTGCACGACGCCATCGCCAAAATGCTCAGGCACGATCTCGGCCGCCTGCCCGTCGTCGACCGGCACGATGTGTCGAAGATCGTCGGCTATCTCGGTCGCGCCGGCATCCTCGCGGCCCGGCAGAATTATTATGAGGAAGAAGAAGTGCGCGAGCGCGGCTTCGGCCTCAGTAGCGAGCCGGCAAATGCGACCGCGGCGTAAACGCCAGGCGTTTCGCTGACTTCAGTTCGGAGTGCCGCTCAGTTCCGGCAGGCCGGCGGCGCGACGATGCTCGATGATATAGCGTTTGAGGCGGCGGCTCTGGGCCGTCGGTGGGACGGGGTTGGTGCCTCCGATCGTGCGCCAGTACTCGTTCCACGATGGCACACGACCATATTCATCGTGAACACCGTTGGGTTTCAGTTCGCTCTTTTCCCGCGCGATCCCCGCATCGTAGAGGGCGATATATTCCTGGTCAGGCAAGCTGCGCCCCATGACGTTGATCGGCGAGCACGCGGATGTCATCCCGACGAGGAATACAACGAAGACGGAAAGGAATACGCGTTTCATGTCAGCAGGCTTTGACAGGCAATAAGGATGATCGGCGACGGAAATCGCGCATTGCACGCCGGTCGGAATCACGGGCTTTTTTCTTGTCACTTGATGGCGGCTCAAGTGTTATGGACCGGCAAATTCAACCGAGAAATATCGTATGAGCGAAAAGCATCTGACCGAGCCAGCGTGGAAGGTCGTAGCAACGAAGCATAAGCTCAAAAGTCCCAAGTTGACCAAGGCACTGACGGACTTTGCCAAATGCGATGCGGCGAATCCAGACGAGCAACTCAAGGCGCTGATCGCCCTCGAGAAAGAAGTCGACCTATTCAAGAAGGAACAGAAGGGCAACAAGGAGGTCACCGACTACCTCGACGAGATCGAAAAGGAAGTAGAAAAGAGTAAGAAGGCTACAGAACTGGCCAAGAAAGCCGGAGAGAAAGACGCAGCGAAGAAAGAAGAGGAGGAGGAGGAGGAAGAAGAAGAGGAGACAGTCGAGGACAGCGAGGAGGGTGGAGACATCAAAGGGGCGCTGACCAGCGCGATGAGAAAAGTGAAGGCGCGCCAGCCTAAAGACCCGGTGATCGAAGCCATGGTGTGCCAGATGGGCAAGAGCTTCGGCGTGCTGCTGTCCAAAAAAGTCGGCGCGGGCCAGGCCAAGATCCTCAAAGAACTCTTGAAAGGCTCCGGCCATAAATTTGCCAAGGGGACGTGCGAATGGGGCAAAGGCGATGTCTACACCTTTGTCCTCGAGTCTTCGTTGAGCGGCGCGGCCAAGGGCTTGAAAGAATTTTTCAAGGAGCACACGGGCAGCAGCTACAAGCTCCGCGTCGGGAGTGCTGGCGCGATGGAAGAAGATCTCACCGAAGAAACGCCAGTCGGCGCCAAGCCGGCGCCTGCCACGAAACCGGTAACGGCCGACGCAGGGGCGCTATTTAAAAAGAGGCTCGAAGGGCTTTTGCCGAAGATCAAGGCTGCGCTCGCCGCCAACAATCCGAAGGGGCAGGAGATTACCGTCAAGACGCAAGGTGCCGGGGCGTCCGCCAAAAAGGGAGAATTCGCCGAGGCCAATAAGGCGCTGGACGCTGTGGAAGCGCTGCTCGGAGGCGGGGCTGTCCCCACGCCGCCGAAGCCTCCGGAAGTAAAGCCGACCACGCCGACCACGCCGCCCACCGCTGCAGGTGCGCCCACTTTGTCGACCTACGTGAAAGCCAAGCGGGACTGGAACGCCGCCAAAGCTGCTGCGGCGAAAAATATCGCGGCACTCAAGGCCGCGATCCTCCAGCAATGCGACCCCGAACTGGAAGTGGCCGTCAAAGCGAAGGTCGATTTGTGGGACGGTATTCTTACCATCGTGGATGACAAGAGCGTCCTCCCGGTGATCGAGCAGGCCATGAAGGAGCCCGATGAAGAGCGTCAGGCCGAGCGCAACAAGACTCTGGCCGCGTCGCTCAGCAAGATGCTCGCGGCGCTGCGCCAGCATCCCCTCGTGCCAGTGGCCGATTCCAATCCCTTTGGCAAGTTCGCCATTCGCACTCCGTTGGAGTCCATGTTGACGAGCTTGGGAGCGGCATTCAGCCACTGAGGCAGGATCGTCCCGCAACCCGCAGGAACTTTAAGGCCGTGGGGACAAGCCCAAGTGAAGGTTTTTGCCGTTCATTTGGGCGTCGTTACTTGGCCGCAGCCACCGCACCAACCACCCACTACGCCGGCGGTGCGACGGTCGTCGTCGCCTCGGCTGGGGTGCGACCTTGCCCCATGAATAGCTTCTGAATGTCTACGAAGGGGCCGTCGGTCAATTGATCGCGAATGGGTTTCCAGCCTTCCTCGTTTGCGACGATAGCTTCGAGCAAGGTCCGGCGTACTTGAAGAGTTTCCTGCACCTCCTCGGTTGCCGCGTCGATCCAGACGAGCGTCAAAGTTTCGTCAGTCGCATCGACTAGGCGCAGTTCGATTCCTTCAGCGAGCGGAGCCGAAGGAACGCGCCGGATCGTCTCCAGCTTCAGCATTTCAAGCACGGCATCGTCGATCCTGAGGTCGTTGGCAAAAATCTTTTCGCGAAGAGCGGGCCATCCGAACGTCAGCCGAACGACTAGATCAACCCCGATATCTCGCGCCGCCTGTGGAGCTTTCGCTCCATAGGAAATGGCGAAGCTCTCTTTGACCGATTCTTCGACCTCAATCCAGTCCCGAAGCCGATTGGCCGGCATGCCGGCGATCCATTGGCCGCGCCCGACGTCGAGATAGTTGAATTCAGGCGCCAGACGGAAGCTGGTCTGGCAGTGTGGGCAGGTCTCGTCCTGGAAATTGGATTGCAGGATGTCGTCGCGATAATCAGGTCGGCGATCGGCGTTGATACTGCCGGCGCCCTCCATGTTGACGGTCTCCCCGCAATTGGGGCAACTAATGTTGGTCGATCGAAATAAGGACATGGGTAATTTCCTGCGTTAGAGGCTCTGCAACCAGGAATAAGCTGGATGGCTGGGCTTCAGCTTCTGGGTATGATAGGCGGCGTAAAGTTCGGAAAACC